>JBGAJY010000038.1:0-33853 GCA_044224705.1 Saprospiraceae bacterium
TGCCCCCCACCCGCTGTCTTGGCAGACAAACACCATTCTGTTCACACAAAACTGTTTGCCATGAAATTCAAAATCGTACTTCCGGCATTGTTCTGCATCAGCATTGCAGTTCTGTTGTCCGGGTGCCTGCGCGACCGTTGTACCACCACGAAGACCTACAAGCGCTACGACCCCATTTTTAAAACCGCAGCCGAATGCAACCTGGGCTTCCAGGTGCAATCGCCCCGTCCGTTGACCCACCCGGGCAAGATTTACTATTTCGACCATTACCTGCTCATCAATGAACAGAACGAGGGTATTCACGTAATTGACAACAGCGACCCCACCCACCCGGTCCAAACGGCATTCTGGAGCATAGCTGGAAATGTCGACATGGCCGTGCGCGGCAGGTACCTGTATGCCGACCAGTACATCAACCTGCTGACCATCGATCTTCAGGACATCCAAAACCCGCAACTGGTATGTACCCGTGAAAATGCCTTTTCGCTCTACGGCTACGACCCGCTGCGCGGCTGGCTGGTGGGTTATGAGGAGACGGAAGTCACCGAAGAATTTGCCTGCGACGATAACCGCTGGAACAACGGCTGGTTTACGGAGGGCGACGTGATTCTGGTAGATGCTGCCTTCGATGGGGCTAACAGCAACGGCGGTTCCAGCGTACCCGCAGGTATTGCCGGTTCGTACTCGCGCTTCGGATTGTATGACCAGTTCCTGTACACCATCGACATCAATTCGCTCAAATCCTGGTCGCTGAGCGCCCCCGAGTGCCCTTCGGTCTCCGATTCCGTTTTTCTGGGCTGGAATATCGAAACGATTTTCCCATGGAAAGACCGCTTGTTCGTCGGCTCGCAACAAGGCGTGTTCATTTTCAACAACAGCAATCCGAGTCACCCGGTGCTGGAATCGACGTTCTGGCATGCCACGGGCTGCGACCCGGTGGTTTGCGACGATACCCACGCCTACGTCACCCTGCACGACGGAACCACCTGCAACGGCACCCTGAACCAACTGGAAGTGGTCGATATCCGAGGCCTGCCGTCCGCTTCGGTGACCGCCATTTACCCGATGCAACGCCCCTTTGGGCTGTCGGTCAGCGGTGATTTCCTGTACCTCTGCGACGACGGACTGAAGGTGTATGACAAGTCCGCACCTGATAATTTGAAACAAGTGGCACACCTGAAAGACCTTAAAACAACCGATGCAATCTCCCTCGGCAATGATCTCCTGCTCGTGATCGGCGACGGCGGTTTTCTCCAGTTCGACGTCAGCAACCCGGCGGAACCGAAACAGATCAGCACCATTCCGGTCGAATAAACATTCCAGACGTTTCTGCATGAGCCATTTTTGAACTGAAGTCCAGTATTGGATCAATCCATCTCTCTGTCGCATGAAACCCTTTCTTCTCTTTTTTACCGCATTGTTGCCTTTGATTGGCCAGGCTCAGCAACCCGCCCAACATGAAGGCTGTACGGACATTGTTTACCTGCGCGACGGCAGCATTTATCGCGGAAAAGTGATTGAACAGACCCTGGAAGGGCCCCTGGTGATCCAGACCTGGAGCGGAATGACGTTGCATTTGTCGCAAAAAAAAGTGCGTCGGGTGATCCAGAAATGCCCCGACACCGGTTCCGCACGCAACATTGCAGCGCCTAAACCGTATTCCTTTCAGGAGCGCGGCTGGTTCAATGCGACCCAACTGTCGTACCTGGCGGGCAATACATGGCGGGGCGGCGTAGCAACGGGCTATTCCTTGCACAACATCACAGGGTACGCCTTTTCGCGCTGGATCGGCGTGGGACTGGGGATTGGCGTGGACACTTATTCGCCTTATTTGCACAACATCAACCAGCCCACGTATCCCGTTTTTGTGGAAGCGCGCGGCTATTTCCTGGCCAAACCGGTCACGCCCTTTTACGCGGCAGGCGCCGGCTGGGGATTTGCCGGCGGAGGTGCGGAAGACCGGCAGGGCTTCACGGAAAACTGGGAAGGCGGCTGGCTCGCCCAACTGCAATTGGGCTACCGCATGGGTAACAACTTCTGCATGTACGGCGGACTTCGATTTCAGCGGCAGAACCGGGACTGGACGAATATTTGGGATTTCTCCTATGGGAAAGACCGTATACTGCACCAACGATTTGAACTGGGTTTTGGACTTTTGCTCTGACGATGAATCTTTTCGGAAAAAAACGCTACACAGACGAAGAACTCGTTGCCGCGTGTGCCGACAACGACCGCCTCGCCCAGGAGGCCCTGTACCGGCGTTTTTTTCCGGAAATGCTGCGCATGTGCCGCCGACACACCCGCGACGACGAGATTGCGCTCGATATCCTGAACCGGGGCTTCCTGCGCGTTTTTCAAAAGATTCACACGTTCGCTTTTCGTGGCAGCTTCGAAGGCTGGGTGCGGCGCCTGATCTGGCACAGCCTCGCGGATTATTTCCGCGACAATGCGCGCTACACCCATTTCCTGGTTTTTGAAGAAAGAGACGATGCGGTGGCCGATCAGTCCAACGATGTTTTTCATGAAGAAGACATCCTGCGGGCCGTGCGCACGCTGCCGCCCATGTCGCAGGAGGTGTTTCGTCTGTATGCCATCGAAGGCTATTCCCACGCGGAAATCGCTGAAAATCTGTCGATTAGCGAAGGAACCTCCAAATGGCACCTGTCGACCGCGCGGCAAAAACTGCGCGATCAATTGCGCGAACACGTACGCCGCGAAGAACGCCGGATCGCCCGGGAATAACCCGCCTGCTTGCCGGAAACCTGTTCAGCCCCAAAACCGGATCAACGAGAAAGAACATGAAAAACAGATTTTTTAACCCGGATAAATCCCTCGCCAATCGCGGCTGGGACGATATGCGCAAAACCCTGGACCGGGAAATGCCGCAAAAGCGCAAACGACGGCGTTTCTTCTGGTTGTGGTGGCTGCTCCCTGCCGCACTGCTGACCGGCGGGGCTGCGGCGTATTGGCAGACGACGAGGCCCGCCACCAGTGTCGAACATCCGGCGAAACCTTCCGAAACTGCGCCGAAACCCACAGGACCAGTGGCTTACGCGCCAGCTTCCGTACCAGCCGACAGGCAGATAACGGCGGCGGGTTCGGGATTCCCGGCGATGGGCCCGAGGGTTGGCGCCAACCACACAAGGCAGCTTGCGATCAGAAGCGGAGTGCGTCCTCCGGCACAGTTACCGGCACAGACGCCAATGCAGCCTGCCGCCACGGGCAGTCCCGATTTTTCGGCAACCCCGCAAAACAGTTTTGCAGAAAAAACTGAAATTCAATTCAATACGACCGCAACGGCACAACTCCCAAACTGGCCGCCGACGCTATCCCTGCTGCCCGTCGGGCCATTCCCGGTCGAAGCAAAAGAGCCGGTGTTTCCGGACGTACAGCGGGCAAATGCCGCTGCAGCGGTTGCGCGGCACCGTGACTCCCGCTGGGACTTCGGTCTGACGGCTGCTGCGAATACCAATAATTTCAAGGGGCTGAACGGTGGCTCCCTGGGCTTCACCACCGACCTCCGCCTGAGCCGGCGCTGGGGTCTGCGTTCGGGTGTGGCTTACGGCTATGAAAAATTGCCACTGGCCAGTCAGGCCATCGTCAACGCCCCGGCAGTTTATGACACCCTCGCAAACGATGGTTTCGTCATTGTTGAAGATGTCATTGCGCCGACTACAGGATCATACACGAATTACGTGGCGGCAGAGGTATACACCCAAGTGTCGGCGATCCACCGGCTCGAAATGCCCGTGCTCGTTTGGTGGCAGCCACACAGGCAGTGGCGGCTTTACGGCGGCGGCGCATTGGCGCACACGATCCACGTAGAAACCGGACGGCGTACCGCCGCTATCAACTATCCTGAACCGTACCAAAACCAGATCAGCGATCCGAATAATCGCCTCGATTACCTGGCCAACCAGCGCGTGCGCCGCTGGCAAACATCCCTGGTGGCCGGCGCCGGTTTCAAACCCACGTGGCGATTCGAATTTGGGATGCAGGCGCAGTTTCTTCCCGATGGCGTGGCCGGCAGCAAACAGTCGGCACAGTTCGATTCGGGCTCCTACGCGCAAACGCCAACAAGCAATGGCTTGGGGCCGCTCTGGCGGTTCCATCTCAACGCGACGCTATTTTTCTAATACCTACCTATCGGACCCATTTTGTGGCAGGGCGGACCCAAGGGTCCGCCCTTTGTTTTCGCGCTTTGACGGAAAGAGTAGATTTTTGGGGCAACTTTGACGCGAGCCGAAAACTATGCAGGAAGACGAACCCATCCCACAATTGCCCGCCGGCGAAAAAATTGCCGCCGCACCGACTGAGATCGACTATTCTTTTGCCGATGTGAGCACCCGTTACGACGATGTGTATCAGATCGTTACGCCGGACGAAGTGGCTGCCGTGCGCTGGCGCGACGGCGCCTATGAATTCATTTGCCAAAATGCCGTGACCCTGCGCGTGCAGGTGATTGCCGCCGGTATGGTGCGACTTCGATACAGCCCCGACGGGCAATTCAGCCGCGATTTTTCGTACGCCATCGACCCGGGCTTCCAGCCCGAAAAGGTGACCGTGACCCTGGATGAGACCGAAACGGAATACCTGCTTTCCTCAGAAGTCCTGCAGATCGTGATCGCCAAAACGGGCATGCGCCTGCGGTTTTACGATCAGAACGACCGCACCCTCTGCGCCGATGCAGCGGGCTTTTCGGCCAAAAGAACCATCATGCAAGGCTGGTGCGACCTGCGCATGAGCAAAAAATGTCACCGGAAAGAAGCTTTCTACGGCCTTGGCGACAAAACCTGCGGCGCCAATCTGCACGGCCAAAAATTCGAACTCTGGTGCACCGATGCTTACGGTTTCGGCCGCGAAAGCGACCCGCTGTACAGGGCTGTGCCCTTCTATTATGCGGTGAGTCAGGGCCTCGCTTACGGTATTTTTTTCGACAATTCTTTTAAAACCCATTTCGATTTCGACACACAGGAAACGGAATCCATCGAGTTCTGGGCCGAAGGCGGAGAATTGAACTACTACTTTCTCTACGGTCCCGAACCTGTCGACGTAAGCCGCGCCTACGCCCGGCTCACGGGCAAACTCGAACTGCCTCCCCTGTGGGCCCTGGGCTACCACCAGTGCCGCTGGAGCTATTATCCGCACAGCAGGGTACTCCAGATCGCCCGCACATTTCGGGAAAAATCGATCCCCTGCGACGCCATTTATCTCGACATCGACTACATGGACGGGTTTCGCTGCTTTACCTGGGACAAACAGCATTTCCCCGATCCCAAGGGACTCATCGAAGACCTCAAAGTGATCGGGTTTCAAACCGTGGTCATGATTGATCCAGGTATCAAGGAAGACCCGGCTTACACGATATATAGTGAGGGTTTGGAAAAAAATTATTTCATCAAAACGGCCGACGGCGAGGTGGCCAAGGGGCCGGTATGGCCGGGATTCTGCGCTTTCCCGGATTTTACCGATCCGGAAGTGCGCGACTGGTGGGCGGGGTTGTACACCGATTTGTACCTAAAACTGGGCGTATCAGGTTTCTGGAACGACATGAATGAGCCGGCGGTGTTCCACGTCAATCACAAAACCCTGCCCGACAACGTGATACACAGCCACGACGGGGCGCCCGCCAGTCACCGCAAGGCCCACAACGTGTACGGCATGCAAATGACCCGGGCCTCCTGGGACGGGCTCCGACGCCTTCAACCCGGCAAACGGCCCTTCCTGCTCACCCGCGCCACGTTCAGCGGGGGACAGCGTTTCGGCGCCGTGTGGACCGGCGACAACCTGTCGAGCTGGGAGCACCTCCAAATCGCCAACATCCAGTGTCAGCGGCTGTCGGTCTCCGGCTTCTCCTTCTGCGGCACCGATATCGGCGGGTTCGCTGGCGAACTGGACCCCGAATTGTTCGTGCGCTGGCTGCAATTGGCCGTTTTTCACCCGCTGATGCGCATGCACAGCATGGGCGGACACACGGCCGGCGATACGGCCATCATGGATGAGGCGCAGCTGGCCGACCCCGAATTGCACACTTCCGACCGCGAACCCTGGTCGTTTGGGGACAAAACCACAGAGTTGGCCAAAAAAGCGATCGACCTGCGCTACGCACTGCTACCTTACATCTACACGGCTTTCTGGCAGCATGCGCAGGACGGTACTCCTGTGATCCGGCATAGCGTTTTTGCAGATGCGAACGACCCAAAACTGATCGACCAGGAACGCGACTTTTTGTTTGGCGAGCACCTTTGGGTAAGCCCGGTGGTGCAACCCAAACAACAAAGGCAAATGGTGAATCTGCCGCAAGGCAACTGGTATTATTTCTGGACCGGCCATCCGGCCGCCGGTGAAATGTTCATCAACCTGATGCCCGACCAGGTGCCGTTTTTTGTGCGCGAAGGCGCCGTGATGCCCGTTTACCCGCCGCGGCAATGGACGGGAGAACGCCCCGTGGAAGAGCTAACCTTATACGTTTATTACAAAAACGGGCTGGAAACCAGCCATTTGTACGAGGACGAAGGAGATGGCTACGGGTACCGAAGCGGCGAATTTTGCCTGAAAACCTTTGAAACGGAAGGCAAAAACGGCCACTACATCCTGCGCCAAAGCGCCGAAGGTCAGTGGAACCCGCCTTATAAATCTGTGAAAATTTACCTCGTCGGCTTCCCGACTTACGTCAAAAGCTGCACGGTGGACGGTGAGGAGATACCCATTAAAGAAATCCGCCTGCGCGACCGTTCGCTTTACACGCTGACGGCCGCGCCGGGCTTCACTACAGTCGAATGGCACGCTTGAACTGGAATCGAATTAGCCTGCACGTCTTGTTTTGGGCCGTCTATGTACCCTTGAACGCCGCATTGACCTGCGCCATGTACCGCCAGCCGCTGGAAGAGGCGTTCTGGGGCACCCTGGTTGGAGAAGCGTTCAACCTGCCGGTGAAAATGGCTTTCACCTACTTCGTTTTTTACTACATCATTCCGTTGTACCTCGAACGGAACAAACTTTCCCAACTGGTTTTTGCGCTGTTCAGCGCCTTTACCGTGACCATGCTGGCATACCGCGTGGTGCTGGTGTACCTGTATATCCCCTTGTTCAGGCCGGGACAAAATTTTTATCTTCTGGATGCTCGGGGCTTGCTGCTCACCGCATTTGACATTTTTATCACTTCGGCGGCAGCAACGACCATCAAACTCATCCGGGTGCATTATGAAAGCCGGGATTTTGAGCAGCAACTTATCCGCGAAAAACTGCAGTCTGAAATCAATTTCCTGCGCGCCCAGACCAATCCGCATTTTTTGTTCAACACGCTGAACAACCTGTTCGTACTGGCCCGTAAAAAATCCGACCGCACGGCCGACGCCATCATGATGTTGTCCAAAATCATGCGGTTCATGCTGTACGATTGCCGCTCGCCGCGCATTTCGGTAGCCGATGAAGCCCGGGTGATTCAGGACTATATCGAGCTCGAAAAATTGCGCTACAACGAACGACTTCGCGTCACTTACAGCTCCGACCTCGATCAGCCCGGCGCCTCTATCGCGCCCTTGCTGCTCCTGCCTTTTGTGGAAAACAGTTTCAAACACGGCGCTCACAATACCACCGGCCAGGCGAGCATTCATATTGATTTGCATCTGAAAAACAATAACTTATCCTTTTCTGTTGAAAATACGGACGAAGGCGACCCGGGGCTCCCCAATCCCAACGGCGAAGGCATTGGCCTGAAAAACATCCGCAGGCAGCTGGATCTGATTTACCCCGAACAGCACCAGCTGGATCTGTCCCGCAGCAATGGCATGTTTAAAGTAGCCCTGCACATACAATTGGAAGAAAACTGATTGCAGTCCCCCCCGATTTGGTCATTTCCATTAATTCTGAAACAATAGGGCAAATTCCAGCGCCACAGGCCCGAACTTTGAAGCTGAAAAGCCGGCGTCAAAAAATATTTTTCCTTCCGGGCAACCATTTTTTTTCGAACATCACCAACACAAGCATCCGCAAGACCCTATGCAGCAAATGAGCGACCAGGAACTGGTGAGTGGCGTACTAAGTGGCAGCCCACAACATCAGACCGCTTTGTACCGACAGTACAGCGTTCCGATGTTCCGTGTACTGCTTCGATTTGCCCGCGACCGCGCCGAAGCCGAAGACATGCTGCAGGACGGTTTCATCCGGGTATATCGCGACATGGGGCAGTTCAGGGGAGACGGGGCTTTGGGCGGCTGGATTCGCCGCATCATGGTCAATACTGCTTTGAGCCACCTCCGCCGTCAACGCGATTTCCTGCGTGATACCGGCGATTTTATGCCTTTTGAAAACCGTTTCCGCACCGAAGAAGATTTCGCTTCCAACCTCGATGCTGAAACACTCCTGAAATACCTGCAAAAACTGCCCCCCGGATACCGAACCGTATTCAACCTCTACGCTATTGACGGGTACAGCCATGAAGAAATCGCCGATCAACTCGGTATATCCATTGGCACCAGTAAAAGTCAGCTCTTTAAGGCGAGGGAATTTTTGAAAAGAATGCTGGACAAGTCCTTTATCACCTGAATAATCGCCCTGAACCGACCCACATGGCTGAACAAAAAGATTTCAATTCGCTCGACGACCTGTTTCGCAAAACCTTCGACGATCTGCCGGACTCTGCCGGTGCGACGGGCTGGGACACCCCTTCCGATCGCGTATGGGAGCACGTGCAGACCCGTATAAAACCGCCGCGCTCCGGTTGGTCTGGCGGACAAATTCTGCTGCTGGCTTCCGGTGCCATTGCCATTGCCCTCGGGCTCTATTTCGCATTGGCTCAGCCCCAGAAACGGGCTGAACACCAATCGACAACCGGCACGGAACAAGTCACTTCTGCCCCTAACTCCGAGGTAACACCGGTAAACGAACCGGCCATAGCGCCCGCACCTGAAACGGCTTCAGTCCCCCAAATGGTCGAGCCGCCGCGATCCGCTAAAAAATCTGCGGTACAACAGCCTCCCGCTCCGAAGCCGACGGCCGTCCCTTCGGACAATCGCCAGGACACCGAAAAAAGGTGGGTCAACCACTCCGGCGAGCCTGCTGAACGTACCAAAAGCGCTCCCCTGCCGGGCAGCCCACCCATCGAACCCAATACCACGGTGCTGCGCAACAAAAGAGGCGCCTGGGCTGTTCCCCTACAACCTTTGCCCTCCGCCCTGGAACGTCAGAAAGCGCCACCGCTTCCCGATCTCCCGGACCCCGGCAAACAGTAATTTGATTCTCTTTTTAGCAGTATAAATAGCAAGCCCGGCGATGTAATACCGCCGGGCTTTTCTTTTCCCTATTTAACAACAAACAGGGATTATTTTTTGACAAAACGTTGTACTGCACTTTGGTTACCATGCTGAAATTCAAGGACATACACGCCCGGCAGGTAATTCGCCAGGTCGATGCGCAAGGCTCCGGCTGCCTGGTCCGAGTACAACAAACGGCCCGTCAGGTCGCTGATCCGAAGGGCGAATTGGTCGTTTGAAACCGGTTGAACCAGCAGAAAATCTTCCGCAGGATTGGGCGACAGTTGAAAAGATTGCCGGGTGATTTCATCCAATCCACTCGACCCTATATTGACCGTGAAAGTGGTCGTGTCGGCACAGCAGTAGTTGGTCGTGATGAGTGTGACGATATACGTTGTGCGCTCATCGCCGTTGGGACCAAACTGCGGGTAAGTGTGGGGCGCCGGATTGCGTTCGTTGTTCGTGGTGCCGTCGCCGAAATCCCATGACCAGGAAGTGCCGTAGCGGCTGGTATTCGTAAAAGAAACGGTATTGCCGTCGACCACCGGCGCGAGCATTCCGGCCACCGGCGACAGCAGGCTGTCGCCGCCCAGGGAATTGATGGCAATAAACACGCCGGAGTCAAAAATGGCATCGCTGGCATCGCTGACGGCCAATTTGACGTGGTAAGTGGAACCCGGCTGAACGACAAATTTAGCCGGCAAAGTGGTCGTAAACCCGTCATACACCGCGTCCGCGCCGCCGGTCGAGTCGTACTCGACGTAGTACTGCGTGTTCAGGTTTTGATTGACGTTGTTGATCGCCACGGGCGTCGAAGTACCCGGTACGAGGGCAATGTTCGTGTTGTCGGCGTAGCCTGGACCAGTCACAAAAAAGGCGAATACGTCGTTGAAGTTCGTTCCGACGTATTCAGGATATTCTTCCGAGCCGAAGCGATAAATAAAACAGAGGGTATCCGTTTGCGAGACGAGGTCAAATTCCAGGGCAGAGGCATTGAACGTCGGGGCCAATGTCAGCACGTCCAGTTGCGGGTCGCCTGCCGAATTGAGCGAGGTGGAAGCAAAAACATCCGGCGTATTCGCAGCGTCGGCGCAGCGACCGCTGCTGAGCATGATGCCTGCAATCAGATCGAGGTCGGTGTTGGCCGCTTCAAAGTAGCCGCAGGAAGCCGGATCCCCGGTGAAAGCAACGTTGGAAACCGTCACCTGCGAGGTGTTGAAAAAGTCTTCCACCATTTGCTGCGGGGCGATGGTGGTGTCAATAAATAGGGCGCTTTGAGCCGATGTTGCAGCCACAGCGCCAAGCAAGAAGAGCAGGGGGTAAAACAGTTTTTTCATGAATTGGTGAGCATTAAAGGTGAAAGTAGTGGCATAGATGCAGGGACTTTGCAAAAGCGCTGCCCGGAGATTAGTTGCAATTGAGTCGTTTACGAAACTTTCAAAGTTTCGTAAACGTGGGCAAATTGAGTCGTTTACGAAACTTTCAAAGTTTCGTAAACGTGGGCAAATCGAGTCGTTTACGAAACTTTCAAAGTTTCGTAAACGTGGGCAACCTGCCATAAAGAACAAGGTTAAAGAGGCTATAATCGGTCATAATCCTTGAACAAGGAATATTTGACCGCCTCGGCTTTCACCCTGAATTCTTTCCAGGGGCCTTCAAACAACGCATTGATGCGTTCCACGACCTTGTCGGTTTCAAGTTGAGCACTGGCCATGGCAATACGGGCATTCTGGTTGGGCATCACTTCTCCGGGCTGCAGATAACTGAATGCGGTCCAAAACCTGGCGTTCAGGTTTTCCGGATTGCGCTGTATCCCTTTGCCTTCCTTTTGCTGAAAAAACGCCTCCTTCAATACTCCAATACTGTCGCGCAGGGTCTTGCCCATTTTTAATACTTCCTTTTTCGTGCTGTCGGGCACGTTCGCCAACTGATCTTCCACCAGGCGGAGCGTTTTTTCCGCTTCCCTGAGCCGGTCATATGCTTTGGTGGCCTTTTCTACGGTTTTGTACAACTCTCGCGTCAACTCGTTCTGCATCTGCCGTTGACCAGGGGTGATGTCGAGTCGGGCATCATCCAGGACGGTCAACATCGTCGAGTCGCGGTAATCGCCCCAAAGGACCGTGACTTTGTACGTTCCGGGCAGCACGCGCGGACCGCCTCCGGGCTCCAGCTGATCGGGTCGCGGATCGTTGTTGGACGGGAAACGAACGCCGCGGGTATCGAAATTCCAGTAGATGTAATTGAAGCAGGTATCCATATCCGTCTTGAAACGGCGCAGGGTGTCGCCGCTCATGGACTGGATCAGCACGGTCGCTTTGTCGGGTTTGGGTTTCGCTTCGGGCGTTGCTTTTTTGTCGCCGGGTTTGTCCTTTTTATCAGCCTCCTCGCGGTCTTTTTTCTTCTTTTTCTCTTTCGAGGCGGCGACTTCCCCGGGTTTGACCCAAACGGTGATCCGGGCTGCCGTGCCTTTATTTTGACCGGTGTACATCGCATCCGCGCCAAATCGCTGACCATTGAATGAGCGCCAGGCAGCCATTACGGCATCCTGTGGCTGGAATACTTTGAAAGGCTGGTCAAATATCGCTCCATTGCTGCGGGCAATATCGCGCAAAGGCCGGATATCGTCCACAATCCAGATGCCGCGGCCGAATGTGGCGATCACGAGGTCGGCGTCGCGGGTTTGTATCTTCATATCCTGCACGGGCACCGAAGGGAATCCTCCTTCGGAGTCTTGCGGCAAATGCGTCCAGTTGCGACCGTAATCGATGCTGACATACAGCCCCTGGTCGGTGCCGAGGAACAACAGATTGGGCGTCTCCGGGTCTTGAACCACTGAAAGGCAGAAACCCGTGACGTTTTTGGCATTGGCCAGCCGGGTCCATTTTTTGCCAAAATCGGTCGTGTGGTAGAGGTACGGCTGCCAGTCGTTTTGCCGGTAATTGTTCACGACCACGAAGGCCTCGCCGGCGTTTTTTGCCGATACTTCAATTTGCGGTATCCAGCCGTTTTCCGGGAATTCGGGCAGGCGGGTATCCAGCCGTTTTCCGGGAAATCGGGCAGGCGGCCCGAAAGGTTTTCCCAGTTTTTGCCGCCGTCCTGGGTGAGCTGCAGGCGGCCGTCGTCGGTGCCCACCCAAATGACGCCGCGCTGTGCCGGCGAGGGAGTGATGGCGATGATCGTGCAGTAATTTTCTGCATTGGTGGCATCCAAAGTTAATCCTCCCGATTTGTCCTGGTGCAGTTTGGAAGTATCGCTGCTCGTCAGGTCGGGGGAAATGATCTGCCAGTTGGCGCCGAGGTCGTTAGAATAATGCAGGAATTGACTGCCAAAGAACAGGCCGTGGTCATTGAAAGGGTCCTGGGCCATACCGGCGTTCCAGTTGAACCGCAGTTCGATTCCGTCCGGGTGCAGCGGTTTGATGTAACGGCTGTCGCCAGTTTGCCTGTCGATGTAATTGAGTTCGCCGCCCTGCGACATCGCGAAGGCGTAGCGGCTGTTGTCGCGGCGGGGCATGGCATCGAAACCGTCGCCGAAGAGGATTTCCTGCCAGTCGGAGTTGCGCATGCCGCCATATTGCCAAATGGAGGACGGCCCGATCCAGCTGCCGTTGTCCTGCAAACCGCCGTACACATTGTAGGGTCGTTCGTTGTCGACATTGATGTGGTAAAACTGCCCGACAGGGATGTTCTCGGCGTAGCGCCAGGTGCGACCACCGTCGTGGGTGATGTTCAGGCCGCCATCGTTGCCGTCTATGATAAAATTCGGGTCGTCCGGATGAATCCAGAACGCGTGGTGGTCGGGGTGAATGTCCCAGAATCCGACCCAGTTTTCAAAAGATTTTCCGCCGTCGATGCTGCGGGTGATCTGGGAATGCACCGAATAGAGCATGTATTCATTCTTCGGGTTCACGTAAATTTCGGCGTAATAAAAAGGCCGGTCGCCCATGCCTTTTTCCGCCATTTTTTGCCATTTGCGACCACCGTCGCTGCTTTTGTAGAGGGCGTTGTCCTTGGCTTCGATGAGGGCATACACGATATTCGGGTTGCTGGGCGCCACGGCCAGACCGATGCGGCCGAGCTCGCCTTCGGGCAGGCCGTCGTCGCTTGTGCGGCGCTCCCAGGTTTCGCCGCCGTCGATCGACACGTAAAGGCCCGAGCCTTTCCCGCCGCTTTTAAAAAACCAGGGCCAGCGGCGGTATTCCCACATGGCGGCGTACAGCTTGTTGGGGTTGGCAGGGTCGGCCACGAGGTCGGCGCAGCCGGTTAAATCGTTGACGTACAGAACTTTTCGCCATGTACGGCCTCCGTCGCTGCTTTTAAAAACGCCGCGGTCTTCGTTTGGGCCGCTGGCTGAACCGAGAGAAGCGGCAAAAATGACATCCGGGTTGTCGCGGTGCAGCACGATGCGATGGATGGTACGGGTTTTCTCCAGACCCATTTTCACCCATTTTTTCCCGCCGTCGATGCTTTTGAAAATACCAACGCCGAAATTTTGTGAGTTGCGCGGGTTGCCTTCGCCCGTGCCGACCCATATTTCATCGGGATTGCGGGAGTTCACCGCAATGGCGCCAATGCTCTGTGTGGGCGCATCGTCGAAAATGGGTTCCCAGTTGGTACCCCCGCTTTTGGAACGCCAAACGCCGCCCGAAGCCGCACCGGCGTAGATCACTTCGGGGCGTTCGGGGTCGACGGCGATAGCCGTGATGCGGCCCGACATCGCACCCGGACCGATGCTTCTGATCGGGATAGTGCGCAAATAATCAGGATTTACGGTTTGGGCGCTGAGTTGGAAGAAGGAGAACAGCAGAAACGGGAGGAGGTAACGTACAGGATGCTGCATTGCGGAGCGGTTTGTTTTTGCGAAAAAGGTGGGCAAAAGTGCAAAAAGCATGTTTGGAATTCGATAAGATGTGCATCTGGCCCCCCAAAAAACGGAGTTCGTGGCTTTGGCCGGCCGCAGTTTCCCACCTGCAACATTTTGAAAAGAAACAAATTTCATACAAAGGCGCTACGATTCAGCAATTTTGCCGCCATGGCTTCCGTCTTTGGACATATTGCCGCTTCCACCGCGATCGGCTACGCGTTTTTCCCACGCCAGGTCAGACCTGCGACGCTTTTGCTGGCGGGTTTCTGTGCTTTTGCCCCCGACTTCGACGTGACGGCTTTTCACTTCGGGGTACCTTATTCGAGTATTTGGGGACACCGCGGCTGGACCCATTCGGCTTGTTTTACCCTGTTGTTTGGCGGTTTGATGGGCTGGCTGGCGTTCCGCCAGACGTCCGAAGCGGGCAAAATAGCGCTGTGGTGCGCGCTGGCTGCCCTCTCCCATCCATTGCTCGATATGCTGACCAATGGCGGGCTTGGCTGCGCCCTGGCCTGGCCTTTTTCTGCGGAGCGCATATTTTTCCCTTTGCGGCCCATCCTGGTCTCGCCCCTTGGTGCGGGGGCATTTTTTAGTGTCTGGGGTTGGGAAGTTTTGAAAAGCGAGGCTTTATGGATTGGATTGCCCGGGCTCATGTTGGCAGGTTTAAGTCGCTTATTGCAACGAATATGAGTCGTTTTTCAGCCGTTCAATTTATCATTGCATTGGATTTGACCATCTCATAGACGATTTTTCATGCAAGTCGACACATTTAACAGCCGCCAATTGCTCGCTGCAGGACAACTTGAAGAGGCCCTGAAATTCCTTTCTCAATCCGCCCTGCCCGGTAATTTTCGCAACGAGGTTATTTTGATGAACGGGCAATGGGAGGAAAGTGAACGCACTTTTACCCAGAACCTCATTGATTATGAGCAACATTCGAGGGAACGCAAGCAGCATTTTTTGAAGACAGCGCACGGAATCCCAAGCTGTACTTTTTTGAATCCGGCGCTACCGCGACGCCAAAGGAGGAGCGGCAGTTTACTAACGTTTTTGCAAAGGAATCTACGCGTTATGTCTATTGGGAATTCCGCCTCATCCACCCCACAGCGCTCGGAAAGCTCGAATTTGATCTGGCTTACGAGGTATATTATCCGGACAAGTCGCTGATGGGGCGCAAGGATGCCCGGCGGGCCATCGAGCCCGGATGGGCCAATTCCTATTTCGCCAATGGCTGGGGCTGGGAGGTTCCCGGCAAGTATTCGCCCGGGAAATACACCGTCGTGATTTTGTTGAATGGCCGGCAGGTCGCCGAAGATCATTTTACCATCCAATAATAACCCGCGGTCATATTTTCAGCACGATTTTTCCAAACTGGCCTCCACTGTCCATCTTGCTGAGGGCTTCATTTCCTTTGAACAAAGGGAAAACGGCATCGATCACCGGAACGATTTCATGCTTACCCACGAAGGCGAGCATTCGTTTGAAATCCAGCCGCGTGCCCATGGTAGAACCGAGAATGCTCACTTGTTTCCAGAACAAAGGCTGAGGGCTCATGCCGTTTATTTTGCCCAGTGTACCGCCGTACACCCCAATCCGGGCGCCCGGGTTGCAGAGGCCCAGCAGCGCAGCAAAGCCGTCGCCGCCTGCCGAATCGAGGATCAGGTCAAAACCGCCCGCTTCCTTTTTGAGGTTTTTATCCCACTCGGCCTGGTGATAATTGGCGCCGCCTTTTGCGCCGAGTGCGCCGGCTTTTTGCAGTTTTTCGTCGGAACCGGAGGTTACAAACACTTCTGCGCCGGCGGCTACGGCCATTTGCAGGGCGGTGAGCGCCACCCCGCCGCCTATGCCCGTGATGAGTACACGCTCGCCCGCCCGCAGCTGGCAACGGGTGAACAGCACCCGCCAGGCCGTGACGCCGGCCAGTGGCAATGCGGCCGCCTGTTCCCAGCTCAAATGATCGGGTTTGGGGTGCAAATTGGTACGCGGTATGGCGATTTGTTGCGCAAACGTTCCGTCATCGGGCATGCCGAGCACCTTGAAACTCCGCCCCTGCGCCCTGGGATCATCGCCCCAGTCGAGCGAAGGATCGATCACCACGGCGCGGCCGCGGTACTCCCCTGCCCCATCGGAACCCAAAATGGTCGGAAACTTGATGCCGGCGTAGAGTCCCTGGGTGATGAAAAGGTCGCGATGGTTGAGCGCCGCGGCGCGCAACGTCACGACGGCTGCTGTCTTTCCCGCGTGCGGAGCAGGCATTTCCTGAAAATCGAGGCCCTGGTGAAGAGCATTAACGACGAGCGCTTTCATGCCTGAAAGGTACTTCACTCCGGACCGAAGGAACCGATTTTGGGTGCGGTTAAAATTTTTCAGCGCGGACTGCACTAGCACTAATAAACTGATTTAAAGAGTCTTACAAATAAAATCGACAAAAACCACAAAAAAATAACTTGACTCCAACGAACCGTTCCGGTACCTTTGTGTTCTGCTGACGTTTTCAAACTTATGTTCCTGAATCGCGCCCTTCGTATTCTTTTGGTACTCGCCGTTTCGAGCCTGGTGCTCAACGACGTGGCGCGCCTGTCTTTTCCTGAAATCTTTCAGGCGGTTTTTGTTCAGCGTCTTAATACGCTGGACGAAGACAACAGCAACCCGACCAACACGATTTTTGAGGAAGAAGTAAAACACAAGGAACTCAAAGAGCGCATCGAACATACGATGGTATGGGTGGAGCCAGAACTGGACGCCACCGTAGCTCACCTCATTTCGGACGACGACGTTCGCCACCTGGCTTTCCTGCCCATTTTCACTCCCCCGCCCGATCGGGCCTGACCGGAGTTTTTCCCACCTTTTTCTTGCACAATGCAGCACCTCCACGGAGGCAGCTCGCTCATCTCGTCATTCTTCCATCGGATCGCAGGATCGTTTTTTACAGGTCATTTTTACCTTATACTGTTGCGTGGCACTGATTATGTCGCTACTTAAAGGCAGAATTGACTGAAAAATCCACCGTCCTGCTCCTGCGAGAAAGTCCAGCGTGCCAGGGCCGGTCGTCCAATACAACGATTGAAATTCATGAACAAAACGAGTTTTTTGTCCAACTTAAAATATGATCTGCCGGCAGGTTTAGTAGTTTTTCTCATCGCGGTTCCGCTTTGCCTGGGAATTGCGCTGGCTTCCGGAGCGCCACTTTTTTCCGGTATGATCGCCGGCATCGTCGGCGGTCTGGTCATCGGATATTTCAGCAATTCTCACACCAGTGTAAGCGGCCCGGCGGCTGGTCTGACGGCAGTGGTTCTGGTGGCTATTCAGCAACTGGGAAGTTTTGAAGCCTTTCTTTTTGCTCTCGTGCTGGCAGGTTTGTTGCAAATCGTTCTGGGCTTTGCCCGCGCGGGCACCATTGCCAACTTTTTCCCCACCAGCGTGATCAAAGGCATGCTGACTGCCATCGGAATCATCATTATTTTGAAACAATTCCCTCACGCAGTGGGCTTTGACCGGGATACCGAAGGCGACGAGGCATTTTTTCAGACCGACGGAGACAACACCTTTACGGCGATCTGGCACTCCATTACGGACTTTGTTCATCCCGGAGCGGTAGTTGTGGCGCTGGTTTCTATCGGTATTTTACTCTTGTGGGAACGGCCGGCAGTGAAAAAACGCATCGGAATGGTGCCGGGCGCACTGGTGGCGGTTCTGACCAGTATTTTGCTGAATGAGTTATACAAAGTGTTGGGCGGCCAGTGGATTCTGCAGCCCAGCCATTTGGTCAGCATCCCGGTACCAAAAGATCTGGGGGCTTTTTTCGGTCAATTCACCCTGCCGGATTTCAGCCAATGGAACAACCCGAAAATTTACACGGTCGCACTGACCGTCTGCGCGGTCGCTTCGGTAGAGACGCTGTTGTGTATCGAAGCCGTGGACAAAATCGACCCGCAACAACGCAGCACCAATCCTAACAAAGAATTGAAAGCCCAGGGCATTGGCAACCTCGTGTCGGGCTTGCTGGGCGGTCTGCCGGTCACCTCTGTCATTGTGCGCGGCTCCGCGAATGTCAATGCAGGCGCCCGCACCAAGTTGGCCACCATGTCCCATGGCGCGCTGCTCTTCGTCAGCGTGCTCTTCATTCCTACTCTGCTCAACCTGATCCCCCTGGCCGCATTGGCCGCCGTGCTCATCCTCACCGGCTACAAACTGGCCAAACTCTCGATTTTCAAGGAAATGTGGGCCAACGGCAAATACCAATGGTGGCCTTTTATCATCACGGTAGTGGCTGTGGTGTTCTCCGATCTGCTCACCGGCGTGGGCATCGGGCTGCTGGCCAGCGTTTTCGCCATCCTCAGAGGCAACATGAAAAACGCCTATTTCTTCCACCGGAAAGAGTACCACGAAGGCGATGTGATCTACATCAAACTCTCGCAAGAGGTGTCGTTTCTGAACAAAGGCAGCATCAAACTCACACTTGAACACTTGCCCGAAGGCTCAAAAGTCGTGCTGGACGCCACTGATACGGCCTATATCGACTTCGACGTGCTGGAGATCATCCGCGATTTCCTGCGCGTCAATGCGCCTGCCAAAAACATCCAGATCACGCTGAGGGGATTCCAGGAAAAATACCGCTACTGGGTCGCCGATTTTGTTCACACCGAACCCGCAGCGAAACCTGTCCCCAAGAACAAAAAACCTGAACAAAAAGCAGCTGAAATCATTTCCAACAACTAAAAAACAACCGTCATATGCGTACACTCACAAAAGAACTTCAGGACAAACTTAGTCCGGAATTGGCCCTCGACCTGCTTCGGCGCGGCAACTATCGCTTCGTCAACAACCTCAAGGCGCATCGCAACCTGCTTCAGCAGGTCAACGAAACCAAGGAAGGCCAGCACCCATTTGCCGTTATCCTGAGTTGCATGGATTCGCGCACCTCGGCCGAACTGGTGTTCGACCAGGGCCTGGGCGACATCTTCAGCATCCGTGTGGCTGGCAATGTGCTCAACGAAGACATCGTCGGTTCCATGGAATTTGCCTGTAAAGTGGCAGGGGCCAAGATCGTCGTCGTGCTGGGCCACACCAAATGCGGAGCCATCAAAGGCGCCTGCGACCGGGTGCGAATGGGCAACCTGTCGCCCTTGCTCGACAAAATCGAGCCGGCCATGCGGAATACCCCTGTTACGGCTCATAAACCCGGAGACTCCTACGCGTTCGTCAATGCCGTAGCAGCCAATCACGTACACCACGTCATGGACGAAATCCCGCGTGCCAGCCCGATCCTGGCGGAGCTCATCGACCGGGGCGCCATTGCCGTGGTCGGCGGCATGTATGATATCGAGACCGGCAAGGTTGACTTTTTCGAGCACCCAAACCTCAGCCACTTCGAACTGGAACCTGCAACAGCCGGCGCTTCAGCCGAATAAGATAAAGCAGTAGATTATTTTGAAGGATGTTCTGAACCCGCCTGCTGCAAAGTGGTGCGGGTTTTTTTGAGGCTGTTTGGGTTATTCCTGTACTATGATTTTTCACCGCGAAGGCGCCAAGACGCCAAGAAATTCGCGAACCTTTTGCGTTTTGGCGTCTTCGCGGTGAAAAATCATAGTACAGGTCAAACTTTTACCGCCCCGATTTTGATCTCTTCCACCACTTCCGGGTTCAGCAAAGTGGAGATATCGCCCAGGTTGGAGATATCGCCTTCGGCGACTTTTCGGAGAATACGCCGCATGATTTTGCCCGAACGGGTCTTGGGCAAACCCGAAACGATCTGGATTTTATCGGGTTTGGCGATGGCTCCGATCTGGCGGGTCACCGTGTCCAGCACCTTTTTCTGGAAAGCCTCGACGTCTGCATGCACCTCATTGACAATGACATAGGCGTAAATACCCTGTCCTTTGATGTCGTGAGGATAGCCTACTACGGCCGATTCTACTACGCCAGGCGTTTTGTTGATGGCGTCTTCCACCTCCGCCGTGCCGATGCGGTGGCCGGACACGTTGATCACGTCGTCGACGCGGCCAATGATGCGGTAGTAGCCGTCGGCGTCGCGACGGGCGCCGTCGCCCGTGAAGTACAGGTTTTTGAAGGCGGCGAAGTAATTCAGCCGACAGCGTTCGTGGTCGCCGTAGGTCGTGCGCAGGATGCTGGGCCAGGGGAATTTGATACAGAGCATGCCTTCCACGTCGTTGCCTTTGAACTCCTTGCCACTGGCGTCGACCAGCACGGGCTGCACACCGGGAAGCGGCAAGGTGGCAAAGCAGGGCTTGGTCGGCGTGATGCCCGCCAGTGGTGAAATGAGGATACCTCCGGTTTCGGTCTGCCACCAGGTATCCACGATCGGACATCGTTTTTTGCCCACTTTTTCATTGTACCAGTGCCAGGCCTCCTCGTTGATCGGCTCTCCTACCGTGCCCAACACGCGCAGGGAAGGCAGGCGCCGGTGGTTGATCCATTGGTCGCCCGCAGCCATGAGCGCGCGGATGGCCGTAGGGGCGGTGTAGAAAATATTGACCTTATGGCGGTGAATGACGTCCCAGAAACGGCCTGCATCGGGGTAAGTGGGTACTCCTTCGAACATCATGGTCGTCGCGCCGGCCAGCAGCGGACCGTACAGGATATAGGAATGGCCTGTGATCCAGCCGATGTCGGCCGTGCACCAGTATACGTCGCCCTCCTGATACTGAAACACGTTTCGGAAGCTGTATTGCGTGAACACCATATAGCCTCCGTGCGTATGCACCACGCCCTTGGGCTTGCCCGTCGAACCGGAGGTGTAAAGGATGAACAGCATGTCCTCGGAGTCCATCGTAGTGGCTTTGCAGGACTTGCGTTTGCCTTTAATGGCATCGTGCCACCAGATGTCGCGCTGCTCATTCCAGGCGAGCGGGTCGCCCGTATTTTGGTGGACAATGACTTTTTTGACCGAATCGCAACCGAGCGCCAGGGCTTCGTCCACGACGGCTTTGACCGGAATATTTTTAGCGCCGCGGGCATTGAAATCGGAGGTCAAAACGACAGCGGCCTGCGCGTCTTTGATCCGGTCGGCGAGCGAAATGGCGGAAAAACCCGCAAAAACGACCGAGTGAATGGCGCCGATGCGCGCGCAGGCCAGCAGGGCCACGGATAATTCCGGCGTCATCGGCATGTAAATGCAGACGCGGTCGCCCTTTTTCACGCCCTGGGCTTTCAGGGCATTGGCGAATTGGCAAACCAGCGCGTAGAGTTGTTTGTAGGTAAATTTCTTAGCCTTGCGTTTGGGGTCGTTGGGTTCCCAGATGAGGGCAGTCTGGCTGCCGCGTTTTTCCAGGTGCCGGTCGAGGCAGTTCTCGGTGATATTGAGTTTTCCGCCCAAAAACCACTTGACATTCGGCTCGCGGAAGTTCCATTTCAAAACTCTTTTCCAGGGTTTTTTCCACTGAAAATCAGCAGCTTGTTCGGCCCAAAAGCCTTCCGGATCGGCTACGGAACGTGCATAGGTCTGTCGGTATTCGTCGAGGGTTTTGATGTGTAAACTCATGGCAGGTAAAAAAGTAATGTCAAAAGTGTTGTCAGTAAAAATGAATCATTGTCGCCCCGGAACGGCCGGAACAGTTATAGCAGCCGATTTTTTTCTTCCCGGATCAGTTGGCCGAATTCATCGAGTACGCTTGGATCTTCGATGGTCGAAGGCGCGGCAAACGGTTTTCCGTCGGCGATGTTGCGCATGGTGCGGCGCAGGATTTTCCCGGAACGGGTTTTGGGCAAACGTTTCACGATGCGGGCGCTTTTGAAACATGCGACGGCGCCGAGCTGATCACGCACCATGCGGACCAGTTCGTTTTCCAGTTGTTCTTCTTCAATGTCCGCTCCTGCTTTCAGCACCACGTATCCCACCGGCACCTGGCCTTTCAGTTCGTCCGCCACTCCGATCACGGCGCATTCGGCTACTGCCGGATGGGCGGCGACGATCTCTTCCATGTCGGCCGTGCTGAGCCTGTGCCCTGCGACATTGATCACGTCGTCGATACGGCCGGTGATATAAAAATAGCCAGCCGCATCGCGGTACCCCCCGTCGCCGGTGAAATAATATCCCGGATACGCATTGAGATAACTTTCCTTGAATTGCTGCGGATTTTGCCACAAAGTGGGCAGACAACCCGGCGGCAAGGGCAATTTTATCGCCACTACGCCTTCCTGATCGGGCGGCATGGCGCCCCCTTCGGCGTCGAGAATTTGAATATCGAAGCCGGGCACGGGTTTGGCCGATGAACCGGGTTTGACCGGGAACAACCCGGTACCAACCATATTGGCCAGCATGGGCCAGCCGCTTTCGGTCTGCCACCAGTGGTCGATAACGGGGATGTTGAGCAAATGCTGCGCCCATTCCAGCGTGGAGGCGTCGCAGCGTTCGCCGGCCAGGAACAACTGCCGCAAACTGCTCAGGTCATACCCCTGTCGCAAAAGCCCATCGGGGTCTTCTTTTTTCACCGCCCGGAAACCGGTCGGCGCCGTAAAAAACACATTGACGCCGTATTGTTCAATAATGCGCCAATAGGCGCCCGCGTCGGGCGTGCGGACGGGTTTGCCTTCATAAAGGATCGTCGTGCAGCCAGTAATCAATGGCGCATAAACGATGTAGGAATGCCCCACCGCCCAGCCGATGTCGCTGGCCGCCCAGTACACTTCGCCGGGCTCTACGCCATACACGTATTTCATGGAAAAACGCTGGGCCACGGCGTGGCCGCCGTTGTCGCGTACGATGCCTTTGGGCTTGCCGGTGGTGCCGCTGGTGTAGAGGATGTAGAGCGGATCAGTGGCTTGAACAGGAACGCAATCTACCGGTTCCGCCTGGCTGTGCAGGGTGTCCCAATCGTGGTAACCAGGCAGCGAAGTGTCGGCCGGGCAAAAGTCGCGTTGCAGCAAAACGATGTGATCGATCCGGTGCTGAGCGGCTGCAATGGCCTCGTTTACAATGGGTTGGTATGGGATGACCTTCTCGAATTCCTTGCCCGCACTGGCGGTGAGCAGCACCTTGGGCCGGGCGTCGTCGATGCGAAGCGCGAGCTCATGCGCTGCAAAACCGCCGAATACCACGGAATGCACCGCACCCAGCCGCGCACAGGCCAGCATGGCAAACACGACCTGCGGAACCATGGGCATGTAGATGATGACCCGGTCGCCCTTGGTGACACCCAAACCCGACAGCACGCCCGCAAACCGCGCCGTTTCGGCCAGCATATCGCGGTAAGTGAATCGCTGAAAGGTTTGGGTGACGGGCGAATCGTAAATAAGCGCCGTTTGCTCGCCCCGCCCATCGGCCACATGAACATCCAAAGCCAAATGACAGGTATTAAGTGTGCCGCCCTTGAACCATCGGTACAAGCCCTGATCGTCGGTGCTCAGAATGTCCGTAGGAAATTGAAACCAGTCGATAGCCCGCGCCTGTTCTTCCCAAAAGCCGGCCGGGTCCGCAAGACTGCGCTGATAGAGCGTTTCGTAATTCATCGGCATGCTCGTCATTGTTTGGTTAATGACCATGCGAAGATACAAAACAAAAACATATAGATACTTATATTTGTTGTAATAACTTTTCAGAAAAAATCATTTTCCGAAAGAAGATGTCGTCAATTCGGAGGCGACCCGGCGATCAGCCGTAGGCCATGATCTCGTGAATGGTGTGGACAAACACCTCATTGTCAAAGGGTTTGATAAGATAGTATTCGGCGCCGTTGGCGTAGCCGGTTTCCTTGTCCCGCTGAGTGCCTTTGGCGGTCAGGAACACGATTTTGGCCATTTCCAGCGCGGGCTGCTGGCGGATGCGGCGGGCCACCTCGAAGCCGTCCATACCGGGCATCATGACGTCCAGGACGATGATGTCGGGCTGAAATCCAGCTGCCATTTCCAGGGCTTGCACGCCGTTGTAGGCTTTTTGGACCTGGTAGCCTTCCCGTTGCAGGAGGAATTCGAGGGCAATGACAATGTTGGGTTCGTCGTCGACAATAAGGACTTTGGCAGCAGACTCGGAGGTGTTCACGTCGGACACTTTTTGATTTCAGATTTCGCTATAAAAGTAGGGAAACTTGGTTTGGGCCATCCTTAAAGTCGCCTTTTTTTATCCGGGGCACTGTTGATTTGGGCAACAGAACGGTTGAAATATTCGCTCAACCCAGATTCAATGGCAGCCTAACTTCAAACATAGCTCCTTCGCCCGGCCGGCTTTCTACGCGCAGCTGACCGCCGTGTTGTTCCACGATGGTTTTGGTGATATAAAGGCCGAGACCGCTGCCTTCGGGCTTTCCGGTTTCGCGGCGACTGAGCTGGGTGAATTTTTCAAAAATCAGCGTCTGTTTGTCGGGAGCGATGCCCGGGCCGTTGTCTCGGATACGCAGTAATACAGCGTCGTTTTGCCGCTGCAGACTGGCAGTGACCTGCCCATGGCCGGCCGGGGCAAATTTTAGGGCATTCGACAACAAATTGGTTATGACCTGCACGAGTCGGTCGTGGTCGCCGGGCAATTCGAAACCTTCTACGGTTTCTTTTTCCAGGGAAAATGACACCTGTTTTTCCCGAAAAAGTTGCTCCATGCCGGCGGCCGTACGGGCCACCATGTCGGCCAGTTCAATGGTTTGCCGGGCCGGCGCGGTGGCTGCTTCTCCCTGTATTTTTTCGAGATCGAGCACCTGGTTGATCAGGCGGCTCACCCGGTCGCTTTCGCTGACGAGGATGTGCAGGTACTCCCTGATCTTCTCTTCGGGCAGTTCGGAACGGTAATCGAGGATGATTTTGGTGAGCGAACGGATGCTCGTGAGCGGTGTGCGCAGTTCATGGGTGACCGTGGTGATAAAATCGGCTTTGAGCCGGTCGAGGTGTTTGAGCTGGTCGTTGGCGGCGGTAAGTTGCAGGGTGAGGGCCTTGAGTTCGGCGTTTTTTTCTTCCATCGTGCGGCTGTGCTCCACGGCTTCCCGGGTTTGTTCGAGGATACGCATGACCTCATCCAGCGTAATGGTTTCCTCCTTGACGATACTGTCCATCACCAGCCTCGCCGAAGCGGAGCCGATGGCGCCGGAGAGTTGGGTTTCGGCAAAATTGACGAGGTCGGCTTGCGCAACTTTGTGGTTTTCAATGGAAATACCATTCGCAGCCTCGTACTCCCGAAACAACGCGATCGTCCGGTTTTCACCCAAAAAGCGATTCAGCAGGTTGCGCAGGTCGCCGATTTTGGCCTCGCGCTTAAGCACGTCCGAGTCCTGTCCGCCGATGTATTTATGGATATTGACAAAAAGATCAGCCTGTGTGAGGTTGAGCGTTGACGACTTGGTGTTGATCGAAACGATGCAATACAGCCAGGCATTGAGCAGCAAACTCCAAAAGGCGGCGTGGGTGATCGGGTCCACTCCTGCCATGCCAAAAAGAGCATAAGGTTTCAGCAGCCCGATCCCGAACAGCCCGTTGTCCACGAATCCACGCGGGATGATACCCGCCAGGGCCATGCTCGGCAGCGGCAGGCAGTACGCCCAGACGAGGAAGCCCACCAGCAGCCCGGTTACCGCGCCCTGGTGCGTTGCCCGTTTCCAGTACATGGCGCCGATAAAAGCCGGCGCCAGTTGTGCCACGGCAGTAAAAGAGATCAGTCCGACCGATACGAGGTCGTAGGTCGAGCCCACTGATTTCTGGTACCAATAAGCCAGAAAGAGCAGGATCAGGATGCTCACGCGCCGGATGTCGAGCAGCCGGTTGGCTCCGCTCACCAAATCGCCGCTGCGTCCGATGCTGCGGGTCTTGATCAATAAGGGTACTACGATATGGTTGCTGAACATAATGCTCAGCGCCGTAGCCTCTACCACGACCATACTGGTGGCCGCAGAAAAGCCGCCGATAAAAGCGGCCAGCGCCAGCCAGTTCGCCCCGCGCGCAAGGGGCAAACTGAGCACGTAAGTATCCGGATGTACGCTGCCGTCGAACAGCATTTTACCCGCCAAAGCGACCGGGAAAACAAAAATATTGATCAGCAAAAGGTAAAGCGGAAAGATCCACATGGCCTTCGAAATGTGGCGCGAAGAGGTGTTTTCGACCACAGAAATGTGGAACTGCCGGGGCAGCAACATGATGGCAAAAAGTGACAGCACCATGAGGATATTCCACGAAAAAGGCGTCACGCCCGATCCTTCCAGGCTGAACATGCGGGCCGTAGCCTCATGCGCCTCGGCCTGACTGAACAAATCGGCAAAACCGTGGTACAAACCGAAAGTCACGAAAATCCCCACGCCCAAAAATGCGCCGAGCTTGATGATGCTTTCAAACGCCACCGCCGCGACCAGCCCTTCGTGCCGTTCGTTCGGGTCGAGTTTCCGGGTGCCGAAAAACACCGTGAACAGCGCCATGGACACAGCCACCCAGAAACCGGAATCGAGCCATATGGCTTGCGGCGGAGGAGGGGGCGACTGCCCGAAATGGGTCAGGGTGTTAATGCCAAATGTGACCGCTTTGAGCTGAATGGAAATGTAGGGAACGATGCCCAGCACGGCGATCAGGGTCACGATCACGCCTAGAGTGGCGCTTTTCCCATAGCGGGAGGAAATGAAATCGGCAATGCTCGTAATGCGCTGATTTTTAGAAATTAAAATCATTTTGCGCAACAACATGTACCACAACGGCGCCAGCAGGGAAGGACCCAGATACACCCCCAAAAAGCTCAATCCGCCAGTTGTAGCACGCCCGACCGATCCGAAAAAAGTCCAGGCGGTGCAGTAGACCGCCAATGAAAGCGCGTATACGTACGGATTTTTCACGACGCTCACGCCCCGCTCGGCCAGTCGGTCCACCCACCAGGCAATAAAAAACAACAGGGAAATATAGGCCAGCGAGCAGCCAATGACGAGGCTTAATCCCATCCGCTCATTTCTTTTTTCTAACAATCAAACCTACGGCGACAATCAGGACCAGCCAAACGAAAAAAAGGTAAAAGTAAAGCCGGGGAATCCCGTTGAAAGCGCCGGGCCGATCCGCCAGATCCAGTACCGGAAAATTGAGCAACACAGCAAAAGCAAGGAACACGAGGAGCAGTTTGCTGCTGCGATCGTCGGCCATAACATCAAAAATTGACAATAGGAGAGTCTGTTCAGGGAAGGAAGGGGGCCGCCCATCCGGTGGGCCCCCTTCTTCCTGAACACAAATTGATGAAGCGAATCAATCTCTGAAAATGTGCCCTGATCAGCCGTCCAGGCGGTCGTACTCGCCTTTCAGGCAATAGTAGCCGAACAGTGCCAGGCCTGCCATGATCGGTGTAAACACCGGGATAATGGTGTACCAAAAGATCCGGGTATCGAGGGCCGGTGATTTGCCAAACTCTGTGGCCGCCTGGTGCACCATGAGATACACGGCGTACACGGCTAATGCCATCCAAAGCAACCCGGCTATTCTTTTTAATGAATTCATGAGGATCGTTTTTTAAGAATGAGCGTCTTCCTGTTCTTCTTTCCGGTTGGGCATGTAAAGCATACCGATGACAAAACACACGGCGGCGATCAGGATGGGATACCATAGCCCCACGAAGGGGTCGCCAGCCGGTGTCTCCGTCGTTTTTGAAACGTCGAACAAACGGGTGGCGATCAGTGGGGTCAATCCGCCGAAAATACCATTCCCGATGTGGTACGGTAGCGACATGGAGGTGTATCGAATGCGCGTAGGGAACAACTCGACGAGGAAGGCCGCAATCGGTCCGTACACCATGGTGACGTAAATGATCTGGATCAGCACCAGGAACATGATCATCCAGAAATTGCCGGAAGACAGCCACACGGTTTTCGTTTTTTCCTCCTTCGGCTTGGCGGTCCGGTCTTTGCCAAAAGTCGTTTTGACCACTTCCTTAAAGGTGTTGCCGTCGGTGAATACCTTCAAGGTTGTTTTGGTGATCACGGAATCACCCGTGGTGGCGTTCAGGGCCATGGCTTCGGACACTGAGCCTTTATCTGCCATTTCGGTTTTTTCCTTGGTGCCGGCCAGACTGTAAATGGCTTTATAAATCGGCCGGTACGTGAGCACGGCGAGCAGCATACCCGCCAGCATGATCCATTTGCGGCCGATTTTGTCGGATAAATAACCAAAAAGGATGAAAAATCCCGTACCGAATGCGATGGCAAACAGGAGGATGTAGCGCGTTTGCACAAACTCCACGCCGCAGGTGCGCTCGATGAACGTTTGGGCGTAAAACTGACCGGTGTACCACACCACCCCCTGGCCCATCACGGCGCCGAACAAGGCCAGCAGCACCATTTTCAGGTTGGGCTTTTTGGTAAACGACTCCTTTAAGGGGTTGCTGGAAATTTTGCCTTCGCTCTTAATTCGTTGAAACATCGGCGATTCGGCCATTTTCAAACGGATGTACACCGAAATACCCACCATGATGATCGATGCCCAGAACGGCACCCGCCAGCCCCAATCGTTGAAAGTGGTATCGCCCAGCGAGCTTTTTGCGGTCAGAATCACGCCAAGCGACAGGAAAAGCCCCAGCGTAGCCGTCGTCTGAATATACGAGGTAAAATATCCCCGGCGTCCGGCGGGCGCATGCTCAGCCACATAAGTAGCCGCTCCGCCGTATTCCCCGCCCAGTGCGAGCCCCTGGACAAAACGCAGCGCAAGGATGATAAAAGGCGCTGCCGCCCCGATGGAAGCATAACTCGGCACGAAGCCAATGGCAAAGGTGGACATGCCCATCAACAGGAGGGTCACGAGGAACGTGTATTTCCGGCCCACCAAATCGCCCAGCCGGCCGAAAACCAGTGCCCCGAACGGACGCACCACAAAACCGGCCGCGAAAGTGGCCAGGGCAGCCAGAAATGCCGCCGTCGGGTTGTCGGCCGGAAAAAACTGCTTGGCGATGATCGGAGCCAGCGCCCCGTAGATGTAGAAGTCGTACCACTCGATCAGCGTTCCGAGCGAACTGGCGAAAATGACTTTCATCAGTTCCCAGCCCGTCTTTTGCGAGGAGTCGTGTGTCATCGTACTCATGTGAGTGTCAACTGTTTATTGTGTGAATAAAGTTGGTTCGATTCCATCAGAAAGCATAAATCCCGGTCAGCATCACCCGCACGTTGTTCACAGCATCCACATCGTCCGTTTTCACCGTCAGGTCGGGCTGCGTGACGCCGTATTGTGCCTGGGTGTATTCCAGTTCAAGCCCCAACGTGAGTTTTCCCTCTTTTATCCCGACGCGGGGAGCCACGCGGAGCACGTTGTCGATATTCCCTCCACGGCCGTAAATGGTGCCGTATGCGGCTTTGGTGCCATCGGACAAGCCCTGGTTCTTGGTGTAGCCTCCAAAAATGCCCCATTCAAACTTTCCTTTCGAGCCGGACAGTTCCGTCCATATCGCCAGGGTATTCGAAGCGGCGTATTCGAATCCGCGGCTGGTGTCGGCCAGCGTTTCGGTGTAGCCGCCCAGCATCACGTGGTCGGCCATATTGCCGCCGTACGTGCCTTCCAGTTTCCAGGAAATGGCCGGGGTAAAATTAACTTTTGCAAACGCGATCAGCGCAGTGCTGTTGATATGAGTGTCGTCGGCGTTGCCCGCCCAATTTTTCAGTCGCGGACGGAGGGTTTTGAAATCAAATCCTGCTCCCAGGAGCAATTTCCCGGTTTTGTACTGGAGTTGTACGTGGGCGTCGGGCAGTACGGCCGCCCGTTCGAAAGAATTGGAAGAAGTAGAAGTTTTGTTGTCGGCGCCCGGTCCGAAGCTCTGGAAATCGCGCTCTTCCATGATAGCCAGCATGATGTTGAATTTGGCAGAAGGCTTCAGCGTGAGGCGGATTTGCGGACTGCGGTTGAAGGGCTGGAAGGGAACACCGGTATTGAAATTGTAAACACCTGGAAAACAATCGGCTACGAACATGGGGTGCCAGTATTGACCCAGTAAAAGATCAACTTTGCTCCAACTGGCTTTCATCCAGGCATGGCGAAGCCGAAAACCGTTGATGTCGCCGTCGGAAGTGCCGAAAAATTCACCTTCCACCATGCCGGTGGTTTTCGCTTTCAGAAAATCCGGACCAGTGATTTTGGCGTTCAGACGAGTTTGAACAGCCAGCATGAAGGAATTTGGCGTGGCATTAATGTCCTTTTTGTCGGGGCCCGGTGCGGCCGGGCTGGGGTAAATAGAAAAGTGCCCTTCGCGCAGGTTGACGGTTTGGCGCGTGTCGATGCCATAGTCGAGCTTGGCATAACCGCCCCAGGTAATGCCTACCGGCGGAGCAGGTGGCGGGGTTGGCGGGGTTGTCGGGGTATTTTGGGAAAAACCCAACTGCACGGCAAAAACGCCGGCGGTCAGAAAAGGCAGAACGTAGAGGTTCAAACGCATGATGCAGTACAATTTTGTTGAGCAGTAAATCTTGAAGTGGCTGCAACCGGAAACAAATTTATATATACATCTATATACGTTGTTAGTTTGATGAGAATATTTTTTTAAGAACAATGAAACTTTGTTGCTGAGAGATGCCCTTTTCTCCTTATTTTTTATAATTATTCCGGGAAACCACCAAACAATGTTCAGTTTTGGAATTTCATTTGGCTTAATCCCCTACCCTGTTTAAATTAGACAAAAAAAATCCGGCGTCCAAAAACTGGACGCCGGTCACGACTTAATATTCTGAAAAAAACAGATTTTCGGTTGTTTGCAAAACAAGATTCCGCAATGACTCAGATTACGCTGCTCAGCACCTCCAGAATTTTGAAATACTCTTCACTTGTAAGCCCGTAATAGCTGTTCTTTCCATCTCGGCGCACCTGCACCACGCCGCGGTCTTTCAGGATTCTCAGATGGTGGCTGGCTACAGCCTGCTCGATACCCAGCCGCTCGTAGATCTCCGTGACATTCATGGACTTTTGCTGGTACAACATTTCCACGATCAGCAGCCGGTGCGGATGCGCGATGGCCCGGAGGGTTTCCGTGGCTGTTTCAAGAAAAGGAAAGGAATACGGCAGATCTGGCGACATGGAAGTTTCTATTTTATCCCACAAATGTAAATATATGCATACCTTTTTTGCAATCCTTTTCGGACCATCCGGCAACTCTTGAAAGCGCCTATCTTTGTTCAAATTACTCCCTCCACACATGAAAAACTTCCCAGTCTTCGCCTTTTTCCTGCTTTTTATCGCAAATCTGAAGGCCCAGGACACCTACCACAGCGGCTTGCAGGGGCAGTTGCAAAGCGGCTTCGGGCTCCCTGGCGGCAGCCAATGGTTCCTGCCCAACACTGAAACCGCGACTTTCTCCGGTTCGGCTTCTTACGGAGCAACGGTGACCACTATCGTCCCTGCCGGACAGCCCTTTGCCCAGGCGCGCCGCTTTATGGTCCCGCAAGGCGCGAATCCCTGGGACGCAGGCCATTTGTACCACAATACGGCCGCCATCGCTTCGGGCGATAAATGCCTGGTGGTCATTTGGCTCAGAAGCCCGACACCGGATGCGCGGGTTTCCATTTTCGCAGAAAACAGTTCCACCTACGCCAAAGAAATATATGCGCCGGTGCTGCTTACCGGCGACTGGCAGCAATTCATCATCCCCTTCAAGTCTTCCGCTGCTTACGCCGTCAACACCTTAAGCATTGGGCTGCACCTCGCCTGGAAGAGCCAGACGGTGGAAGTGGGCGGCGCAGCATGCCTTAATTTCAAAAACCTGGTCACTTTTGAACAGTTGCCTATCGTGCTGAACAACGACCACTATGCCGGACAGGAGCCCGACGCCCCCTGGCGCGCCGAGGCCGCAATGCGCATCGACCAGCTGCGGAAAGCCAACCTGACCGTACACGTCACGGACCCGAACGGCAACCCGCTCCCCAACGCCCTGGTGCATGTCGACATGCTGCAGCACGAATTCAAATTCGGTTCCGCGGTCATCAGCAACCGCTTCGGCGGCGGCAACAACCAGGACGATGCGTACGAACAGCACATGGTCAACCTCGACGGAAACGGACACGGCTTTAACGAAGTCGTTTTTGAAAACGACCTGAAATGGCCCGCCTGGGAACAACACTGGTACAGCTCCTGGCCTGAGATCGCCAGCGCCGTGCAATGGCTGCACGACCAGGACATCACCATCCGCGGCCACAACCTCGTCTGGCCGGGCTGGACTTATTCGCCGCCCGACCTGCAACCCAACCAGAACAACCCCAACTATCTGAAGACGCGCATCCACAACCACCTGAACCATATCCTGAGCTATCCGGGCGTTGGCGCGGAGTGCGAAGACTGGGACGTGCTGAACGAAATCACGGCCAATACCGACTACGCCAACGCCCTGGCCGGCACACCCGGCTACACCACCGGCCGCGAACTCTACGCCGAAATATTCCGGCAGGCCGACAGCCTCGTGCCCAATGCCAAACTTTACCTCAACGATTACGTCGCCATCGAACGCGGCGACATCGACAACGGAAGCATGAACACCTGGAAAACCCGCCTCGACGAACTCGTCGCCGCCGGCGCGCCGGTGGAAGGCATCGGGTTTCAAGGGCATTTCGGCGCCTTCCCGACGGGCATCCCCCGCGTGAACGAAATCCTCGACGACTTCTGGAATACTTATGGCCTCGAAGCCAAAATCACGGAATACGACATCGACAAACTCGTGCCGCCCCAGACCCAGGCCGATTACATGCGCGATATCCTGACCATCTGTTTTGCGCATCCGAGCATGAAAGGTTTTCTGATGTGGGGCTTCTGGGACGGCGCGCATTGGGAAGACAACGCCCCGTTGTTCCGCGACGACTGGTCGCTCAAACCCGGCGGCGAAGCCTTTATCGATCAGGTTTTTAACCAGTGGAGGACTGACGAAACCGTCCCGGTCGCTGCCGACGGAACGGCCAGCGTGCGCGGTTTTAGAGGGAAATATCGTGTGGAGGTGATGTGCGGCAACAGCATTCAGGAGCAATACGTCACTTTGGACGGGGACAAAACCCTGGATTTCACCCTCGCCTGTGTTGTCCGGACCCGCGAAACGGATGCCGATTGGGGGTTGGCGGTTGCGCCCACTTTGGCCCGTGATGAATTGCGGGTGCAGTGGAATCAATCGGCCCAATTGCCCGCACAACTCACACTGAGCAATCTGGGCGGCACCGTGCTGGCCTCCGCAACACTTGCCCCGCCGATCAGCCATTTTGTTTTTCAATTGGATCAATTTCCTTCCGGGGGATATTTCGTTCAGGTGACGATCGGCGGAAAAAGTCAAACTCAAAAGTTTTTCATACAGCGGTGATGCCCGTGAATTTACCTTTGGCGCCGCATGAAAAACTACCTCGGACAGACGTTTTGGCTCGTTTCACTGGTTGCGGGCATGCTTGTTGTGCTCTCCATGTTTTCCCGCGAGAGCGTAATCAACGGATTGACCATCCGCCGGATGGATATTTTTTCAGACATCCGGGATTCCTCCGCGCTGGCTGAAGCCATGCCCGTCAAGGATAGTTTGTCGGAATGGAAGCCCGACACTACTGGTTTTGCGGCTTTTCTGGCCGACTCCCTTGAAGCCGCCGCCGCCGACACCGTGAAAGTTGGTCCTTTTCCGCCCAAGGATTCGGCGTTTTACGGCGAGATCATCGAGGATTATACATTTGGTCAAAACGGCCTTGAGGCATTTTTTGCGGCCGTCGACTCCATTCGCTACGGCCGTACGGTGCGCGTCGCCTTTTACGGTGATTCATTTGTTGAAGGGGACATTATTCTGGGCGATATGCGGGATTCGCTGCAATCCGCCTGGGGCGGCAACGGGGTAGGATTCGTGCCCATTACTT
>JBGAJY010000310.1:0-4382 GCA_044224705.1 Saprospiraceae bacterium
GCAACCCAACCCTTTTACCTTATGTGCCCTAATGTGTCCTTATGTGGTCAGTAAATAAGACTAACCTGTTGTGGTCGCCCCCACCAGCCGCACCGTCGTCGGCAACGCATTGCCCTCCGGCTTGTCTTCTTCGGAAATGGCATACGCCACAGCCCCTTGGGCACAGGGGAACGACTGCCAATCGGCGCCGGGTTCCCTGCTCACCATGCCCATGCTCTGAGGCTTCCCGTCGACGATGGCCCAGAACTGGAAGAACTTGCCCGAACGCGGCTCGGGCAGCGTGTTCAGGTCGATGGCGACCTGGCAATCGGTGGTATTGAGGTAGGCCACTGCGCTGTTCAGGCTGTCTTTCAGGGCAAATTGCCGGGTAGCCGGGGCACGCAGGAAGGCCACTTGTTCGCGCAATTGTTCGGCCTGCTGTTGGCGGGTGGTACAATCGGCGTTTTGCTGACGAAGATCGGCGACCGACTGCTGCAGGTCGCTGTTTTTGGAATTCAGCAGCCACACGGCGGCCAGCAGCGCGAGGCTGGCGGCCATGAGTCCCCAGCTCATCAGTCGTTTGAGGCCGGGCGCGGGCGGGCGGGCGGCGGGCGGCATTTCCCGGCCCAGCAGGTCGAGGATACGGCCTTTCATCCAGGCAGGAGGCTGCACAGCGTTGGCCTGGGAGTATTGTTCGAGGGCTTGTTCGATAGCCGCAATTTCGGCACGCACTTCGGGGTGTTGCCCGGCCATGCGCTCTACTTCGGCGCGTTCGGCGGGGGTGCATTGCCCAAGCACGTAGGCTTCGATAAGTCCCGATTGAAGAAAAGACTGGAGGTCCATTGTAGTATTTTATCTAAATACCGCCGTTGAAGGCGGACGGAGATGCAAAAGATTGGAGATGCCGTAGACAGGCTGGGATTAAAAGGCAAATTTCAGGAAGAAACGCCCAAATAAGCGGCGAGCAACAGCACAATGCTGTTTTGCTCCCCAAAAATCTGGCGCAGTTCGCCCATGGCATAGCGCAGCCGGGTTTTGATCGTCCCCAAAGGAATGCCGGTCGCTTCGGCAGCCTCCTCCTGGGTGTAGCCCTGGAAGTATATCAGCTCGATCAAGGTGCGGTATTTCTCATCGAGGCGGTTCACCACATCCCTCACCCCCAGGTGATCGGGGTTCAGTGCGTCACCGCCGGGCCTATGTACGAGGTTCTCCAGCGATTCGGTTTTGCGGTAGTGTTGAAAATGTGCGGTGCGGGTAGCATCGATGGCCGTATTGCGGGCGATATTCACCAGCCAGGTGAACAGGCGGCCCTTGGAGGCATCATAGCTGGCGAAGTTGCGCCAGGCTTTGAGGAAAGTGTCTTGCAGCACTTGTTCAGCCAGCTCGCGCGATTGAACGATGCGGAGCACAACGCCGAACAAGGCGCCGCTGTAAGCATCGTACAATTCACCCACTGCTGTCCGGTCATTTTGCTGCAAACGAAGGATCAGTTGGTCTTGCATTCGGATAGTTTACGATTCAGGTAGCATTTCTTGATGACAACGCAAAGGTGCAGGATTTGCACGTAACACGATTGGGAGTACCGCGGTTCTGGAATTTTTGAACAAGAGCTGAACAGGTTTTGAGCTTGTCAGCGCGGTTGGCTTGAAGGAAATCTTTGCAGTGCCGAGGAATCTGGCGCCCACAGATTGATTCAAGCTCATTTCCCTTCCCTAAAAAACCGTTCCACGATTAGGTTCGTACATGCCTGCAATTCCATTTGATATTCAATCGTCCTGTTTATGAAACCTTTTTTCACCATTTCCATATTTCTGCTTTTACCCCTCGTCCTGCTGGCCCACGGCGGCACGATCAAAGGCCTCGTGGTGGACGCTCAAACCAATACCGAACTGCCCGGCGCCACCGTCCGGCTCTCCAATCCGGCTCTCTCCACAGCGACCAACGAACTCGGTATTTTTTCCTTCGGCGACCTGCCCGAGGGAGAATACACGGTTAGCGTCGCAATGGTCGGCTACGAAACCGCTATGCAAACGGTCCGACTGAGCAATCACGAAACTACTGATCTGAAATTCGAACTCGCGCTCAAAGGCCTTTCGCTCTCGGACGTGGAGGTATCCGCTCCCAGGTCCCGGCCGCTCACCAGCCTGAGCCAGGTCGACATCCAGACGCGGCCGCTCAATTCGGCACAGGATATCCTGCGTTTCGTGCCCGGCATCGTCATCGCCCAACACGCCGGCGGCGGCAAAGCCGAGCAGATTTTCCTGCGCGGGTTCGACATCGACCACGGCACCGACATCGCCTTGTTCGCCGACGGCATGCCGGTCAATATGGTGTCGCACGCCCACGGCCAGGGTTACGCCGACCTCCATTTTTTAATTCCGGAATTGATCCAACACGTTGATTTTCAAAAAGGTCCGTATTACGCCAACCTTGGCAACCTCTGCACCGCCGGTTATGTAAAATTTGAAACGCCTGATGCGCTGCGGCAAAATCTGCTCAAAATTGAAGCCGGTCAGTTCGACAACTACCGCACCGTGGCAGCCGTGAATCTGCTGGGCGACCGCGCTGCGGCCCGAGGTACAAGCGCTTACGTGGCGGGCGAAACCATGTTCAGCAATGGCTATTTCGACGCGCCGCAAAACTTCAAACGGCTCAATCTTTTTGGCAAATTCCGCCAGGCCTACGACGACGGCAAGGTGCTGACGCTGTCCGTTTCCCGCTTCCACAGCTCCTGGCTGGCTTCCGGCCAAATACCCGAACGCGCCGTCCAAAGCGGACAAATCACCCGCTTCGGCGCCCTCGACCCGACCGAGGGCGGGCAAACAGGCCGCGCGAACCTCAACCTGGAACACCTGACGCCCCTCAACACGCGTACCATTCTGAAAAACCAGTTTTACCTCTCACAGTACGATTTCGAACTCTATTCCAACTTCACTTTTGCCCTCAACGACTCGATCAACGGCGATCAGATCCGTCAGAAAGAAAACCGCATCATTTCGGGTTACAACGGCTACATCGCCCACGAAACCGAACTGGGCGGACAACCCCTGCACCTCGAAAGCGGTGTGCAACTGCGCTACGACGACATCAGCAACATCGAGCTGAGCCGCACCAGGGACCGCATCGTGACCACACAATCGATCAAACTCGGCGACCTGCAGGAAATCAATTTCGGCCTGTACGCCGATGCCAACTGGCAACTGACGCCGCGTTTCACGGCAGGAATCGGCCTGCGTTTCGACCAGTTCCATTTTTCCTACCACGACAAACTCGACACGACAGCGGGCGCCTTCCGGCAAAAAGGAAAAAACATCCTCAACCCGAAATTTAACCTGAAATACGCCCTCAGCGACCAATTGTCCGTGTACGCACAAGCCGGCAGCGGCTTCCACTCCAACGACACCCGGGTGATCCTCGACGCTGCCGGGGGAAATATTCTGCCGCGCGCCCTGGGTTTCGAAGCCGGTTTTTTGTTCAAACCTTACCCGGCGCTCCTGTTCTCCGCCAGCGCCTGGCAACTCAACCTCGAACAGGAATTCGTGTACGTGGGCGACGAAGGCGTGGTGGAACCCGGCGGAAAAACCCGCCGCCGGGGCCTCGACCTCAGCATCCGCTGGCAGCTGACCAACTGGCTTTTCCTCGACGCCGATTATAACATTACTCGTCCGCGCGCCACAGAAGAACCAGAAGGACAAAATTTTATCCCCCTGGCACCTACTCAGACCTGCATCGGCGGGCTCACCGTTCGGAGCAAATCCGGCTTCGGCGCCAGTTTGCGCTACCGCTTCGTCGGCGACCGCCCGGCCAACGGGGACAACAGCCTCACAGCCGAAGGCTACTTCCTGCTCGATGCCCTGGCCTCGTACGCGCCGGTTTGGAAAAACGGCAAATCGCCCGTGGAATTTACGCTCAGTGCCCAAAACCTGACGAATGCAGCCTGGAAAGAAGCCCAGTTCGAGACGACGAGCCGGCTGCCCGGAGAACCCGCCGAAGGGGCGACCGAAATCCATTTCACGCCGGGAACGCCGTTTTATCTGAAAGGCGGGGTGGCGTTCCGGTTTTGAAAAATGATATGAATCAAGCGCTAAAAGGGCTGCGATTTCTGATAGGAAAGTAATTATTGACAGGATCAACATGATCGACATGATAAACGCCTGCTTCGCAGGCTTGTCCACTTCTGGCGGAGGAGCCGACAGGTTTTATCCTGTTGATCCTGTTTATCCTGTCTAAAAAATTCCTGTCCTTAAAAACCGGATTGCCGATTCCCTCGTAAATGATTTTAATACAGCGACACGCCCCTATCGTCGTCTTTTAAAAGCCTCCCAGGCCTAATTGTACAGTTTCATTTCTGACCATTTCCGATTCCTGTTCAGACCATTACGGAAGAGCCTGCGCTTCACCCG
>JBGAJY010000039.1:0-34362 GCA_044224705.1 Saprospiraceae bacterium
AAGGGGAGGGGAGACTGGGCATGGGCCGACACGGCTCCCCTCCCCTTTTGGGGAGGGGTCGGGGGTGGGGTTGACACAGCGGTTGGAATAACTCAAACAGCTTCTAAAATCAAATTTCAAGTATCGTAAATCTTATCTCAAAAAACAGGCTTAGGCTCTCCCGTTCTCCTTCCCCTTCGCCTCCTCCCACAACACATCCATCTCCGCCAGCGTCATGTCCTGCAAAGGTTTGGGCGCCTGCCGTTCGATGTATTCGAAGCGCGTTTTGAACTTGCGGTTCACGCGTTCGAGGGCCGTTTCAGGGTCCACGCCGATGAAGCGGCCGTAGTTTACAAGAGCAAAGAGCACATCGCCGAATTCATCTTCCACATCTGCTTGTGGGGCGCCGTTGCGCAGGTTGTCCTGCAATTCGCCGATTTCTTCCTCTACTTTGGCCCATACCTGCTCTTTGTTTTCCCATTCGAAACCGACCTGTTTGGTCTTTTCCTGCATGCGGTAGGCTTTCACCATGGCCGGCAGGCCCGCGGGTACGCCGGCGAGCAGGGATTTTTTGCCTTCTTTCAGTTTCAGTTGTTCCCAGTTGCGTTTCACCTCTTCTTCGTCGGCCACCTGCACATCGCCGTAGATGTGCGGATGGCGGGAAATGAGTTTGTCGCAGATCGAATGCAGGGCGTCGGCGATGTCGAAAGCGCCTTGCTCGGAGGCGATTTTGGCGTAAAAGGTCATGTGCAGCATGAGGTCGCCGATCTCTTCCCTGATGCCGGGCAGGTCGTTGGACAAGATGGCGTCGGCGAGTTCGTAGGTCTCTTCTATGGTCAGGTTGCGCAGCGACTCGAGGGTTTGTTTGCGGTCCCAGGGGCATTTTTCCCGGAGTTCGTCCATGATGGTGAGGAGGCGGCCGAAGGCTTCGAGTTTTTGTTCGTGGGTAGACATGGAAGGAATGTGCTAATGCGTCAAAGTGCTAATGGGGCAAAGGTAGGCCCCTTAAATGGAACACAAATAACACGGATGCGAGCAGCACGTATTTCCACAGATAAATTTCAAGGGGGCAAAATCCGTTCAAATCCGTGTTGCCTGCATCCGTGTTATCCGTGTTCCATTAAAAGATTCATCCATGTTCAATTAAAAAAGCCGCCGGTCCCAGAATGGAACCGGCGGCTTGATTTTCAATAATTTATTCAGAATCAACGCACCAGCGTCACGTCTCCTTTAAACAAAAGGCGGCGGCCGTCGATGAGATCGATTTCGGCGACGTAAACGAATACGGCGGGCGACATGAGTTTGCCGCCGATGCGGCCGTCCCAGCCGTGTTCGGTATTGTTCGGCAGGAAGTCGTGGTCCTCGAACACCATTTCACCCCATCGGTCATAAATCCGGAACAGGTGGATATTGGTCACCTGGCTCAGGTCGGCGGAGATGAAAACGATGTCGTTCCGGCCGTTGTCGCCATCGGAATCCCAGGGCGAGAACGCGTTCGGGATGTAGATGTGCGGATCGTTGTCGACCCGGACGAGCACCCGGTCGGAAGCCTCGCAACCGTCGACGCTGATGATGGTCACGGTGTATTCCGTTGCGACGAAGGGTTTGGCATTCGGTCGCAGCAGGTCAAATACCGTGTTTCCGTCAAAAGTCAGGCCCGTGGTGGGCGTCCAGATTACGGTATCAACCCAGGCGGGCGAGTAGCCCGGTGCGAGCGTTGCGATCAGGTCGGTAGAATCGCCCAGGTCGAGGGTGAACTCGGGCAGGAGCGTAATGGCCGGCTCGGGCGCTTCGGGAACATTGAGTGGCTGCGTGAATTCGCAACCGTTCACGTCCTGGATCATCAGCGAGTAGGAGCCAGGAGTAATGCCCTGAAAATCAACATCAGGCAGGAAAGAATTGCCGCCGTCGATGGAGTACAGGTAGGGGCCGATGCCGCCATTTACCTGGGTGAAGCTGATCACGCCGTCATTGTCTTTGCAGGAAGGCTTATCCAGGTCCACAACGATGCCGGTGGGCACATTGGTTTCCACGAGAATTTCCACAACATCGGTCTGTGTGCAGCCGGTGGTCGTATTGGTTACCGTCAGGGTGTACAAACCGGCGTGGTTGACAACAGGAACAAGCGAGCTGGCGCCAGAAACGATTTGACCGCCCTGGCTCGGCGCCCAGGCGTAGGTATAGATCGAACCTGTGGAACCGGAGCCTTGCAGCGTAACTTGCTCAACCGTGCAGTTCAGCGTAGCCGGCGGACCGGCGTCGGCATTCGGCAGCACGATGTTGTCGCTCACGATGGTAGACGCCGAACTGGAGCAGCCGTTTGTGGTATTCAGCACGTTGAGCGTGTAATTGCCCGCCGTGTTGACCACTGCCTGAATGGCAGCGCCGCCGCTGACGATATTGCCGTCGGGGGTTGTCCAGGCGTAGACGATGTTCGGGCCTTGGGAGCCGGTTCCGTTGAGCGTTACTTGCGGTTGCGTGCAAGTGATCAAACCAGGTGATGCGATGGCTGCGGCGGGGGCCTGCGTATCGGTGTTGACCGTGGTGGGGTCGTTGCTGGAACAGCCGTTGTCTTCATTCACCACGGTGAGCAAATAGGTGCCGCCGGCGACGACGGTGGGATTAAGGGTATTGGCGCCGACGAGGATTTGACCGTTGGAGGTGGTCCATTGGTAAAAGAAATTGCCGTTTTGGCTGGAACCGGTACCGTCGAGTTGGATGGAGGTAACAGCGCAGGTGAGCAAACCGGTCGCTCCGGCTTCGGCGGTGGGCGCCTGAATATCCTGACCAACCACTGCCAGGGCAGTAGCACTGCAACCATTGTCCTGATTGGTCAGGACGAGCTGGTAGGTGCCCGGCTCATCTACAACGGGTTGCTGCAGATCCGACTGGTCGACGATGTTGCCAGTGGAGGTGCTCCACACATACAACATGTTGCCGGCAGTAGACTGTGTCGCATCGAGTGTGATCTGGTCGATGGCGCAGGTGAGCAAACCAGGAACGAGGACTGCCGGAGTAGGCGGTGTTTGGTCTACGTTCGCCACTACGGCGTCGGTGCTGGTGCAACCGTTTTGTGTATTTGTGACGGTCAAGGTATAAGTGCCGCCCGAATTGACGGTCGGGGTCAGCGTATTGATACCGCTAACAATATTGCCGCCGTTGGAAGCCTGCCACAGGTAAGTGAAGGCGCCATTCGAAGTGACATCACCCGTCAGGGGAAGCGATTGATTGGTGCAGGTGAGCGTCACGGGCAAACCGGCGTCGATCGAAGGCTGGACAATATCCTGGTCCACCGTTACTTGCGAAACAGCCGTGCAATTCAATTGCGTATCAGTCACCGACAGGGAGTAGACGCCGGGCGCATTCACCACGGGTGAGAGCGTGCCGTTTCCGGAAACAATGTTCCCGGTGGAAGTACCCCAGGTGTAAGAGTACTGGGCGCCGCTGCTCGAAGCCGAACCATTGAGCGTGACCGTTGTCACAGCGCAGGTGAGCTGATTGGCCGTGCCGGCCACCGCGACAGGCACGCTTGGGTCCTGAGTGATACTTACACTGGCCGTCGAACTGCAGCCGTTGGTGGTATTTGTTACGGTCAGGATATAGGTTCCCGCACCATTGACAGTCGGATTTAAGATATTCTGGCTGGAGGAAAAACTGCCGGTATTGGTATCCCAATGGTATTCAAAATTGGCGCCCTGGCTGGCAGTAGCCTGCAAAACGTAGCTCGTTTGCTGGCAGTTCAGGACAAATGCCGGTCCGGCATTGGCTTGAGGCTGAGCGAAATCAGCGCCCAGGGTCACCTGATCGGTGGAAGAACAACCGTTGGTGGTATTCGTCACGGTCAGGTCATACACGCCACCTTGGTTAACGATGGGCGAAGGCGTGTTTTCGCCGGATAAAATACCCGGGCCGGCCCACAGGTAGGTGAAGTTTCCGCCAGTCGAACTACCACTCCCATCGATTTGCAATTGCGGCGAGCTGCAATTCAGGGTCATGGCATTACCGGCATCGGCAATAGGGGCCACGATATCCTGGCTCACCGTCACGGGTTCGGAAGAGGTACAGCCGTTGGTCGTATTGGTGATCACCAGGGTATAGGTGCCGGGCAGACTGACCACCGGATTGAGCGTCCCGCTGCCGGAAACGATGCCTGAGCCCGACCATGCGTAGCTGAAATTGGGGCCTGAGCTGGATCCGGTTCCGTTGATGGTAATCTGCGGATCGTCGCAATCGAGGATGTCCGGCGCAGCAATGACGACGACAGGGTCATTCGAGTCGCCGTTGATCTGGACTACCGAGGTAGCCGTGCAGCCATTGTTGTTGTTGGTTACCTGCAACTGATAGGTGCCGGCTTCATTTACCGAAGGACTGATGACATTGGTAGGCGTCACGAAATTTCCACCGGAAATGGCCGTCCACTGATAACTGAATTCGGGGCCGGTGCTGGACCCGGAACCGTCGAGTGTTTGTGCTGGTTGGGTGCAATCGAGCACCTGAGTCGGGCCTGCGTTGGCAACGGGCGGTGTCACATCGGACGACACGTCGACTGTAAACGAGGCGGTGCAGTTGTTGGTTGTATTGGTCACCAGCAGGGTGTACTGTCCCGGTTGCCCGACGTTGATCTGCTGGGTTCCCTGGCCGGAAATGATTTGTCCGTTGATAGTGCCCCAGGTATAATTAAAGTTGGCGCCGCTGCTCGAACCTGCTGCGTCAACCGTGATTTGATTCACGGCACAGGTCAAAATTCCGGATGGAGTGGCTAGGGCAGTGGGCAGGTTGGCGTTGGTCGTCACAGAAGCGGAAGCCGTGCTGGTGCAACCGTTGGCCGTATTGGTAATGGTAAGCGTGTACACCCCTGCTGCCGTAACCGTCGGAGTAAGGGTATTGCCACCCGCGCCAATGCCGCCGCCGGTAGATGACGACCAGTCGTAAATAAAGGTCGGGCCGGTACTCGATCCGTTACCGTTCAACTGTACTGCCGGTGTCGTGCAATTCAATTGGCCGCCCGGTGCGACTACTGCCGTTGGAGCAGTCACATTTTCCGGAATGACTACGCTGGCGGTGCTGGAGCAGCCGTTTTGCGAATTGGTGACAACCAGGTTGTAGGTGCCCGGTTCGCTGATTGTCGGCGTGGGCGTACTGCCGCCGGAGCTGATCACACCGCCGTTGGTGGCTGTCCAGACGTAGTTCAGGTTCGGGCCGGTGGGCGCGTTCGGATCGCCCAGTACCAAGGTGGTCACTGCGCAGGTGAGGGTGGCCGGAGCGCCGGCATTGGCGCCGGGAGGCGTAATGTCCTGTGCGACTACTGTAGTTGCGGAGGCGGTGCAGTTATTGATCGTATTGGTGACCAGCAGGGTATAATTGCCTGCTGCGCTGACGACTGGGTTCAAGGTATTTTGACCGGAAACGAATACGCCGCCGTTGGTGGCCGTCCACTGGAAATTGAAATTTGCTCCGGTTGAAGATCCGGCGCCGTTAATGGTCAGTTGGGTGGTGTTGCAGTCAATACCGCCGTTTACTGCCGCATTGGCTATGGGCACGGAATTGTCCTGGTTCACCGTCACAACGGCGTCATCCGTACAACCGTTGGCATTGTTTGTAACGATCAGGGTGTACTGGCCTGGTTCCGTCGCGTTTGCAGTCGAGGAGGTTTGTCCTGAGGCGATGTTGCCGTTGGTGGTGGTCCACTGGTAGGAGAGATTACCTGCCGGAGTAGAACCGCCGCCGTTCAGAGGAACGCTGTTGGCTGTGCAAGTCAGCAGCGGCGGGTTGGCGATAACGGCATTCGGGGGAGTCACGTTGTTGTTCACCGTGACACTGGCCGTGCTCGTACAACCTGTGGTTGAATTGGTCACAAGAATGGTGTACGTGCCGGTAGTGGACACTACTGGGTTGAGCGAGGTGCTGCCGCCGGAGATGTTTCCGCCGTTGGTGGCGGTCCACAGATAATTGAAATTGGCGCCCTGCGAAGAGGCCGAGCCGTCGAGGGTTGCGGTCAAAGCCGTGCAGGTAAGGGTCTGTTGTGGTCCCGCACTTGCCGTAGGCGGTGCATTATTGGCAACAGCCGTGACTTGTGCAGCGGCAGTGCAACCGTTGGCGGCATTGGTTACTACGAGGGTATAAGTACCTGCAGCGCTGACCACGGGGTTGAGCGTGCCGGCGCCGGAAACGATGACGCCGTTGGTGGTAGTCCAGTTGTAACTGAAACCGGCGCCTGTGGAGGAACCAGCGCCGCTGAGTGAAACGGTCGGGCTCGTGCAGGTAATGGCATTTGGCGCCGCAGCCACTGCAGTGGGTGGCGCAAAATCACCTGGAACGGTAGCCGTAGTGGTCTTCGTACAACCGTTGGCATCGGTGACAGTGACGGTGTAAGTGCCCTGGCCAAGACCTGTTGGATCCTGAACGGCATAGCCGCCCGGCGCCCAGGCATAGGTATAGTTCGGCGTTCCGCCGGTTACATTCAGATCAATACTTCCCCCTGTCGGGTTGGTACAATTGACCGCTTGCACATTGACTACCGAAGGCGCAACTGCTGAAGGCGAGGAGATAATGAACTGTTTGGTTTGGGTACAACCCAGACCATCGAGTACCGTGACGGTGTAAGTGCCGGCAGCGAGTCCAGTCGGGTCGGGGTTGTTGCCTATGCCGGGTTGAGACCAGGTATAGTTGAAGGGGCCTTGTCCGCCGGTTACCGTGGTATTGATGGCGCCGTTGTTGTTGGTACTGCAGGAAGCATTCGTCACCACCCCCGTCATCGTAAGGGTCGATTGGGTGACCAACAGGGCGCCTTGTCCCGTACCTACGCATCCATTACTGTCGATCACGGCAGTGATTTGGTAAAGCCCGGGCTCATCGACGGAGAAGGAATACGGATCGTCGTGAATATCGTTGATCGGATTTTGAGGGTCTCCGTTGAGGGTGTACTCCAGGGAGAATGGCCCGATGCCGTTAAAATTTACGGTGATCAGCCCGCTTCCTCCCGGACAAATCTGAGGCGCCGGGGGCAGGAGCTGAGCGTAGGGCGGCGGAGTTACGATCACTCGTGCCGTGCGAACGATGGTGCGCCCGCAGGCATCTGTCACCGTGACTTTGTAGTTGGTCGAAATGCTGACGAACGGAGAAATCTGCGTACCGGTGTTGCCTACCAGGCTCCAGTTGTAGGTATAAGGCTCCACGCCATCGAGAGTGGTCACATTAAGCACGGCCACGCCTGCACCGCAAATCGTCACTGTATCGGCAATGGCGTCGAGGTTTGGCAAATCATTGATCAACAAGGTTTCTTCCGGATTCAGGCAGGAGCAGGGATTGGTCAGTTTGATGATGATCGATTCCTGCCCTTCAATGATCATGTCATTGATAATATTAACCGTAATAGTGACTTCGGTTTGTCCTGCCGGGATTACGACAGTGAAAGGAACACCGGTATAGTCGGCAGGCTGTGTTGCCGTGCCGAGAATCTGATAGGACACCGGGAGCGGTACGTTGATGTTGCCGCCGACGCGGTGGAACACCAGTTGCACCTGTCCGCAACCTTCGTAGGTTTCGGTCGCATCGGGGTCGCCGTTGACCACCCATTCCACTGAACTGTTGCCGCCACCGTCGAATGAACCGGCTTTCAGGAACACGGCCGAATCGTAAATGCCGTCGCCGATATCACAGATTTTCAGTTTAATATGGTACGTCTCGCATGGAATGACGTTCGCAATGGCAGTAAGTTTTTTTGTAAACCCGTCAAACTGCACCTCGTTGGTTGCCGGTGAGCTGGATGCTGTCTGGCCGCAGAGGATCCCGGAGGCCGGAGTGTTGTTGGTGTACAGCCCCGAGTTGGAGATGTGGTTGATGTTGTTGATAGCAACATATACACCCGGGCCGATGGACGCGATGTTGGCTGCGCCGCTGAACGGACCGCTGATGCCCGGGCCTGAAATGAAAAAGCCGAACGCGTCATTGAACTGCGATCCGACATACTCGCAGTATTCTTCGGATGCAAACACATATTCAAAAGTCAGCGGCGTCTGTGTCGGGGTAAAGTCAAATTCGATATTGGCCAGGTCAAAATTGGCGCCGCTGCCCGACAACTGGGCGAGGTCCGCGTCAGGTGTGCTGTTGCCATAGCCGGCACTTGCTCCATCCTGGTCGTTGGGGCCTATAGCCACCGAACAATCGCCCGTTGCGATGATTGCACCGGTGGAAAAACCGATGTTGGTCGTTCCGTTGGAGAAAGTGCCGATCTGGCCAGCACTGCCGCTATAGGTCACGTTGGTGATATCGAAGCAGTCGCCACCCACGATCGTATTGCGCACCAAAGCATCGGCAGAGGCGCCGGGAGTGACCTCCAGGGTGGCCAATGATTCGATAAAGGACTGTAGGTCCTTTTTCTTGCAGGTTTCGCACATCAGCGAGACATAATGCGAAGGCGGGTTCGCAACATCCCAGGTACAGGGATAATTCAACTGGAACGACAAGGTCGCAGCAGAGGCCGTGAAACGAAGAATATGCGTCGCAGCATCGTACTGCGCGTCCGCCACATCCAGCGCTGCCAGATCAGGCCAGCAGCCATTGTCTGCATCCGGTACGGTCAGGGCATACGTTTCCCCTGGGATAAGGTTTTGAAAAACAACGACCTGTGCAGCCGATTCTGCGGTAATCAAATTGCGCTGTTGATGGCCGTCGAGTGTAATGGGGGTTCCGTTGGGCGCTGTCGCCTGTCCCGACAGCCACCCGGTCGCCAGTACCAAGGCGAATACGGTGAACAAGATACGGGGCGTAGAGAATCGCATAAGCAACTGAATTTGTAATTCGTGAATGTGTTTGGTTACGGATTAGAAATGTCCAACAGGAGGGATTAAAGGAAATTATAGCACTTTTTGCTCATTGGAAATGAGCAAGAGATACGTGCAAACGGAAATACGCTGCATCATTTGGTTGCCCAAAATTTCAAAAAGACAAATAATTGGGTGTAAAAAAGCAACTCATGGAGTAAAAAACCCTGCCAAACAAGACAGGGGGCGTCTTGTCTAATCGGCAGATTATCAAAAATCCGGACGCCCGCGATGGGATTTCAAATTCGGGCGGATTATGAGCTGCGTGAAACAGAGATATATAGGTGACGTTTCGCGTCCGGAAGATGCTTTTCGCGGCAAACAACAGCGAAAAACCCTGCAATGATAAGTAATTTCCAAGCCGTAAAGTAGCTCGCTCAGAAAAAATGAGCATGCGGTTGTCAGCCTCCGTTTGGCGGCGTAAGTTTGCCGGACTTTTACAAAAAACACCCTATGGAAGGTGATCCGTTATTACACACGCGAAAAACGCCGGCTCGTCGAATTGCCCGAGCCGGAACCTGGCTGCTGGGTGAACCTCACTCCACCCTTTGCGCCTGACGAACTGGAGGAATTTGCCCGCCGATTCGAATTCGACCCCGTATTCCTGACCGACTCGCTTGACCTCGACGAACGCGCCCGATATGAACGGGACGAAGACATCCGCTTTATCCTCGTCAACACCCCCTTGCTCAACCGCAGCGAAGAAAGCAGCGAGAACGAAGCTATTTTTATCACCGTGCCGATCGGTATTATTCTGACCATCGAACACGTGATTACCGTTTCAGCTTTCGAAACGCCGGTCCTTGACCGTTTTCTCGACAATAAAGTCCGCAACTTCAACCCCACCGACGAAAAAAGCTTCGTCCTCCAAATCCTGGAGCAAAACGTCTACTACTTCCTTTCCTGCCTCAAAACCCTCAACCTGCGCCGCAACCGTATCGAAAAGGAATTGATGCATTCCAGCCGGAATTCTGAGCTCAAACAACTGCTGTCGATCGAAAAAAGTCTCGTCTACTTTCTCAACTCCCTCAACGCCAACGAGTTGCTGAAAATGAAAATGAAACGCACGGATTTTCTGCACATCAACGGCGACGAGGACATGACCGACTTGTTCGAGGACATCATCATCGACAACTCGCAGGCGCTCTCCATGGCCAACGTGTACACCAACATCCTGAACGGCACCATGGACGCCTATTCCAGCATCATTTCCAATAACCTGAACCAGGTGATCCATCGCCTGACGGTTATCACCGTGATCCTGATGGTCCCGACGCTCATTTCCTCCTTTCTCAGGATAAGCATCCCAAACGGGATACCGGACCATCCCTGGGCATTTTACGCGACAATTGTCTTTTCTGCGCTGTTCACCGGGGCGTTGTACTGGTTCATGCAGCGGCGTCGGTTTCTGTAGCGCCAACCTCCAGGTTGGCGAAGTCGGTGAGAACACTAAGAAAAAAGGCCCTGCAAAACAAGTATCGTACTGAATGGGCCAACCTGGAGGTTGGCGGAGTTAGCACGATGCCTGTTTTATGGACGCTATTTTCACGGGGTTCTCTCCAACTCCGCCAACCTGGAGGTTGGTAGTGTTAGCGCGATGCCTGTTTTATGGACGCTATTTTCACGGGGTTCTCTCCAACTCCGCCAACCTGGAGGTTGGCGCTACAGAAACAAATAGAAATACGATACCCCGCCTGTCCACTCGGTAAAATCCTCAAACTGTTCAGAGTTGTTCTGCAACACATTGATATTCAAGGAAAAAGAGTGTCTTGGTTTCGGGTTGTAACCCAGCGAAAACGACCCCGACCACACACTCCCGTCGCGTTCCTGACCGATCAGACTCAAACTCCCGTTCCCGTTCAGGGCATAGGAAAATTTCCCATCCGGCGTCGTACGGCCCCCGCCGAGCGTAAGGCCGTAGCGGTCGGTTGTGAGTGTGGTGAGTGTGATGCGATTCCAGTTCAGTCCTGCATTCCAGTTCCAGCCCGATGGCAGGAAATTCTGTGCAAACGTGATCCCGCCCAGCCAGGTCTCCAGGTCGGCGAATTCGCGGGTAAACGGATTCCGGTCGTTCAGCTGCTGATAATTGCCCGTTGCGATGAGCGTGCGCACACTGTGCTCATCCAGCATCGTCCAGCGGGGAGTGAGCGACATGTTGGTGGTCACCATGGCGACGCGGACCGTGTCGCTGAGCAGCACCCGGCCGTCCAATTGTTTGACAGCCAGGTTCAAGTAATTGGCGTCGATGCCAAACCGGGGTGAAAAATTGGCCGAAAAATTGGCGTTGCCGATGATGCGCCGCGTCGTTTCACTGCGGTTGTTCAGCAGATTGTTGCGTTGCAAACCCAGCATGCCCGCCAGGCGCATTTTATTTTTAAAAAAATTGAAACTGGGCGAGACGGTAAAATTTTCGACGTCATTGGCAAAAAAATAAGACCCCATCGTGGCGAATTCTGGCAAAATGCGCTCATAAGCGATCTTGAACTGGACCGGCCGAAAGGAAAAATCGAGGCCGCCTTTCACGGCATAATTCAGTCGGGTCGACAATTTTGGCACAAGGAAAAAATGCGGCGCCTCGGCAGTATTGGTCTCCTCTACTTGGGCGGAGCGCACATCACGCGTGAACAAACTCGCCGCGCCTTCGGAAAAAAAAGCCACCGAACGACCCAGCCGCAACCGGGTATTGAAACCCAGCACCGCATTCTCGCCGGGCGTGACGCCGAGGCTGTCTGCCGCGGCCGTGTTTTTCAACGAATTCATGTTGTCCTTTGCCCGGAAATACAGCAGGTCGAAAAAACTGCGGTCTGTTCCCACGCCGATTTTAAAGGCATATCCCGTGCGGCGGTAACTTGTCGGGTAAAAATGGAGGGCATTATCACCTTCCTGGCCAACTTCCCTTGGTTTCCTGAATCGGCCATACACCGCGCCAAACCGGAACTTTCCAGGCCGGAGTTCCACCCCGCCACCCAAAAACGTATGCCCTGCGAGAGTATACGAAGAAAAATTCAAACTGCGCCAGCCGCCGTGCACGGTCAGCCATTTGTATCGCGGGCTGATGCCGATCTGGCCGAATGCCGGCGCATCGGCCTTGGCGCCCTGGCGCCCCACAGTGAAGGCAAATGGCACGTCGAATCCATATACCCGTAGCGACGCGGCGCCGCTCAGGTTCCACATCGGGTTCACGGAGCGTGCCGGAACCCCGCTCACCCCGTAAAACTGGGTGCCCACACCGATGCTGCCGCTCCATTCGACCGGCTTTTGCTGGAAGACCGTTTGAACGTCCTGGGCGCTGGCGGCTTGGAAACTCAGGGCCACGCACAGTGCGGCCATGATGGATTTTCGGAAAACGAGGAATGTTTTCATTGGAAAAGTTTGGATCATAGTGCCGTTTAAAACGACAAGAGGTTTGGAAAAAAATGGGTTATTCCACCGTCACCTCCGCCACGGGACTCAGGTCCGACTCCCCGCCGTCCGGAAAAATGGCTTTTACCGCATAACGATATGCGCCCTTATCGGGCGTGTCGGTGAATTTCCGCCGGTCGCCCGCCACGGCGCGCAAGGTGCTGAGTTCTTCACCTGCTTTAGCGCGATAGACCACGAAGCGGCAATTGGAGGAAGGGTAATCCCAACTGAGTTCGGCAGCGCCGGCACGTACGTCCCATTGTGCGTGCAGGGCGCCGATGGGTGCGCGGCGACCGTCGTCGGCCAAGGTTATGGCCAGCGGCTGCGACGGCCCTTCGTTCCCTGTGGCGTCCACGGCGGTAATGAGGTAGATGCACTGAGCGCCGCGGGGCAGCGGACCATCGGTGTACGAGCGCTGGTTGTTGCCTGAAAAGGTTTGAACGATTCGGAAATCCGTATCACCATCCATTTTGCGCAGCAGTACCTGATTGGCCACGTCAGCGCTGTGGCTCGGTTTCCAGCTGAGCCGGATGGAATCGCCCCATGCGGCGTACCGGCCGAACACCGGAGCGGCCGGCGGGATGCGGTCGGGGCGAAGCACCACGAGCAGTTCGGAATACGGCGAAGGGTTGTAATTGTAGTCCAGTGCGGTGATTTTGTAAAAAATCTCGCGGTTCAGGGCGTTCATCGGAACGGTATCGATAAAGGCCGCATCGGCAAAAGGCGTGGCCGACAGCGGCTGGAACACGTCGTCGCGGCCGTTGGCGCGGAACACACTGTAACCCAGCAAATCCTCTTCCCGGCTGGCTTGCCATTGGATCCGAACAATGCCCGACGTGTCACATTCGCCCTGCAGTGCCACCGGTTTGGCGGGTGCGATGGTGTCGAGCACCGAGGCCATGGCTGCGTAGGCGGGGCTGATATTGCCGGCGGTATCTACGGCATGTACCACGTAAAACGGCTCGCCGATCACCGGATTGCGGTCGGTAAAACGCCGCGCCGAAGCAGGCAGCAATTTTTCGTTCAAATAGGTAACCATGCCGTCGGCATCGGCGGAGCGGCCCACGCGGAAGCCCGCCAGGTCGGCTGAAACGGCCGGTAAATCCCAGCTGATCTCGATAGTCTTGCGGTCGCCTTTGGCCTGAATATTTACCGCGCCGACGGCCGGAGACAGATCACGGCCCATGGCCTGCAGCACGGCCGACGGCGCGCCTTTATCGCCGAAATAGGTGTAGCCGACCACCCGGTAGCGGTACGGAACATAGTTTTTGACCGAATCCACGTAGCGGATCTCGGGCGCTTCCACGTTGGCAAAAAGAATGGGCAGCCGGTTGACGGGCTCGAAAGTGCGTCCGCCGTCGGCAGAGCGTTCCAGATCATAAGCCGCAAAATTGGTCTCGTTGAGCGGGCGGCTCCAGTACAGCACGATGGCGCCGTCGCTTTCTTCGGCACGGACGCCGATCAGGGCCGGCTGAGGCGTGGACATGGCCGGGTCTCCTACCACGGCGATGGCAGTGTCCTGCCCCACGAGGCCGGACACGTAGCAGCGGTAGAGGTATTTTTTTCCGGGCTGCACTCCCGCATCCTCCCAGGCCAGCGCGGCCGCGCGGGCGGCCGTCCAGTCGAGGTTCGTGGCCAGGAGGAAGTAGGCGTAGGCAGCGTTGTCTTCGTTGCGCAGGCGTTCTTTTTCTTCAAAACTGCGCGCAGCGGCGTAGTCGGGCACCGGCATGACCAGGGCACGGCTGACGATCTTTCCGTAGTTGTTGGCCGTGTCTGCCGCTGAAAAATCACGCGGCTGCCAGGGTTGTAAAGGTTGGTCAAACAGCGGTTTAAAACCCGCTTTCTGCCCAACGGCGCTTAGTTCGAGACGATCCACGACCCAGCCTTTTTGCTGAGCATTGCGCCAAAGACTACTGCCGAGCGGGAACCAGCGGAGCTGGACTTTACCGTTCTGGACGCGGGTGGTGAGCAGGGTTTGCGCATCAGGCGCCGTGGTGATGTTTTGTGCCGACGCGGTCGGTTTTTTTACGGAAAAAAACACGAGAACCAGCAGCGCCGGGACGATTTTCAATTTGGAGAATGGATAAAACATGGGTGCAGTTTTTAACCGTGCAAGAATTTTTTTTGACGGGACAAAACTGCCGCAGCGGCCGGCTGCGAGGGATTAACGCCGGGGCAAAAAGTGTAAAAAAGGGTAAAAATTGAGGGTTGGCGTGGCCTCATCTGCCCCGGCGGCAGTCAAAGCGTTTTACATTGGCTCATCAATATCAGCATGTTACGCAGCGCTTTACTCTTTCTCGGCGGGTTGTGCTTTGCACAGGCAAATGCGCAGATCCGGCAAACCCTTTTCGATGCGGTGCGCCTCGAGAACGGGAATGTCGCGGTCTCGTCTTTCGTGTATGCAATCGCTGAAGACTCGCTGGGTTTCATGTGGTTCGGCACGGGCCACGGACTGCTGCGGTACGATGGGTACAATGCACGGACCTATCATTGCGACGCATCGGATACAACCAGTCTCAACGACGACCTGATTCGCAGCATCTATACCGACCGCCACGGGTGGGTGTGGGTCGGCACGCCCAGGGGCGTAAACCGGTACGCACCGGCCGCCCACGCCTTCAAGCGGTTTTATTCCAACGATACCACGGCGGGCGACTGGTCGGTCTACCATTTTTTTGAGGACCTGAAGGGTACGCTTTGGGCCGGTTCGACGAGCGGATTGTTTCGATATATCCCTGACCGCGATGTTTTTGAAAAACAGCCGCTCCGGTTGCCCAGCGGGCATGCGCCGGGAATATTTTCCTGGTTCATTGCCGACCGCAAGGGCAGAATCTGGTGCATTGCCGATGATTGGCCCGCGCGCGTCGACCTCGCATCAGGCATCGTCACACCCATTGATTTGCCAGGTGATCTGATCGGCGCTCATCGCGAATTTCACCGTATCTATTTCGATTCAAAAAACCGGATGTGGCTCATGGGCTGGCCAGGGGCCATTTATTGTGAGCCCGACAACGGAGCCTGCCATCGCGTGCCCCTGCCTGATTCCCTGGGCTACCATTTGTCGCGCATGATCGTAGAAGATGCGCGGGGCCGGATATGGATGTCCCTGCGGTTCGATGGAATCGTGCAGCTGGATGCTGATTTGAATTTCGCGGCCTTCCATACGACTCAGGCGGCCAATCCTTTCGGCTTGATGAGTAAACGCGTGCTTGCCATGTACATCGACCGGCGGCAAACCCTTTGGCTGGGCAATGTGAAAGGGGTGCAAAAATGTCACCTGAACGATCCTTTTCAGTTTTACCAACCCGTCACGGGGTTCACTGACGAACATAACGTCATTTTTTCCATCCAGCAGGACGGCGCGGGCGGCGTCTGGATGGGCACCGCCGAACAAGGCATGTACAGCCCCCGGCTTGGCGCCGCGCCGCAGGGCATCCCGGTCAGCAAAGATGCCCGCCCGGGACACACCAGGATCAAGGACGTCAACGCCGTTTTCCGCGACCATACCGGGGCGGTGTGGCTGGCTACCGGCAGGGGCCTTAGCCTGGGCTCGCCCGGCGGAGCCCTGCAGCCTTTGCGGATCGACCCTGACTTTGATGCAAAATCGGTTTTCGACGTCGCCGCCGATCCCGATCAGCCCGATTACCTGTGGGCGCTGGCGGCCCGGGGCTTGCTGCGCCTGCACCGAACCAGGTTGCGCGATACCAGCTGGTTCAGCCCGCAAGTGCCCGTTCAGGCGACGACTTTCTCCAGAATGGCGCCCGATTTCGCAGGAAATATCTGGCTACCGTTGCGCGGAGCCCTGGGCTGTTTTCGGCGAAAAACGGGGCGCTTCACCGTTATTCGCCCGAATCCTGACGACCCCCATTCTTTTCTTTCAGGCGAAATCACCTGCCTGGCCGCCGATCCCCAGGCCGCCGTTTTGTGGATCGGAACGCCGCAGGGGCTCAGCCGTTTCAGCTACGGAAACGCCGATTTCGATGGACAATACCCGCCCGAGGGCAACCATTTTAACAGCAAAAATTATACGACGGCCGAGGGTTTGCCCGACGCCCGTATCCAATCGATTACCCTGGATGCGGCCGGCCGGGTGTGGTTCACGACCTTCAACGCGCTTTGCTGCCTCGATCCTTCGGATGGGCGCTTGCGGCAATTTCCCGTCGGCAGCCACCCCATTTGGGGCGTGGAACGCAACGTCGCCAGCTGGCTGGACGACCGCCGGCTGGCCATCGGCGGCAGCAATGGATTCTGGTTGTTCGAACCGCTCGCGGTACAGGACGATACGGCCCTCGTACCCCTCGTGCTCAGCGATTTCAAAATCAGCAACATCTCTTACCCGCTCCCGACCGCCCCCGAACTCGCCCGCGAAATCGTGCTGACCCATAGCCAGAATATTTTCACCTTCGAATGGGCAGGACTGCTGCCGGCATCGCCCGAAGGCTTGCGTTATACCTACTGGCTGGAGGGCTACGACAAAGCCTGGTCGCCGCTCGGTGCGCAGCGCTACGCCACTTACACCAACCTGTCGCCCGGCGTGTATTATTTCGAGGTAAAAACCATGACACCGGCCGGTTTCTGGAGTCCTGCGGAACTTCGGATCAAAGTCATCATTGCCCCGGCCTGGTGGCAAACCGGCTGGTTTACCGCCCTGATTGCTTTGTTACTGGCTGTGATCGGTTATTTTCTATGGGAAAATGCCCGCCAGAAACGCCACCTGAAAGAACAGAAAAACCTGGCGGAACAAAATGCGCATTACAAATCCCGCTTCCTGGCCAATGTGAGCCACGAAATTCGCACACCACTCAACGCCATCGTAGGCCTGAATAAACTGCTGTTCGACACACCCCTCAGCGAACGGCAAAGAGAATATGCCGGCGCCATCGGGCAGTCGTCCGAAAACCTGCTCTGGCTCGTCAATGATATCCTCGACCAGGCCCGGATCGAAAGCGGGCGCTACACCTTTGCAAGCCGGGATTTTGACCTGGCGGTGATCCTGCAACAACTGCACAATACGTTCATTTTCAGGGCAAAGGAAAAAAACCTGGATTTCAGGATCAGCTGTCCGCCGGATGTGCCGACTGCCTTGGTGGGCGACCCGCTTCGCCTCTACCAAATCCTGGTCAACCTGACGGGCAATGCCCTGAAATTTACGCCCAACGGCCATGTGGAGGTCGGGGTCAGGCGCCTGGATACGGACCCGGGGCCGGATTTTGTCCGTTTGCAATTCGAGGTGTCCGATACGGGTATCGGCATTGCCCCCGAACGTCTGCAGGAGATTTTCGAAAGTTTTCGCCGCCTCGATGAGGACCCCGCGGCGGCTTCGCAACAAGGAACCGGTCTGGGTTTGTCTATCGCCAGGGAACTGGTGGAGCAGCAGGGCGGTACATTGCTGGTGGACAGCACACCGGGGCAGGGATCCGTTTTTCGCGTGCAACTCGGATTCGGGCTTACTGACGTACCGGCAATTCCTGAAAAAAAACACGCCGTTCTGAAACTGGCCAACCTTCGCATCCTGCTGGTGGAAGACACGCCATTTAACCAGTTGCTGGCCACGGAATTGCTCAAAAAATACATCGAAAATGCTTCGATTGACCTGGCCGACAACGGACAGTCCGGCGTCGAAAAAGTTCGGCTGAATTCTTATGACCTCGTTCTGATGGACGTCAAAATGCCCGTTCTCGATGGCTACGGTGCTACCTTGGCCATCCGTGCTTTACCCGACGAAACTAAAAGATCTATACCGATCATTGGCCTGACGGCCAACGCCATTCCCGAACAGATTGCACGCTGCCTCGAAGCGGGCATGAACGAAGTCGTGACCAAACCCATTGACGCCGCTGAATTACTGGAAAAAATAGCCCGGTTCGCCCACCATGCCTGATCTTATGCATTTACGACAACTGCTCGGCGACGAAACGCTCGTCGCTCGTTTTCTGGAACTTTTTCGCCGGCAAATGCCCATACAAATGGCTGAATTGCACAGCCATATCGCCGCCCATGACTGGGACCAGGCGGGCGCCACGGCGCATGCCATCAAAGGGCAACTGCGCTACCTGAACGAAGAGGAGGCTGCCGGGCTGGCTTACCAACTGGAAACACTGGCAGAGCGTGGGGGAGGGGAGGAGGCGGAGAACCTGGCCAGGGCGCTGGAGGTTGCCGTCGGCGCTGTGCTGGCCGAACTGCCTCCGGCTTACAACCCTCCGGGCTGAAGCCGTGGGCTGTAAAACAATCGCGGGTTAGGGAGGCTGTACCCGCTTAGGAACTGCTTGTCGGCCGCCGGAATACAAAATACACGGCCCAATTCACCCCCGCACCACCATCCGGTACCCCACGCCGTGCACATTCAAAATCTCGATCCCGGGATCGCCGGCGAGGTATTGCCGCAATTTGCTGACGTACACATTCAGGCTTCGGCCGCGCATGAGGTCGTCGTCGCTCCAGATACGCCGCAGAGCGGTCTCGCGTTCGATCATGCCGTCGGGGCTTTCGCAGAAAAGGCGCAACAGATTGGCTTCGATGGCCGAGAGTTTTTCCGCCTGCTCGCCGAGGTACAGTTCGCGGGCAGCGGGTAAAAAGCGGTATTTCCCAAGCGTCAGTTCTGTTTTTGAACTGCTCAGCGTCGCCTGCCCGGTTTGCATGCGCCGCCAGATGGCCTGAATACGCAGGTGCAGTTCTTCCATGCTGAACGGCTTGGTCACGTAGTCGTCGCCGCCAAGTTGAAACCCTTTGAGGCGGCTTTCTTTTTCCTGCTGGGCGGTAAGGAAAATCAGGGGCACTGTTGCATCGGCCGCGCGGATGTCGGCGGCCAGGGAGAAACCGTCCTTGAAGGGCATTTTCACGTCCAGGATGCACAGGTGGAACGGCCCGTGTTCGCGGAAGGCGCGCAGCCCTTCTTCGCCGCTGTGCACGAGCGTGACGTGCAGTCCGCGGGATTCAAGGAATTCCTGCGTGAGGGAACTGAACGTGCGGTCGTCGTCCACCATCAGGATACGTTGTTGGGCGGCCATGGTTTTAATCCTTTTTTACACTTTTTGCAAATGTCTGAAACATTTGGCGGCTGCGGGGCGGGGAATTTTGCCCAAAAATCAGACCATGACCACCTTGCTCCACTTGCTTCACCACGCCGCCACCCTCCGCAATACTTTGCTGGCCGGGGCACTGTGGATCGTTTTCACCGCCGGCATCATGCCGCAGGCGCAGGCGGAGATCGAACGCGCGGCCTCGGGGCCTTCCATTCCCGATCTGCGCTTTTCCTACACGCCCGCCGTGTTGTACGACCTGCTCGACGGCATGGGTCCTTCCGGCCGCCGGATGTATTTGATGGCAGAGTTGTCGGCCGATGTTTTTTATCCCATCGTCCGCGAGTTGTTTTTCGCGCTACTGCTGCTGCACCTGCAACGGCGCATTTCCGGGGGCTTTTTTGCCCTGCCCTGGCTGCCGCTCTGGCCCCTTGTCACCCTCGCGCTCGATTTTTTTGAAAATGCCGCACTGGTCGTCATTACCCAAAACTACCCTTTGAAAATGAACGGGTTGGCTCAATTCGCCTCCGTGATGACCACCCTGAAATGGTGCGCCTCCGGGCTGACCGTCGCGGCTTTACTCTTTTCCCTCACCGGTTGGTTTTTACAAAGAAAACAAAAGGCGAACGCCTGATACCTCCCTGGTCCTCCCGGCGCATCGCTGCAAATGCAACTGCTACCTGAATAGACGCTCAATTATCCAAAAAAGGCAATCCAGATTCTTTAACGATCGCAAATCCTCAACCAATGCGAACAATCATTTGGCAAAAAATTGCCGCTCTCTTTGCGACGCTCCTGCTCCTGGTCCAACTCGCAGCGGCCCAGTCGACCTCCTCCGTCAACGTCACGCTGAGCATCGCGCCACCATACCCGGCCTATGTGGCCGATCTGGTCCAGTTTAAAGGCCAGGCCATCGTGACCCTGACCAACCTCGGCTCCACGCCGGTGCAGGTCAAGCTCATCAGCTCCATCACGAGCGACCAGGGGCTCGGCGTACAGGTCAAACCGGAATACCGCCCGACCGCCCCCATCCTGATCGGCGCCCAGCAAACCCGCGTGCTCACCGGCAGCCAGCTTTCCTCTCTGAACGCCAACCTCAACGACCAAAACCTCACGACCCAGGGCATCAGCATGTCGAGTCTGTTGCAGACGGAGACCCTTCCCGAAGGAGTCTATACCATTTGCGTGCGTGCCCATGACTACAACACGAGCGCTCCTTTGTCGCCCGACATGAGCGGCTGCGCCACCCTCGTGATCACGCACTACGACCCGCCGGTGATCATTACGCCGGCCAACGAAACCAGCGTGGCGCCCCAAAATCCGCAATTCGTTCTGTTCAACTGGACCCCTTCGGGTATCGGCGGGCTCGTCCGGTACCGCCTCGAACTGGTGGACCTGACGCTCGTCAACCTCGCCAACCCGAACGACGCGTTCGAAACGCCCGGCATTTTTCCGTTTTACAAAAAAGACAACATCACCGCCCCCGCTTTCGTCTACGACGTCACTTTGCCCAAACTGACCGTGGGCCACCAGTACGCCGCCCGCGTCACGGCCTACGATCCCATGAACAAAATCATGTTCAAAAACGGCGGCAAAAGCCCGGTGTCCACTTTCTGGTACAAAAATCCCGGCGGCGGCTTCAACGGCCCCGGCGACCTCGCCAACAACCCCGGCAATGGTGGCAACGGCGGCGGCGGCAACAACGAACCAGACCCGCCGAACGGCGATTGCGTCTCCGCGACCCAATGGAACGGCACAATGAACGCCATACCCGCCGGCGGCCTGCCCAACGGCACCGACATCAAAGTGGGCCATTTTGTGATGAAAAATACCGTGTTCACGGTGAACGGCAGTTCCTACTCCGGCACCGGCGAAATCCTCGTCAACTTCCTGAATACCCGCCTCAAAGTTGAATTTTCCAACATCCAGATCAATGCCGACAACCGTTTTTACAGCGGAAAAATAACCGCCGTCGTGGGCGCCCAGGCGCTCGTGAACGACGCCATGTCCAAAACCAAAGACGGTCTCATCGAGACCGTCCCGAATGCCGAAGGCCTCATGAACGAGGTGGAAAAAAACAGCCGCCGCGTGAGCAAACTTTTACCCGACGGCACACCCTCCGACCTGCCGCTCGGCCTCGACAACCCGCAGGGCAGCCTGGCGCTTGTAGGCGTCATCTTTGAACCGACCGAAGCCTATCTCAACGCCGTCCTGGCCATGGACGTCCCCCAGGCCGCCGTGCCCGACTGGCTCAATATTTCCCAAAAAGGCATCCCGTTCCATCCCAACGGCTTCGGCGCGGCCAGCGTCAAAATCGCTTTGGCCAAAGACAAAAACATCGCCTTGTCCGACAAAATGAGCCTGCGCTTCCAGGGCGGAGCCGATAAAACGTACGTCGAGCTCGACTGCGACGGCTTCAACGGCCTGCAGGTCGCCGGCGCCGTGGAACTCGACCGCAAGGCCGCCTTGCCCATCGACGGCAGCTACAAGGTCATTCAGGACCCGAACGTGAAAGTCAAAGCCTCCTTCACCGTCCAAACCGCCGATGCGCACGACTGGATGATCGAAGGGCTGGAATTCAGCCACAAATTCGCCATTCCGGATGCGCCCGATTTTGTGGTTTCCGCCGGAACAGCCGTGTTCGATTTTTCTTCAAAAGCCAACAATGCGGCGTTTGAAACGGCATTTCCCGCCAAAAAAGGCAAAAAAGACTGGATCGGCCTCTACGTCAGCGACCTCACGCTGCGCCTGCCGGGCGGTTTCAAAAAAGACGGCGGCGGCGGCATCGACCTGAGTGTTCACAATTTTTACCTCGACAAACTGGGCGTCACCGGCACCTTCTCCGCGCAGGGCAATCCCCTCGTGGAAGGCACCATCGCCGGTTGGGGTTTTGAACTCGACAACATCGACCTGGAAATCAAATCCAGCGCCCTGAACGGCGGCGGCCTGGGCGGCGTGATCCAGTTGCCCCTGGGCGAAAAAACCCAACTGGGCTTCGACGCCACGGTCTCCAAAGGCAATGCCGACGGAGCGAACATCTCGTTTTCGCTCATCACCCAGAACAAGATCGACGCCGATCTTTTCCTCGCCAAAATCACGCTGTTCGAGAATTCGAGCATCACCGTGGCGCGCAAAAACGGCGTTTTCGAGGCCAACGCCACCCTGCACGGCAAGCTGGGTATCGGCTTCGACAAGCAGCCTTCCAACAGCAATGTCAGCAGTTTCAAAGTGCCCGACCTGGAGTTCCAGTCGCTCACCATCGACGGCAAGGACCAGGCGAATTACGTCCCCAAATTTGACCTGAAATTTGTCGCGCTGGCCAATTTCGACGGCCTGCAGGCCAAAATCGGCAACTCTTTCGAACTGGAACTGAATAAGCTCGAATTCAAAAAATCGGGCGACGGCAAAAGCGTGGGCCTCACAATCGGCCTGGCCGTGACCCTGTTCGGCGGCGAAAACGGCCAGTCTTCGGGCGCCGGCGGCGGCACGGAATTCACTATCTGGGCCAAACACACGGGCAAATATTTTGCCTACGACAAGGCCACTTTGGGCAAAATCAAGATCGACGCCGACGTCAGTGTGGCGCGGCTCAAAGGCGAACTCGAAATTTTCAACCAGGACGACACCTACGGCAACGGCTTCCGCGGCTCCGTCGACTGCCAGGTCGCCGGCCTCAATGCGGGCCTCAAAGTGACCGTGCAGTTCGGCCGCACCCTGCCCAACAAAGGCAATTTCAAGTACTGGTACTTCGACGCCATGATCGACATGCCGAGTCCCGGACTGCCCATTCCGGGCACCGTGGCGGCTTTCTATGGCTTTGGCGGCGGCGCGTACTGGAACATGAGCCGTACGGGCAGCGACGACGTATTGCCGCCCAATGGCTACAAAGCCAAGGCCGGCGGCAAAGCCGGCGCGCCCACGACTTCCGGTGCGACCTACGCGCCGAGCAAAGGCACGGCAGGTTTTATGGCTTCGGTGCTGTTTGGCATGGCAGGTACGAAACAGGCCTTCAACGGCGACGTGAAATTCAGCATGGAGTTCAACGCGCAGAACCTGAGCGTCAATTTCATCCGCCTCGACGGCAATTTTTACGTGATGCAGAACCCGACAAAACCCCGTCAGCCGGACGACGCCATGCTCTATGCGGGCGGCTTTCTGGAGGTCAACCCGCAGAACCGTTCGTTCTACGGCGGCCTCACGGTCAACCTGAACGTGCTGCAGGTGATCAAAGGCGGCGGTTCCGTAGCCTTCAAATTCAAACTCCCGAAAAAAGACAACAACGGCAACGTGCAGCCCGAAGACGGACTGAAATGGTACGTCAAAATTGGCTACTGGACGCCCGGCGCCAACCCCTTTGAAGACGCCACGCGCCTGCACGCCCAAATCGGTTTCGACGCCAAGGTGGTGTCACTGAACGTCAAGTTCCAGACCTATTTCATGGTCGGCAACGACCTGCCCGACGGCCTGCCGCCACTGCCGACCTACATCGTCAGCATGTTCGACCAGCAAGGCGACGACGTACCCGTTAAAAAGCCCCTGCCCGCGGAAGTGGCTATGCCTCAATCGCTTGCGTTTGCATGGGGCGCCGGTTTGCAACTCAACGCCGGTTTCGACTTCTTTATCGTTTCGGCCGATTTTCAGGCGGAAGCCTGCATCGACGTACTGCTGGCCGACGTGAACGCGACCTGCGGCGGCGAGGAGATCGGCTTCTCGGGCGGCTGGTATGTGAAAGGCCAGGCCTACGCTTATATCCACGGTTCGGGCAAATTCTGCCGCATTCCGATCGTCGAACTCACGGCCGCCGCCATCCTTCAGGTGGAAGCGCCCAATCCGACCTGGATACGTGGCGACGTGGTGCTGTACCTCGATATCCTGGGCCACGAAGCGGGCAATTACCACGGTTCTTTCGAGCGCGGCCACCGCTGTCAGAATGTCGAAACGGACATGGACCCCTTTGCCCAGACCAAGCTGATCAAGAGTGCCGCTCCGGCCCACAACGCAACGGGTGTCAACCCGCTTCAACCCACCCTGAAAGGTGAGTTTTATTACAAAAACGACGAGTACGTCTTCTTCTACAACCCTGTGAAAGGCTACGACGACTGGTACAGGTTCCAGGCTGAACTGCGCTTGCTCGACGGCGACAACCACGTGGTGCCGCAGGAAGAATCCCAGTTTGGCAATTACGGCAGCGTGATCAAACTCGTGCCCCTGAACAACCTTGCGCCGAACGCCAGTTACACCCTGGAAGTAACCGGTAAAATGATGTTCCTCAAAGACGGCGAATGGGTGGTGGAAAAATCCGAGCAACGCAAAATTGCCTTCAAAACCGGCAACAAACCCGAAACAATCACGGATAACCTCGTGCTCGAAACGTATCCCTTGCCCAACCAGCGCTACACCATGCGTAAATACAGCAACGGCAACCCGATGAAAGGGTTTGTGACGGTGAAATACGACATGACCTACCTGGAAGGCGGCGCACAGGACAAAATCATCGCCCGGATCAGTGAACTGGGAACGAACAAGGTCTGGAACCAGGATTGCACCATTTTCGCCAGCGACAACAACAACACGACTACGATCCGCTACGATTTCCCGGAAGGCATGACGCCCTCTAAAATTTTCGAAGTCAAAATCCTGCGCAAAAACACGCAGAGCAACCATGAAAAGACCCTCTATCCGGGTTACTGCTTCCGCACCAGCAAGTACCAGCACATGAAAGAAAAGATCGCCGGCTACGAACTCCAGAAGGTCGCCTATCTCTACTACCCGGTGTACCTCGGCTATCCGATCGGCGGCCAGTCCGCAAAAAACAACAACGACATGTACGTTCCGGTGATGCTGATGAAAGGTGGCGAGAATTTCGAAACCTACGAAGTCGCTATCCTGAAAGGCAATACCTACAACGACCACCAGTGGGAGGTTTCCGGGTTTGCCTATACCGATAACCCGAACAACAGCGAGTTCCTCTACGACACGAAATTGCGCTTCCGCGATTTTGCCGCACAGCGTACCCCCGAACTCACGGCCTCCGAACGCGATTACCTGCACACGCTCGATGCCCTCGATAAGGTGACGCGCCCCGACGGCTTCCCCTACGACGGCTTGTCTGACGACGTGTTACATACCTATACCGACGCCGTCTGGATGGAGAATTTCGGTCAGTATGAATCCATGCTGAAACAATCCAACGGCCTGGGCGCCGGCGAAACGCTGCTGCGTCCGGACGGACCACTCACGGCTGCCGAAATCGCCACCGCCAAATCGGGCGGCCAGGGCGGCGGCTTCGGCCTCAACAATGGCGGCGGCGGCAAACAATACGTGCCGGTGATCGACTTCTCTATTTTCACCGCCTGCCACGACAAGGTGAAATGCGACCTGCACTTGCTCAACCAGGCGCCCGCTTCGAAAAAATGGACCGTGTTCAATGCGCTGGACAAACTCGGCTGGCCCAAAATGCCCTCCGCTCAGCAGATGAATATGTACGGCGACGGCGGGTTCACCTCGGCTAAAACCTTCAACTGGCAGTACAAGCCGCCGATTACGAATCCGGGGATGGGGATCAAGTCGAATTGAAGGAGAACCACTGAGGTTTTTTATTGACCACATGAAGGACACATGTAGGGTACATTAGAAAAGGGTAGGGATGCTCTTGCTGTACGAAGACATTTCTTGCTGACAAAACCATACTAAGGGTTAGCAAGAGCATCCCAACCCTTTTCTAATGTGCCCTACATGTGTCCTTCATGTGGTCAATAAAAAAACCTCAGTGGTTAGTACACAACCACCTTTCCGAAACGCATAAACCGATCATTCTCAATCCTGAAAGCATACGCCCCTGCCGCCAGCCCTGCCGTGGAAATACGGGCCGAGCCCTCCATTTTCTGCACCCGGATCGCCCTCCCTTTGTCATCAAAAAGGCGGAACCAGACGGGCCCTTCCAGTGTGGTTTGAACGGTAAATTCCGCGCCGCCGGCCACCGGGTTCGGGAAAATTTGCGTGACGTCGGCCGGTAAGGATTGGCGCCCGGCGCTTTCTTCGGCCGGCCGTGCAGTATACCAGCCCGGTGTGGAGACCCAGTATTGTCCCGAGCGGTTCAAGGCGGGCGTGCCGTTGAAAGTCAGTTTGCCGTTGTTGCCGGCCACCACGTAATCGGCCGAATCGATCGAAGCCCAGGTGTAGCCGTCGGCGGCCGCGGGTACGCGGCGCCAGAGTTTGCAGGCCGGCGCCGAAAGGTCGGCGGGCAGGGCGCCGAGGTGGTCGAGCTGCACCTGAACGGGCGAAGAGAAATTCACCGTGGCGCCGTAATTGCGCAGGATCCAGTAGGCGGGTAAAGCGGCGGCGGGTAAGCCGGGCACGGTGTCGGGACGCAGGTTGATGCGGGTCACGACGACCTCGCCGTTGGGCAGGTTGGCTCCGGTGCCAAACAGGAGGGTGAGCCCGGTAGCGCTGAAACCGTGCCGTTTACCCGAAACGACGTTTTTACGGGCAGCCACCCCCGGGCCGACGGGGCAGGTGCTGGGCACCCTCGTAGCATCGCCGGCAAGCCCGGCATGGTACGATCCGATGCGGTCCTGTACGCGGCCCGTGGTTTCATTGAATTGATAATACGCCCGGAGTCCGTCGACGCTCACATGTGTCCGTGTAAGGTTCATCTGTTCGCGGATTTCCGCCTGGGTGAGCGCCCGGTCGTACACGCAGACTTCCTCGATAAGTCCCTTGAAATAGCGGTTGCCGCCGTTGGGATCGTAGCCGATGCTGATCGGCGCGTCGAAGGCTTCGGCCGGCTGGGCGGCGTTGTTCACCGCTGCGATACCATTGACGTAAAGCGTCGCATTGGAAGGGGTGATGACCAGGGCCACGTGCGACCAGCCCGCGCCGACGATGAGGCCGGAAGAAAAGCCGTAACCGCCGTCGTTCCAGTGGTAACGCAGTTCGTTGTTCGATTTCAGGCTGATGCCTGCGGTGGTGCTGCCGCCGCGGCAAAAAACCAGTCCGGCCCAGTCGGTCTGGGTGCCGTTGGGCCTGATCCAGGCGCTGATCGTGACGGTGTTGGAGTTCAGGTTCATCGCTGTGGAAGCCGCTGCGTAGTCGCCGTCGCCGTCGAGCGAAAGGGCCTGGCCGGGCAAGCTGTCGCGGTCGCAACCGTCGCCAACGCTCAGGTGCAGGGTGTCGCGGAACACGCCGGCGGGCGTGCTGAGCGCCATGTAGGCTTCAAAATCGCCGGGGCCGCTGAACACCACTTTGGGGTTGCGGGTGTTTTCTCCGGCGACAAAAGCCGCGCCGGGGAAGTCCCAGGCCCAGGAAGCGCCCGCATGGAGCACCACGGAGCGGTCGTCGAAATAAAAGGTATCGCGGGAGCAGCCGCTGCTGAGTTTGTCGGCCATGGCCTGCGGAACGACGTTCGAGGGTTCGAACAAAGGCGCTTCCCAAACGCCGAAGCCCCAGCAGCCGTTGCGGATTTTTCCGTCGCGGTAAAAGGGTTTCAGGCGGTTGGTTTCGGCAGAAAGAGGCAAGCCGTTGGAATATTTTTGCCAATCCGGCATGCTGTTATTCCGATAAAAAACGCCGCCGTTGGTGCCCAGGTAAATGCCGCCGTCGGTGCCGTATTGCGGTAAAATATTGGTGATCGTGTAGTTGTCGAGTGTGGCGGTGGTGAGGTTGGTCCAGCTTTGTCCGCCGTTGGTGGTTTTGTAAATCTTTTTGCCGTTGGAGCCGTAAGTGACAGCCACGCAGAGCACGTTGGCGTCGGCCTCGCTGAGGGCCAGTTTGGCGCGGTCGTTGTTGTTGGGCAATGGGAGGGCGGTGCAATGCGTCCAGCTTTGTCCGCCGTCGGCGCTGCGCCAGATGGCGTCGTCGGTGCCGTCCCATTGAGAGCAATACATCACCTGCGGGTTGGAACGGGCGATTTCGATGTCGTACACGGTGTTGTCGGCGGTGCCAGGGAATGTGTAAAGGCTTGAAAATGAGGCGCCGCCGTCTTCGCTTTTCCAAAGTTTGTTTTGGTAGCCGAGAAAGACAACGTTCCAGCAAGCCGGGTGGAACTCCATCTCAGAGTTGGCGTAGTAGGCGTAGGTCTCGTTGGGATATACCGGACAATCGCCGAGGTAGCTCACGTCGCCGCCCAGTCCGCCGTTGATCCGGTAATTACCGATATCGGAAAAATAGGTTTTACGTCCTGGTCCGGGGTTCACATAGCCCGTGGCCGATTCGGCGCCGCCCATGCGGAAAAATTTTCCCGCGGGCATGGATTCATGCCAGGCCATGTTGCCGTTGTGGTAGCGGCCGCCGACGAGAATGTCCTCGTTCCAGCCCGAGTCGAAACCCCAGAGATCGGCGCCGCTGATGCCGTTCATGCGGGCTTCGATGGTTTGCGCAAAATTGTTGGAATAATTCAGTCCGCCGTCGGAGCCGATCCACAGGTCGCTGCCCTGTGCGGCGATGCACTGAATATCCGGGTGGCTCCACGACAGGTTGCCGACGTAGCCGCCGAGGCTCGCCCAGGTGACGCCGCCGTCGGTGCTTTTGAACCAGGAACAGCCCCCGGCGATGAGTTGGTTGTCGTTCGCGGGGTTCACGATGATGGCCATGTCGTAGAAGCCCTGGTTGAACCAGTCGACCCCGTTGGCATCCATCAGGTTGGTGTGCGTAGGGATGGTGTAGGGCTGGCCGATGGTGTTGGAGGGGTTGGTGTTGCTCCAGGTCTGGCCGGTGTTGGTGCTTTTGTACACGCCGATGAAGCCGCCCAGGTTGCCGCCTTCGCCGCAGAGGTACAGGTACATCTTGGTCGGGGTGGAAGGACAAAGGGCGATCATGCCGCCGGTGACGGAAATGCCGCTGCCGGGGGTGTACAAGCCGGTGTTGGAAGGATTGAATGCTGCGCCGCTGTTGGATGATTTCATAAAATCGGCGCCCGAACCGTTTTTCCGGATGGCAAAAACAGTGGCCGGATCGTCTACCTTAAAATCGACGTCCCAGGTTTTGTTGCTAAATAATTTGGTCCAGTTGGCGCCGCCGTTGGTGCTGCGCAGGAGGCCCTGATCGGAGGCGGCCAGCACGATATTCGGGTCGGCCGGAGAGATAGCGATGGCATTGGCCCAGAGGTTGTTTTCGCTGTAAGCGGTCGTCCAGGTAGCGCCGCCGTCGGTGGTTTTGATGATTTTGCCGCCAGTGCCCGCGTATGCGATATCCGGGTTGTTCGGATGGATTTTTACGGCGCCGAAAGCCCCGTGCGACACGTTGGTGGAGAGCAGCGTCCAGTTCAGGCCCTTGTCGGTGGTGCGCCAAAGACCGCCTGCTTCGCCGCCGGCATACAGCACTTTGGGGTCGGAAGGGGCGATATCGACGCTGTAAACATTGGTTTGCCAGGTGACGACCGTGCTGCCGTCGGTGTCGTAAGTTTGATTGGGCCCGGCAAAAGACCAGCTGCCCGCGGCGCTTTTCCGCCCGTTTGAGGCATTGTTCCGCAAAGCATTAAGCTGTTTTTCAAGAGCAGACTGCTCTTCGGTCGTCGGCAGGTACAGATGCCCGTCGGCCTGTACGTAAGGCCGCGCCCAGTGCATCCAGCGTTTGTAAAACTGGGTGTAGGTATTTTTCTGAAACGGACGTTCGCGATAATATTGAGCGTACACCCGTTGCACCTCGAATACATTCGGGTCGTCGGCTGCCAGCATGCGCGCCCATTCGGGGGCGTCTTCTCCGAGCAGCGGAGTTGCGGGGCGTTGGGCATGCAGGGTCAATGTTGCGACCAGGAAAAAGAGCAGGCTGAATAAAATTTGCTTCATGACTGAAAATTTGGCACAAAGAAAAAAGGATTTTCGGCTTGAACGGAAAGGACAATTGTCGCCGGCTGGCCGTATCGAATCGGCAATGGCGAGTATTCGGGCGCTGTTTTCGGGAAACAATGTGCCTATTGTGCGATCTTCACCCTGGTCAAAAAGTTGTTTTTCAAGCAGCAGATATTGAAAACCCTGTATCTGTCCGTCAAAAGGTGATATTTATGAAAAACTTGTTCTCCCTGTTCGCACTCCTGCTTTCCCTTCACACCCTCCATGCCCAATGGCAATACGGAGGCGGCCCTTCCGACGAAGTTTTGTTCAAACGCGGCCTCGAAAGGGTCGGTAACGAACTCTGGATGGGCACATTCGACGGCAAAGGTTTGTATCGCTCCTTCGATGGAACCAACTGGATACTGGCCACGTTTTTTCCTTCCAACGTCGACATCTACGACATCTATGCCGAATCGCCCGTCAGTGTGCTGATCCTCACTTGCGATCGTGGTAACCACGGCAATATGACCGTTTACCGGGTAGAGAAAAAAGGTGAGAACTGGGGCATCACCGCCCGTTTTCCCCTGCCGGTCAATTGCTGTTCCAACATCGCCAAGGTGGTGCGGGCAGGCGACCGAATCATCGCGCACAACCAGTCCTGGGATGCTCTGATCGGCGTAAACCCCGACAGCAGCATTGCTTTCAACTACAACTGTGGCCAGTTTGCTTACAATGACGGGGCCTTGATTCGTTCCTACAAATTCGGCAACCTCTACAAGGTCGCTTTTTCAACCGACAACGGCGATACCTGGGGCTATCCTTATCAGACGAATCAGGAGATTTCTGCCGTTTTTATTGACGATGATTATTACTGGATGACCCAGTGGGATCAAAAGCTGATCCGTAAAAGCCGCACCACCGGCCAGGTGGTGGAATTTAATATCCCTTCCCAACAAATCAATTTTCACGACATCTACCTCCGCTTCGGCGCCCTGGGCGATACGCTGACGCTGGCGACCAATTTCAATTGGTGGTACACCACTGACGATGGCCTCAACTGGCAAATGCTGAGCAATTATCAGAGCCCAGGGGTGCAGTACGACGTGATCGAAGAACTGGCCGAATGGCCGACCGTCTATGCCATTGGCAACAACATGATCCGCTCCGACGACGAAGGCCAAAGCTGGCAGACGATCAACAAGGGCATCGGCGCCTATTCTATCCTGCGCCTCGACCGAAACGGCATCGAGAGTTACCTTTTTGCCGGTACCGATGCGCCCAATAAACCGCTTTACCGCTCCGCCAACGGTGGACAAACCTGGTCGCCCCTCAACACGCCATTTACCGGCCACCAGTTCAACGACATGGAGTGGATGGGCGCGGCATCCCTGTTTGTACTCGAAAGCAACGACCTCTATTTTACCGCCGACAACGGCTCCAACTGGCTGCAGTTGAGCGATCAAAATGATTTTGCTGCGCAAAAACTCGACGGCTACTTCTGGAATGTGTACGTCCAGGGGCCCTACGAGATTCGCCGATACTATTATCTCGACGGCTCGCTGACTGCAACCATCAGCCCTTCGCCCGCCGCGCCCGGCAATGCCATCGCCGATTTCAGCCCGGGACCGGGCGGCGAGTGGTACCTGTGGATGCAAAGCGGTGATTTCTACTATTCGACCGATGAAGGCGCCAGCTGGACCTGGCGCAGCCACACGCCGTTCACGCAAATTGCCCGCAACATTACCCGCAGCGGCAACAATTTGATCGCCTGGGCGAACAACATCGTGTTGTACAGCACCGACAAGGGCCAAAGCTGGGTGCCTGCTCAATTTCCCGGGTACTACGGCGATCAGCTGAACGACGCCATCGGCAGCGCCAGCGGCGCTTTCGCGTCCGTCCATCGGTCAGGGCGTTTTACCAGCCCCGACAACGGGCCAGCTGGTACCAACTCACTGACGGTTTGTACAATCCCAATATTTACGCCTCCTGATTTCCAACAACTCAACTGTGCGCCGGAAGCCATCGTGGCCTTCTTGGTCCATGCAGCCACCGCGCCGTTACCACACGCGGAATGGTGTATCGCGACCTCAACCAGAACGGCGCGTTTACAAGCGGCGAACCGCCCGTAGCCAATGCCGTCGTCAAAGCACACCGCTGGGGCAGGTGGCTTCTACCGATGCCTGGGGACGTTTCTTCTTTCCCTTTCAACCCGGACAAAACGACACCTTGCAGGTGGTCGGTCTGCCGGCTGCCGCTGGCAATCTTTCCCCGGAATGGATGGCCGTCAGCTTGCCGACCAACAACGCCAATTTCGGCGTAAAAAGCTGGCCGGCAGTGGATCTCAACGTCCACCTCGGCGCGCAAAATGCCTTCCGCAGCGGCTTTTACTCGCTTTTGCTCCCAGTACGCCAATGCCGGCGACCAGTACGGCCGCCGACCTGAGCGTCGAATGCAGGCTTCCTGCGGGGATGAGTTTTTCTTGGGCTTCGCCCTGGCCCGACCAGATTGCGGGCGATACGCTGCGCTGGTTCCCGGGCAACCTGGCGGCCGGAGCCCAACAATCGATCAGTATCCAGAGTGTGCTCGATGCCAGTCTTGCCGCCAACCAGGTACAGAACTGACCGCACAGGTCAGATCGACCTCGCCGGACGCTTCCGATACCGACAACCGGCATGAACTGCTGGCCTCCGTCGGCAGCAGCGGCACGCCCGATCCCGCCAAGGAGGTCGACCGTGTTATTTTGACGGCGGCCGACCTCGCGACAGGAAACCCGCTGGAATTCACCTTCGTTTTCAAAATCGGGGTTCTGGCCTTGCGACAGTTCTCGTGATCGAAGACCAACTGGATGCCGCGCTCGATCCCGCAAGTATTCAGGTCATTGCCAGCAGCCACCCCTGTATCTGGAAAATCGGCGACAACAACCTGCTCACCATCACTTTCTCCAACCTGAACCTCCCCGCCTCCTGGCTCGACGATGCCGGCAGCCGCGGCTTTGTCCGCATCGCCGTAAAAGCCCGGACGGGCATCCCGATGGGTAGCGTAATTGAAAGCACGGCATCGTTTTCTTTCGATCTCGAACAGCCCTGGTGGAGCAATACCACGCAGACCGAGGTTCAGTTGTACGACCCCAACGATTCACTATTTCGATCCCAACCTCCCGATGGGGCTGCGACCCAACCCCGCCGAATATCACCTGATTGCCGACTGGAACATTCCGGCCGACTCCGGTGGCACGCATCTGGCTAAAGTCGATGCCCGGCATCGTTCGGCTCGAAGAACCGATCGAACCCGGTCAGTACGATATTGAGTTAAACGTCACCTACATCCCCTCCAGCGTTTACGTGGTCTTTGTCGATGCCGGCGCGCATCATTACGTGCGCACTGCCGTTGTGGAGCATCCCAATGATCCGAGACGCAACCTGAGCAGGCAGTAAAATGAAAAGGAGGCTGTCAGGTGATTACTGACGGGGCGACTCCAAAGTCACCCCGTCAGTAATCACCTGACAGCCTCTTTTTTTATTGATCCGGGTCTGCGCTGAAATTGACGTCGCCGATTTTGATACCCATGAAGTAAAAATGATTGATCGTCGGTTCGGCGGTATTGGGCAGCACAATTTTGTCGGGTAAAGGCGGATCGAACGGGTTTTGCGGGTTGGGAAACTGACAATCGAACGGAATGATTCGCCAGGAGCGGCCATTGGGCAACTGGCTGTTGACCCCGAGGATCAGTTGTTTGAGCAATACCAGGTCAAATGAGGTCACCTGGCCGTCCTGATTGGCGTCGGCAGCGATGATCTTGAATGGAGAATCAAAGGGCTCAATCCCCAGCAAATGTTTCTGAATCAGGGCCAGATCGAGGGTGGAAACGCCATTGAGCGGGTCGGAGTCTTTTCTGGCTTCTGCCGTGATCGAGTAGCCGGCCGCTGCGAAAGTGCCGAACTCCGACCAGCCGGCCCATAAAGTCCCGGGTATTTTTTGGGTTTCTCCCGTGATCGTAATACTGTCGAGCAGGCAATGCGCAGCCTGCAACTTGAAAAAAGCATGGGAGAGCATGTTGGTGTCCGGCGTCCAGATTTCGACGGAAACACCCGGGTCGCAGGCGCCGGTGTATTCTGTGATAAAAAATTGGACCGTACAGGTATTGGTATTTCCGGTCTGGTCGCGCACCCAAACCTCGGCGGCTTGCTCCACAAACAGATCTGCAGACCACAACGTGAGCATGGTCTGGTTTTCCGGAAAACCCGTGCCCCTGCAACTGCGCCGGATGCCCAGTTCGAGCGAATCCGTCGGCGTTGCGTTGTCGGAATAACTTTCAAGAAAATAGGATGCGGGAAAGTCGAGGGTATTGCACAAGGGCAGCCCCGGAACAGG
>JBGAJY010000040.1:0-32726 GCA_044224705.1 Saprospiraceae bacterium
ATAAATTAGACGTCAGGCTCTTTGTGGGCTCTGTTCAGGAATGGATCGATTCGGGCCGGTTGCGCGATGAAACCGGGGTGCATGCCAGCCGGAATCTATTGCAGACCCCCGTGTTGCTCGATATTCTGGAAAAAAACAGGTTCGATTGCGCCATCGGCGGAGCAAGGCGAGACGAGGAAAAAGCCCGCGCTAAGGAGCGTTTTTTTAGTCACCGCGATGAGTTTGGTCAATGGGACCCCAAAAACCAGCGCCCTGAGCTTTGGAATCTCTTCAACGGCCGGAAATCGCCGGGTGAACATTTTCGGGTGTTCCCCATTTCCAACTGGACAGAACTGGATGTCTGGCAATACCTCGCAGCAGAACAAGTGCCTTTGCCCAGTCTGTATTTTGCCCACCAGCGACGGGTGTTCGACCGCGATGGCATGCTGCTGGCCGATAGTCCGTTTATTCCCAAAAAAACCGGGGAAGTGGCCAGGGAGGCCACCGTACGTTGCCGCACCATCGGCGACCTGACTTGTACCGGGCTTTGGCCTTCCAGGGCAGCCACTATCGAAGAGATCATTGCAGAAGTTGCAGCCAGCCGGCTTACCGAACGCGGCAGCCGCGCCGACGACAAACGTTCGGAAACCGCAATGGAAGACCGCAAACGAACCGGATATTTTTAAACAGCCCATCCTTTTTTCAAAGTGGAATTGTTGAGATTTACAACTGCCGGATCCGTCGACGACGGCAAAAGCACCCTGATCGGCCGACTGTTGTTTGATTCGAAAAGCATTCTCGAAGATCAATATGAAGCGCTGGAAATGAGCAGTTTGCGTCGTGGAGAAAATGGAGTGAACCTGGCCTTGCTGACCGATGGCCTGCGTGCCGAACGAGAGCAAGGCATCACCATCGACGTGGCGTACCGTTACTTTTCAACCCCTCGCCGTAAATTCATCGTGGCCGACACGCCCGGGCATATTCAATACGTGCGCAACATGGTCACAGGCGCCAGCACGGCCAATGTGGCCCTGATTCTGGTGGATGCGCGCCATGGCGTGGTGGAACAAACGCGCCGCCATGCCATTATCGCCTCGCTGCTTCAGATCCCGCACCTGGTACTTTGCATCAACAAAATGGATTTGGTAGGGCATTCTGAAAACGTTTTTCAGGAAATCCGGCAAGAATTCGAGGCCTTTGCGGCAAAACTCGACGTGCACGACCTGTTTTTTATTCCCATCTCGGCCCTGAATGGCGACAACGTAGTGGACCGCTCGGCGGAAATGCCCTGGTACCAGGGCCCTACCCTGCTCTATTACCTTGAAAATGTGCACATTGCAAGCGACCACAACCTGATCGACGCGCGATTCCCGGTACAATATGTCTTGCGCCCCCAAACAGCGGAATACCATGATTATCGGGGCTACGCAGGTCGAGTGGCCGGTGGAATTTTCAAACCCGGCGATGAAGTACTGCTGCTGCCCAGCGGGTTTACCACAAAAATTGAGCGGATCGATAGCTTCGACGGGCCGGTGAGCGAAGCATTTCCGCCCATGTCGGTCACGCTTTTACTGGATGGCGACCACGACCTCGGCAGGGGCGACATGATTGTCCGGCCCAACAACCAACCCCGGGTGACACAGGATATTGAAGTAACCCTCTGCTGGTTCGACAATCGCCAGGCCCTCCAGCCTGGCGGGAAATACCTGTTGCGGCACACCACACGGGAGGTGCGGGCTATGGTTAAAGAAGTGCGCTACAAGCTGGATGTCAACACCTTACATCGAAATCTGGAAGACACGACCCTGGCGATGAACGACATCGGACGGGTGGTGCTCCGAACTACGCAGCCTTTATTTGTGGATGAATACCGCCAAAACCGTATCACGGGTAGCCTCATCCTCATCGACGAACTCACCCATAACACTGTGGCGGCAGGCATGATTTTGTGATGCAAAAGGGTTCAAAATCGGGTTGTCATGGCAGATTGTCGGATTGATGCAGCAATCATCGGTGTGCAGAAAGCAGGTACCACTTCGCTGCTGCGCTGGCTGGGGCAACATCCGGCCATTCTGGCGCAACGGAGCATGGAATTTACCTATTTCATTGATCGTGAACGGTTTGAAGAGATTTCTTTTCAAAAAGCATTTGCAAAAGGCTTTCCCAGGCAGGTTCTTTCTGAAACCACCACTTTGCTGAAACACGTCGGCTTGTTTGAAAATGAGCCTGCGCTGCGGCTTTTGAAACAACACAATCCGGCAGTAAAACTCATCGTCGTGTTGCGCGAGCCTGCCGACCGGGCCTGGTCGGCTTTCTGGTATGCACAAAGCCGCGGCATCGAGCCGGAAAGTGAATTTAAACGCGCTGCTTTCGAACGGCCGGCCGACCATTTTTCCAGCCCTTTTTTACAGCGCAGCACCGACTATGTCGGACGAGGTTTTTATTCGGAGCGCCTGAATCTTCTGGAAAAAATATTTCCAGCCCAACAGATTTGTATTATTTCCTTTGAATCGCTGCGTTCCGACCCGCAAGGCGTTTGCAATGTCTTGTTTCGTTTTTTAGGATTGCCGCCTCACGCGGTTGCAGTACAGCACATGAACAAAACAGGTTTGCCGCGTTATCGTTGGCTGCCGCGCCTTGTGTTTTTTTTCAAACCCTTGATCCGTTATGTGCCTGATGCGTGGCGAAAACCCTTGAAAAAAAGTGTCAGGAAACTTAACCAATCGGGCCAGTCGATACCCGAAATGTCAGAGGACGTGCGCGTGCGGCTGAACGACATTTACCGGGAATCCAAACAATCGCTTTTTGAGCAGTATGGCATCGATTATCGCTGAAAATCAACAGACTGGGCCAGGAACAACCCAGGGATTACTGCCCAATGCAGTCATCGCCGGCGCGCCTAAAAGTGGTACTTCGTCGGTATTTTACTGGCTGCGGCAGCATCCGGAAGTGTTGGGTTCGACCAAAAAAGAAACACAATTTCTGATGGACCGGAGCTCGTCCACTTTCCGGCACGGGCTGAATTATTACGACCACGGTCTGAATGCATATGCCCGTCATTTTGACCGGGAATCGAGGCTTGCCGCGCCTAAAATTATCCTGGAAGCCACGCCCGGCTACCTTTATCAGGCCACTGCCCTGCGCGTTTTCGCGGAAGAATTGCAGGATACACAATTGATTTTCATTCTTCGCGAACCCGCGCGCCGGCTGTTGTCGGTGTACCATTATTTTTCCCAAAACCAACGCGAACTCGACAGGAAACTTACTTTTCAGGAGTTCATCGAAGAGGTTCGTCAGGGTGGCGGAACATTGGCGCACAATGAATATTTGCGCGATGCGATCCGGCACGGGGAATACATCCGATACCTGCGGGAATGGGCCGACCGTTGCGGCCGGGGTCGATTGACGGTTTTGTTGTTTGAAGATCTGGAACGGGATCCGGAACAATTCATGCAGACACTTTGCCGCCAAATCGGGATCGATCCGGGCTTTTTCAACGCTGAATTTCCTTTTGTGAAAGAGAACTATTCTTACCGGGTGCACTGGCAAGGACTGCATTCCTGGGTGGTCAAAATGCGCCACCTCGTCCCGGCCGGCCAGCTCAGGAAATGGATCAAAACCTGGTACCACAGGCTGAATACCGATAAAGGCAAAGCAACGGCGCCGCAAATAACCGAGACGGATATTTTATTGAAAATGAAGGAGTTTTATCGGCCAGCCAACCGGGAACTGGCTGAATGTTTCGATCTCGATTTGCAGGCATGGCAGTGAAATTGAAAAAGCGGAGGCCTTGCCGTATCCTGTTCCACAATTCCTATCCGGGCCTTCACGGCTCGCAAAAAATAGCGCTTCAGTTGCTCGAAGGATTACCCCAAGGGGAATATGAAGCCTGGGCCGGCGCTCCATTCGAAACAGATTTTTTGTCGGCCAACGCCTTGCCTGAATCGCGGCGAATTGATTTTCACCTGCCCGAAGCTTTCCGGAGTTTTCGGGGCGAGTTGATGCGTCGCAGCCCATGGCTATTGTTCTGGCAGGTACTGACGTTGCTGCTGCCGTTTTGGTGGCGCGCATGGCAGCAATTGCGGCGCCACGAAATCGATCTGGTGTATGCGTCCAACGAGCGTTGTTTGTTCTTTATCGGGGTGCCAGCCTGCCTGGCCGGGCTTCCGGTGTTGTGGCATATTCAATCGGGTTTTCGCAAAGGCAAACCGTGGATGCACCGTTTGGCCAGCCGGCTGGCGACAAGGGCTGTGGCGGTGTCGAATGCCGTGCGGGATGATGCCCGGGCATTTGTCCGGGGCGCAATATGGCGCCGGATGGAAGTGATTTACAATGGATTGCCCGACGTTGTTCCTTCTTCCCTCTCTCAAAAAACCCGTAATGCCTCCACGATAAAATTGATTTTCGCCGGGGCGCTGACGCCTGAAAAGGGATTGCACGTGCTGCTTCGGGCCTTGGCCGAATTGCCGGAAGAATGGCGACAAAATTTAACGCTGAATGTCGTGGGCGCCTTTCAGGACGACTGGTATCAAGTCCCGACTGAAGAAATGGCTGCTGCATTGCCCGTTAAATTTCTCGGATACCGGACGGATGTGCCCGAATTACTGGCCGCTTCGGATGCGCTTGTTGTGCCCTCTATTGAACGGGAGGTTTTTCGTTTGCCCGATGACAGCTTGCGGACGGTCCTATGGAAAGAAGGCTTCAACCTGGCCGCTCTGGAGGGCATGAGAGCCGGCATTCCGGTGTTGGCGGCGTCGAGTTACGGGCTGCGTGAAGTGGTCACCGAAGGGAAAACCGGGCTACTGTTCGAGCCGGGCGACTCGGCTGATTTGCGAAAAAAAATACTTCAACTGGTTGGAGACGAAACATACAGAATTCAATTGGGGCAGCAGGGGCGGCAGCGATTTCTGCAATATTTTTCAATGGAGCAAATGTGCGGTCAGTTTCATCGGGTGTTTCAAAACATGAGCTTGGGTCGTGGGTAAGAGCCATTTTTTAAAAAAACTGAACGCATCCGGGCTAAACTCGGAACTGGCCAGGAACAGCGCTCAGACCTTCGGAATCCGGGTACTGGGCATTGCGTTGGCGTATGTTTTCAGTCTGGCCGTGACCAATTGGCTCGGTCCGGCCGCTTTCGGCGATTACACGTTTTTGGTCTTGATTGTCAACGTGTTATCTATTGGCGCCGCGTTGGGACTGGACGCTTTGGTCGTTCGTTTTGCTTCGGGCAGGGCTGCGCTGGAAGACTGGGCAGGACTCAAAAACTTCAATCGGCAAGCTACCCGATGGCAAATAGCGGCGGCTTGCCTTGCCGCAATGGCTTTGTGGTGGGCGTTTTCGCTGGGCTGGATAACGAGGATCGGCAGTGCGTTTGTTTTCAGCGTGGCGGCTTTGTGCATCTTGCCGCAAACCTTGTTAAAATACCGTTCGCAGGCTTTCAAAGCGCTTCGGCACATCCGATACTACGCTGTTTTCAACTACCTGGCCACGCCCTTGCTGGCGTTGTTTTTTTTGGGCTTGTTTTGGAAAATACAGCAGGAAAAAGCACCCGGGCTGGCCCATCTGGCGGCCGTCTGGACCGCTGCGACGGCCGCTTATTTTTTATGGAAAAAAACGTTGGGCCAGCTGCCTGAAAACGGCCTGCCACCCGCGGTAACAGAAAGAGCCACCGGCCTGCTCCGGCAATCCTGGCCGTTCCTGCTCACAGGCTCCGTCATGTTTCTCAACAACTGGGCCGATCAACTGGTGCTGAAAACCATGCGCGGGAGTTACGAACTGGGCATCTACGCAGCCGGCAGCAGGGTGGTTAGCCTGGTGACTATTCCGCTCATGGCCGTCAATTCGATCGTGGCGCCCCGGCTGGCGCGTTTGTGGGCACAGGAAGACCTTGCAGGACTTCGTCAGGCGGCACAGCAAGCCACCCGACTGATCTTTTGGACTTCCGCGCCTATCTTCCTGATCATACTGGTTTTTGCCGAATTTTTAATGCAGCTCTTTGGTGATGAGTTTGCCGGCGGCGCCATGGCCATGCGGATTCTCGTGCTCGGCCAGTGCTTCAATGTGTTGGTGGGGCCCACCGGCGCCGTGTTAAACATGACGCGATACGAACGGCTGATGAACCGACTGGCCGTTGCAAGTCTGATGGTAAATGTCGCCGTGAGTATGTTACTGTCGCCGCAGTTTGGCGCTGCCGGAGCGGCCTGCGGCAGCGCACTGGGTTTGGCGGTTTTGAACAGTTCAGCCTGGTGGTCGGTGCGCCGGCGACTGGGTTTTTCCACGATAAAAATTTGAATACTGCGGACCGACTTCGGATCAGCGCGCTCACGCTGTATTGCTGGTGCCTGTTTTTTCTGCCTTACACGCAGCTGGGTGTGCCGTTGGGCATTTTCAAATTCATTTTGTCCGACTTTTTTTTGCTCGCGGCCTGTGCGGTGCTGCTGATCTGCCGGCTTAAGGAAGGTGACTGGCGGCTGCCCGAGCGTTTTACGCCGGTTTTGATCACGTTTTTGCTGCTGTTCGGGGTGTTGCTCGGCTCTGGATTTGTGGCCGTGGATCAATTCAGGTTTTTTGCTTCGCTGTTGCCCTGGCTGTATATCGCCATGTTCCTTTTACTGTCCGGGCTGCTGTACCAGAGGCACCAGGAGCGGTTTATTAAGCAGGTGTTCTGGTATTCCATGGTCTCGTTGAGCATTTCGACCGTGCCGTTGTACCTGAATTTTTTGGCCGGAATCAGCTTCCCGGGCATGTTCGACTGGATTCGCTACACCTTCATGACCGGCAACCCCAACCAGTACGCAGCCTATCTGCTCACGACCACTTTTGCCGCTCTCGTCGTGATCGAGCGATTCTTTCCGAGGCGGCGCTGGTGGGCCTACGCTTTGCTGGCACTGGTGACGTTGCCGGCTTTCGGCACGGGCTCGCAGACGGCTTTCGTGGTGATGATCGCCCTGATTGTCAATTATTTCTTTTACCGCTTCTTGTTTTTGCGCTGGTGGAAAAAAGCGTTGATTCTGGTTCCTTCCGTGATGTTGGTTGGCTACCTGGCCTTGAATTATCGGCAAATTTTGCTTTCGCTGGAACACATCGGCGGGGTGCGGAGAGCGGCAAAAATCGTGAGTCTGATCGTGGAAGGTGATCCGGGCGAGTCGGAAAGCAACATCGACGTGCGCGTGTCCCAATTGGAAGATGCGGCGGAAATATTCCCCGAGCACCCCATACTCGGCGTTGGACTGGCCAATTTTAAAGCTTACCACAAACGCCACGAACTGCACAACACCTTCGGAGCCGTGTTGATCGAAGCTGGCTTGATCGGTTTTTTGGCGCTGATGCTGTTTTTCGGGGCGTTTTTCTGGCAGATCGTGTCCATCGGCGTATCCTGGCAATTGCGGCTTTTTGTGCTGGGCAATTACCTCTTGTTTATGGTGATGAATCTCACTCACCTCTATTTGCGGGAGCGCTGGTCCTGGGTCTTTATTTTACTCACTTTGTTCGCCTTGATTTATAAAAAACGGTGAATCAACGGTTTAACAGCGGGTTATTCGTCATTGGCGTGCGGAAATGCGGCACGACGACGGTTTTCGATTTTTTAAAAAATACGGACCAGTTTCGGGCTTGCCGCATCAAAGAGCCGCAATTCTTCTGCCTGCCCGATCATTTGATCGAACGCCATTCGGACTGGTACGCCGGGCTATTTCCTGCTACCCGCATCGGACAACCCATCCTGGACGGTTCAACACTGTATGCCCAGGAGCCGCATTTCAGGCAGCGGATTGGTCGCTACGTCAACGATGCGCGGTTTGTGCTGTGCCTTCGCGACCCGGCCCGCCGTATGTTTTCAGCATACTGGCACCAGCGCGCCAAACCCGGAGGCATTGAAAAGAGATCTTTTGACGAGATACTGGAAAGGCTTGAAAATACCCCGGAAGCCGATCTTTTTGCAGCCGAACAACAAGTCCTGGAAGCTGCACAGTCGGCCGGAAAGATCGACGACCGCGATCTGGGTCCCGACTACCACCGCCGCCATTTCGGTTCGCCTTTTGATTCGGACGGGCTGGATAAATGGATGTTTTTTCGCTACGCAGGCGAATCCTTGTACAGCCGGCACTGGGCGGATTGGGCGCTGGGCCACGATACCCATCTGGTGTTTTTTGAACAACTGCTGCAACAGCCGACCATCATTTTAGAAGGTATTGTGCAGTTCGCCGGATTGCCGGCAGTCACACCGCTCCGCATGCCGCCCAACCGCAACAAAACCTTCGACGCCGGCCGGAGCCCCTGGCTTGGCCAACTGGCCCGCTGGAGGCTGCTGGATCGCATAAAACGCTGCATGCCCGATCATTTGAAATTTATATTGAAAGAAAAATGGCTACCTGAAACCGAAAAAATGACCCCGCTTCAATACCGCCAGGCCCGACGCCTGCTGGAAACTGAGTATGCGTTCTGGTTTGAAAAATATCCGTTTCTGGAGCAATGGTGGAAGTAAAAAAAATAGCCGTGGTCTCCAATACGGCATGGAGCATTTGGAATTTCCGGCGAGGACTGATCACGGCCCTGATTTCAAGGGGGCATGAAGTGGTGGCTCTTGCGCCCGCGGGGCCATTTGCAGAACAGATCAGCCGGCTGGGTTGCCGGTTCGTGCCCTTGCGGCACCTGGCGCCCAAAGGAACGCAGATCTGTCAGGACCTGCTGTTGATCAGGGAGTTGCACCGAATCTTTAAGACGGAAAAATTCGATTGGGCCTTGTCGTATACGATCAAACCCAATCTGTACACAGGTATGGCGGCGGGCAGGTTGGCCCTGCGGACCTTGCCCACTGTGAATGGTTTGGGATTCGTTTTTCAGCAAAAAAACCTGCTGTCGACATTGGCCAAACTGATGTTCCGCGGTGCATTCCGCCGGGCAAACCCCGTTTTTTTCCAAAATGCCGACGACCTCGCTTTTTTTCTCCAAAATGGACTGGTCAGCACGGATCGCACAGGATTGGTGGCCGGCTCGGGTGTCAATCTGAACGAATTTCAACCAACCCCGGGCAAAAACTTTGAGGCGGCACCGGTGTTTTTATTTGCCGGACGGTTGGTAGCCGAAAAAGGCGTGCAGGAATACATTCAGGCCGCTGAAATGGTAAAAAAAGTCCTGCCGGGAGTCAGGTTTTTTCTGGCCGGCCTGGAAGCCGACAATCCCAATGCATTGTCGGTAAGCACATTGCGATCCAAACTGGATCCCGCTTTCGTGGAATTGTTGCCGCCGACCCACAACATGTCATCGCTTATGGACACGGTCGATTGTGTGGTTTTGCCTTCGTATTACGGCGAAGGCGTGCCCCGTGTGCTGCTCGAAGCGCTGGCCAAAGGACTACCCGTGATTACCACCGACCAACCCGGTTGCCGCGATACGGTGGATGCCGGCAGCAACGGCTGGCTGGTGCCGCCCCGGGAAGTAGGTGCATTGGTGGAAGCGATGTTTGCGTTTTGTCAAATGTCGCCGCAACTTCGCGCCGTCATGGGCCGCGCCAGTCGCGCCAAAGCAGCACAAACATTTGACGAACAAAAGATTATCCAAAAATACCTTGACATTATAGAAGCATGAAAACTGCGCTCATAACCGGCGTCACCGGCCAGGACGGCGCCTATCTCGCCGAATTTTTGTTGAACAAAGGCTACGAGGTGCATGGCATCAAACGCCGCAGTTCGCTGTTCAATACTGAGCGGATCGATCATTTATACCAGGATCCGCACGAGGCGCGCCGCAATTTTATCCTGCATTACGGCGACCTCACCGATTCCACGAACCTGATCCGGATCGTTCAGCAAGTGCAGCCTGACGAAATTTATAACCTCGGGGCGCAAAGTCACGTTCAGGTGAGTTTTGAGACGCCGGAATACACCGCGAATGCCGATGCTATCGGCGCCTTGCGCCTCCTGGAAGCCATCCGTTTGCTCGGCTTGACCGAAAAGACCAGGTTTTACCAGGCTTCCACTTCCGAGATGTACGGCCTCGTGCAGGAAACGCCGCAAACCGAACGGACGCCGTTCTACCCTCGTTCACCCTATGGTGTGGCCAAATTGTACGCCTACTGGATCACGGTGAATTACCGCGAAGCCTACGGCCTGTACGCCACGAACGGCATCCTGTTCAATCACGAAAGCCCGATTCGGGGCGAGACCTTCGTCACGCGGAAAATCACCCGCGCTGCCGCCCGGATTCACCTCGGCCTGCAGGACAAACTCTGGCTCGGCAACCTCGATGCTCGCCGCGACTGGGGTCATGCCAAAGACTACGTCGACGCCATGTGGCGCATCCTGCAACAACCTGAGGCTGAGGATTTTGTCATCGCCACGGGGACTACTACCTCGGTGCGTGATTTTTGCAAAATGGCTTTCCGCGAAGCAGGGGCGGAACTGGAATTTTCGGGCGAAGGGGTAGCGGAAAAAGGCATCGTGTCGGCTGTTCTGGATTCCGGAACGGGGTTTGTCGCCGGCCAGGAGGTAATTGCCGTCGATCCGCGTTATTTCCGCCCCGCCGAGGTGGATTTGCTGGTCGGCGACGCGACCAAGGCACGTCAAAAACTCGGTTGGCAGCCGCGCCATAGCCTCGACGAGCTGGTCCGGGAAATGGTGCGGCACGACCTGGAAGTGTTCCGCCGGGAGCAGTTTTTGAAAGAAGGGGGGTTTGAGATAAAGAATCAGTTTGAATGAATTTGTTTCGCGCAGACGTTCGCAGGCTGCCGCAGACGTTCGCAGAATTTATACCTGACTTATTCGCGAACGTCTGCGGAAACATCTGCGAACGTCTGCGCGAAACCTATCCAGCCTGACATGGAAAAATCCGCAAAAATATTTGTCGCAGGACACAACGGCATGGTCGGCTCGGCCATTCTGCGCCGGCTGAAAACGGAAGGTTTTGAAAACTTTGCGTTACGCGGTTCGCGTGAACTGGATTTGCGCAACCAACTGGAAGTCAACGAATTTTTTCGCCGGGAGAAACCAGATTACGTGTTTCTCGCGGCCGCCAAAGTCGGCGGAATCCTGGCGAACAATACCTACCGCGCCGAGTTTTTGTACGACAACCTGATGATCGAGGCCAACGTGATTCATGCCTCTTATCTGTCGGGCGTGCAAAAACTGATGTTCCTGGGTTCGTCCTGCATTTACCCGAAAATGGCGCCCCAGCCGCTGCGCGAGGACAGCTTGCTGACGGGCCTCCTGGAACCCACCAACGAGCCCTACGCCATCGCCAAAATCGCCGGAATCAAACTCTGCGATGCTTACCGTTCGCAGTACGGCTGCCGTTACATTTCCGTAATGCCGACCAATTTGTACGGCCCGAACGACAATTACCACCCCGAAAACAGCCACGTGTTGCCGGCTATGCTGCGCAAATTTCACGAGGCAAAAACGAAGGGCGAGTCCTTCGTAACAATCTGGGGCACCGGCACGCCACGCCGTGAATTTCTGCACGTGGACGACCTGGCGGATGCCTCTTTTTACCTCATGCAGCACTATGACGAAGCCGGCTTGGTCAATATCGGGGTCGGAGAAGACATTTCCATACTCGAACTGGCACAGTTGGTGGCACGGATCACAGGATATGCCGGAGAGATTCGACACGACCTGTCCAAACCCGACGGCACGCCGCGTAAGTTGATGGATGTCAGCAAGTTACACGGGTTTGGCTGGAAAGCGAAGATCGGGTTGGAGGAGGGAATCAGCAAGGTTTATCAGGAAGTCAAACATCAATTTTGAATACGATGCAGAACCAACACACATACGTAGCCATCATGGCCGGTGGCGTCGGCAGCCGCTTCTGGCCGGGCAGCCGGGAGTCAAAACCCAAGCAATTTCTCGATATGCTCGGCGTGGGTAAAAGCCTGTTGCGGCTGACTTTCGAGCGATTTTTGCCGATCTGTCCCGCTTCCCATTTTTTCATCGTCACCAATGCGGCTTACCGCGGTCTGGTGAAGGAGCAATTGCCGGAACTTTCTGACAATCAGATCCTTTGCGAGCCCAGCCGCAACAACACCGCACCTTGTGTTGCCTATGCCTCCTTTAAAATCGCGGATCTGGACCCCGCTGCCAACATCGTGATCGCACCCAGCGACCACGTGGTTTTGAAAGAGGAGGCTTTTTTGGAAAAAATCGAACTAGCCCTGCACTTCGCAGCGGAGCAAGAAGCACTGGTTACCCTGGGCATTCAACCTTCCCGGCCGGACACCGGGTACGGTTACATTCAGTTTAAAGGAGCATCGCAAAACGGAGTCTACGAGGTGTCGCGGTTCACAGAAAAACCCGACCTGACCACAGCACGGCAGTTCCTGGCCTCCGGGAAATACCTGTGGAATGCCGGTATTTTTATCTGGAATGTCAGGGCTGTTCTTCGGGCATTTGAAACCTTGTCACCCGATATATTCAGCATCCTGCAAAAAGGCATAGGTAAATACAATACGTCTGAGGAACAGGCATTTATCGATATACACTACCCTGCAACACCCAATATTTCCGTCGATTTTGCCATCCTTGAAAAGGCACAGAACGTGTACACGATCCCTTCGGAATTCGGGTGGTCCGACCTGGGAACCTGGGCCAGTTTGCATGCCGAATGTCCAAAGGACGAAAACGACAACCTGCTGCAAGGCGATCAAATTCTGGCGATCGACACCGACAATTGTCTGGTGCGTGCGCCCGCTGGCAAATTAGTCGTGCTGAAAGACCTGAGCGATTACATCGTCGTCGACACGGGCGATGTGCTGCTGATCCATCCGAAATCCAAGGAACAGGAAATAAAACAAGTCGCCGCCCAGGTAAAGGCGACTTTTGGAGAAAAATACCTTTAAATCAGGCACTTGAAAAAAAATGCGCGTCAAAGTTTTGAGAATAAAACAGCGTGCCTACATTAGCGCCTGTAATGTTTTTCATTTATTCTTTTACTCCCTGAATTTGTATAGTCCCGGGCAATTTTTGTAGCACTTACAAACAGCACCGGATAATGCGTACCCTTTCTTCAATCAGTGTTCACCCCGAGATCCAGGATGGCGCTCCCGTGTTCAGCGGTACCCGCGTCAGAGTCGAAACCTTTATGGACTTCATGCGAATTGGCGTTAGCGTCAATGAGTTTTTGGACGAATTTCCGTCCATCACGCGCGATCAGGCGCTGGAAGTGTATGATTTGGTTATTCGGCAGTACACCGTGGAACAGATGAAAACACTTGTCGACGGAGGCCCCGGATTTCAACTTTCCGGTCGCAACAGTCTGCAATCTTAAAGTTTCTTTCTCCCCCCTGACGGCATCAATCGTTCATTCGGTTGATGCCGTTTTCTTTTGCTCAAAACGATGCCCGGCTTTCAATGCGGCTGCATACTGACTTGCAATACTTTCGATGAGAAAAGGTTGCGTATGCGCTGGTGCGCGTGAAAGTGACTCTCCCCGTTCCACAGTTTTCAGAAGATTCAACCACTTTTCCATTTCTTTCTCTTCAATTCGGTCCTGCCGGACCCTCAGGTTGAGCAATCCGGGTTGGTTATCCCAAAAGGCGATAAAGGGGTCGTCATCGACATAGGAAAGGTTTGCCACGGGCCGGCCCGAAGCCAGATATTCCACCGCCTTGCTGGGCAATTGAAAATCAGTCTGGTTCCCGATATTGATCAGGATATCCATTTGCTGAATGGCTTTTTGAACTTCATCCCGCGGCCGGAGTCCGTGTAGTTCGATGTTTGGCGAATGTTTTAGTCGCGCCAAAAACTCGGGGAAGATTTCACCATAGAAATGGATTTTCAACCGACTCTGCCATTCCGGGTATTGCGAAAACGTCCGTTCCAGCAAATACAGAAATGCGTCCGGTGTGCGTACGGGGGCATAAAAGGCGCCGAAATAACCCACATGAATCATTTCATCGGCAATTTTAGTGTCCTCTTTCATAGCGATGAATGGATGGAGCAAAGGCGGTACAACCTGCATGCGGGACACGGCGCCTGCCCCGTAAACCTCTTCGTATATCCGCATGGTCGCGCGGGTAGTCACTACCTGAACATCCGCCGAGCGAAGAATTTTTTCTTCCAGGGTTCGATTCAAACGCCCATACAGAAAGGCATTATTCAGTGACCTGGCCTGAATAAAAAACGGGTCGCCAATGTCGGCCAACCAGGTCAGTTCAGGCTTACGGGATTTGGCAACGCAACCGATAAGGTGCCCGGTAAAGGGCAGGGAAACGCTTATAACTGCATCAAACGCCACATGATCAAGCAATTGCAAGACTTTTCTCCGTGCCGGAAAATACCAAAGCATGGCATCGTCGGGGAAATACAGGTTTTTCCAAATGCGCTCGTACAGCCAAATGCCCCATCGGCCAGGCAGTCCCGGCTTTCGTACCGGCGCCCCCACCCTGCCCCGGGCTCTGGTCGGCCGGCTTAAAAAATAACCCAATTCCTTGAGGGAGTCGAAGCCTGTCCGGTGCACCTGAACCCCGTTGGCCCTGCTATATGACGGGAAGCCGCCCAAACGCGGACACACTACATGCACTTCCAGGCCTTGTGCAGCCCAATATTCCGCCAGACTCGTCCAGCGGTGCGCGCGTGGGCCGATGAATGGAGCGTAACGGGCCGTGATGATGAGCAGGCGTTTCATTAAGTGGGCTGAACCAAGACGTTCTGATAAAGCTTCAGTAATGCGGCAGCACTTTTTTCCACCGTGAAATGCGTTTCTACATGTAGGCGGGCGTTTTGACTAAATTGTTGAAATTCAGAGTTTTCCATCCAGTAAAAACGGCGAATAGCTTCGGCCAACGCAATGGCATCACCTTCCGGAACCAGCAACCCTGACTCGCCATGCGCCACCTCGTCGGCCAGGTCGAAATGATTCGTCGCGAGCACTGGCAGGCCTGTAGCCTGCGCTTCGAGCAAAGCCACCGGGGTCGCTTCGTGGTCGCCATCCGGCGTGGTTTGGCTGGGATGGATAAAAGCGTCGAATCCTGCTAAAAAACCGGCCATTTGATCGTGCGGAACAAACTTCTTCCAATCCAGGTTTTGTGCCAAATCATGGGTTTCGATAAATTCCAGCACTTCCCGGACCAGGGCCTTGTCATAACGTTCCCCGGCCAGGGTCAGGCTCAGATTTGGGCAATCGGCCAAAGCCTGACGAAAGGCTTCAAGTGTGGTGAGATGGCCTTTTTTTCCGGTAAAAGTAGCAACCTGCAAGAGCCTCAATCTGCCCGGTATCTTTTGTCTGCCGGCAAGGGGAAACCGTTGCAGGTCAGAACTGGGCCGCACTACGGTCAATTTTTCCGCAGGACAACCCATGGTTTCGAGCGCTTGGCAGCCTGTCGGACTGGCTGCGACGACCTTTGCTGCCTGCGCAAAGAGTTCGCGGTATTTTGTTCTGAAAACCGGCCTTTTGTTCAAAATCTTTTGATAATCAAATCCGTAGAACGTCACGACCAAGGGGCGATCCAACTGTCTGGCAAGGGGCAGATAAAGACAGCCCGTCGGCCCAAAGTGTGCATGAAGAATGTCGGGAGGGTTGTTCTTCAGATGATGCCGAAGCCAGGCCGGATAGCTGGGCGCAAAGCGCTGTGAACGGGAAAACCATTTTTGCCAGCCGGCATATTGCCACTCGGTTTGAGGGGTGAAAAACCATTTTTGAAGGGGAAATTTCAGGTAGTCGAACCGGGCATCAGCGAATGCTCCATCCACGATCCAGGGCGCCGCGACCTGAATCCGGACAGAAGAAGACATTTTGCTCAGAAGACGGCCCACCCAGCTCAGGGTCGATGGCAGGTACCAGTCGAACAAATGAAGCGCTTTCATCGGACTTCTTTCGCCTTGGCCGTTGAAAAGAGCACCTGGTAAACCTGCTCTGCTGCCTTATCCCAATCGAACAGCGCTTTCCGGTCGCGGCCTTTTTCGATCAGTTTTTGACGCAATTCGGGCTCCCGCCAAATCCGTTCCATCGCCTGAGCAATGTCGCTTTCTGACAAGGGATTGACGAGCAGCGCCGCGTCGCCGGCGACTTCGGGCAGCGCGGTGTCGTTGGCTGTGATCACCGGCGTCTCCGTATGAAACGCTTCAAGCAAAGGCAGGCCGAATCCTTCGGAGAGGGAGACGTAAGTCAAAGCCAGGGCTGCTGCCAGCAAACGTTGAAGCTCGTCGTCGGCGATAAATCCTAAAAACACCACGTCCGCTTTGTGTTGCGACGTTTCTGCGGCGGCTTTTACCTCGCCGGTTTGCCAGGCAAACCGGCCGGCCAGCAGGAGCTTGACGGGCGCACCTGTGCGGGTTTTGAATTGGTCAAAAGCGCGGATCAAACGGGGGATATTCTTGCGGGGATGGATGGCTCCGGCATAGAAAAAATAGTCTTTCCCTTCTGCAAATTGGGCTCTAATCCGTTGTTTATCAGGTTCCTGGATTGGTTTAAAGCCCTCCCGGCAACCATTGGGCACTGCGGAAATACGATCCGGTTCGATCTGGCAGCTCTGGGCGATATCGTGACGAACATATTCCGATACAGTCAGGATATGGTCGGACTTGCGGAGGTATTTGGGCAAAAAATGGCGGTAAAAAAAGCGGGGCGCCCAGGGTACTTGTTCCGGTGAATGCAGGGGCACCAGATCATGGCAAGTCATTACCGTCGGCGTTTGGGCCTTCAGACTGAGGTAACTGTCGGGAGAAAAAAACACGTCGGGGTGGTACTTTTTCAAAGCGCGCGGCAGCGACCATTCGAACCAGATGTACCACAACAAGGGATGTCGGGCAGGTGGAAAAAGCGCCACCGGCCGCACATTTTCAGCGTAAACAAATTGCGCGTCAAAAGGCCGGTCGAAGAAAAAAACAAACTCGTCCTCCGGATGACGGGCTACCATGCGCCGCATGATCTCATGGGTGTACCATCCAAGGCCTTCGAGCCTGCCGGACAAAAGAAACCGGGTGTTGACAGCGATTCTGATGGCTTGAAAAAATAGAGGATGAGGAATGGCCGGCAGCCAGTTCAGGTTGGCCGCCAAGGTTTATTTTTGCGGGCCAAAATTCAACATTCCTCATTCAACATCCCATATTTTCCTGTGCTTGATTTTTCTGCTGCCAATCTCCGCCGCCTGGCCATCACCTGGGTCGGCAATAAAAACCGCAACGAAGGCGTGTCCATCCCGAAACAAACGCTCGTGCCGCCCGACGCTTACGCCGAGGAACTGATCACCAGCGCCTTTTTGAAGCCTTTTGAAAAAACCGAGGAGTTCTTTTTCTTCTTCCACGAGGAAGACGTGAGCAACCACGCCGTTTTTCAGTCCTGCCTCACGATTTTTCAAAACCCGGAAGCCCTGCAGGAAGAAGCCGGCAAACTGACGCAACTGCTTTATCAGCACAGCGAATTGCCCAAAATCCGCGGCGGCGAACTGTTCGTGGCCTATTTCGAAAATCTCCTGCTGCAGGACGAGCCGGTCTCCGCCATCGCCCTCGTAAAAGTACAAAGCAAGGATCCTTTCCTGCGCACCGAACGCAGCGCCGAGTCGTTCACGCTGAACCTCGCCGAGGGGATCCCGCTGGACAAACTCGAGACTGCAGCGCTGATCTTCAACCTGGACGAGGCCGAAGGTTTCCGGCTTTGCGCCATCGATTCTGTGAGCAAGCGGGACGAGCATTCTTTCTGGAAGGACGGCTTTCTCCGCCTGCGGCCCATTGAGGACAATTATTTCAATACGCGCCATTACATCAGCCTTTCCAGCGAATTCATTACCCAAAAAATGCCCTACAAATTCGGGCTCGACCGCACCGACCAGATCGATCTGCTGAACCGTACGGCCCTGTATTTCAAGGAAAACGAAGAGTTCGAACTGGAAGATTATTCGGGTACCATTTTCCCGGAACCCGAACAACAGGAGGCCTTCCGCGACTTCCGCGAGGAGTATACCAAAGCCTACGCCATTCCTTTGGAATCCAAATTCGACATCAGCGGACAGGCTTTCAAAAAGGAATTTAAAGTGCTGAAAAGTGTGATCAAACTGGACAAGAACTTCCACATCTACGTACACGGCCGACGCGATCTGATCGAACGCGGCTTTGACGAAGACAAGGGAAAGAAGTACTACAAGGTCTGGTTCGACGACGAAGAGTAATTCCCCGAGACAATAAGTACATGATTTTTTAACGCCAAGCCCGGGGCAATTTGCGGTTCAGGGCGGAACTTTGTTTTCGCCAAATCCACCCTGCCATGCATCAAATACTTCTAATCGCCGCAGGGCTTTTGCTCTGCGCCCAACTTTCAGCCCAGCCCTTTGCGCCGGCCCATGACCCCGCTGCGCCGCCCGCGGCGCCCCGGGAAATGGTGTTTAATGCTGATCTGAAACCTTTTTACCACGGCGTAGCCTCCGGTGATCCGACCAGCAGCAGTGTGATCATCTGGACGCGTGTGACGCCGGAGCAAAGCGGGCCCGTCGACGTGAGTTACCGGGTCGCAACGGACCTCGGTTTTCAGAACATAGTGGCTTCCGGCGCTGTGACCACCGACGACGCGAAGGATTTCACGGTAAAAATTGACGTCGGCGGGCTGCAGCCTGGCAGCACATATTTTTACTACTTCACGGCTTTGAACGCCAATTCGCTGGTGGGCCGGGCCAAAACGACACCTGTCGGGCCGGTGGATCAACTGCGCTTCGGCGTTATGTCCTGCGCCAACTACGAAGGCGGTTATTTCAATGCCTATGGCATGCTGGCCCAACGCAACGACCTGGATGCGGTGATCCATCTCGGCGATTACATCTACGAATACGGCACCGGAACCTACGGCGTAAACCTGCCCGGGCGGGTGAACGAGCCCGCTAACGAACTGCTCTCCCTGTCAGACTACCGCACCCGTTACGGCCTCTATCACCTCGATGCCGATCTGATCCGATTGCATCAGCAACATACCATGATCTGTGTGTGGGACGATCACGAATCGGCCAACGATTCGTACACCGACGGCGCTCAGAATCACCAGCCCGACGAAGGCGACTGGAATGTGCGCAAGGCCACTGCCAAACAAGTGTATTTTGAATGGATGCCCGTGCGAGACAACCCCACGATGGACGTATACCGCCTCCTGCATTACGGCGACCTGTGCGATTTGTTCATGCTCGATACCCGACTGGAGGGCCGCGCAGCACCGCCGCCGCATTTCGACACGCCCGATGACCCGCCACGCGACATGATCAGTCCGACGCAGTTCGCCTGGCTGACGGAGCGTCTCAAAAACTCGACCGCCCGCTGGAAAGTCATCGGCAATCAGGTCATTTTTTCCACCTATAATGTGGGTTTTGCCGCAGGCGCCTACGACGGATCACCCGATTTTACGAACATCGATTCAATCCGCGGCGCAGAGGATTTGTTCATCGACAACTGGGAATCCTATCCTACCCAGCGCAACGCCATTATCGACACGATTCGTGATAATGATATTGATAATGTAGTGATTATCAGCGGCGACTCGCATACCAGCTGGGCTTTCGATGTAACCAAAGAGCCGGTTTTATACCCGCTTCCGGCTTTTCTCAACCTGCCGCAATACAACCCTTACAACTCCACGACAAAGGAGGGATATAACAAAACCACCGCCGAGGGTTCCTGGGCTGTGGAATTCGGCACGCCTTCCATTTCATCGCCCAATTTTGACGAAGCCATCGGCGCAACGCTCACCACACAGTTTGAATACCTGATCGGCAACGTCATTCCAGGCCTGAACCTCGACTACAATCCGCACCTCAAATACGTCGATCTCGATCGACATGGCTATTTCCTGCTCGACCTCCGGCCCGATACTGCACAAGCCAACTTTTATTACGTGCCCAGCCAACTGACCGACACGCTGGCGGAAAACTTTGGCCAGGGCGCCTTCACGCTGAATGGCGAAAATCACGTGCGGCTCAACGCCTTTCCTTCGCCCCCCAAGCCAATTCAGGATCCGGTCACGCCCACGCTGCCCTTTGGCGTCGTCAACGTGAATAACGCACCCGCGCCCCTCGCACTTTTCGGCGTGTACCCCAATCCGGCGCAGGATTTCGTTGTCCTGCATTTTGGTTTGAACGAGGCCGCAAGGCTGAGATTTATCCTTTATGATCTAAACGGCCGAATGGTCCAAAACGAACCGTCTGCGACGTATAAAAAGGGTTTGTACCAATTTGGGCTACCCCTGAACGATTTGGCCAACGGTACGTATATACTCCAAATTGAAGCAAACGGGAGATTCGTCGCAGGACGGAAAATTGCGATCCGGCATTGAGGCGGGGTGATGAAAGTCAGCCGGCGAAGTAATGGCGCCATACGCCACCCATGATCGGGGCCTGTAATTTTGCCGCTGTAAACCAGTCGACATGCACACTGCGCTCCCTGAACTGAAAAAAGCCATCGAACAAATCCTGTTCAGTCTCCACGCTACAGAAGGCGAATGGGCGGAGACCATTCAAAACGTTCACCCCAAACAGCGGGCCAGCGCCACCAATCTGCTGCATTATCTCACATTGCGACTGGAGGATTTGCGCGAACTTCAGGACGAACTCCACAACGCCGGTCTTTCGTCGTTGGCCAGCTCGGAGAGCCATGTGATGCGGCAGGTTCAGATGTTGTACCGGCGCATCGGCGGGCATATTCCGGAGCGGGAATTGTCGCCATGCGACTACCCCGCCGCACGACAAATTATTCAACGCCAGACGAATGCGCTGTTCGGACCGAACAGCAACCCGATCATTCCGCACCTGATGATCACCTTCGATACCGACCTGGCCGATGATTATCCGGCTGTAAAAGAATTGGTGCAGGCCGGCATGACGGTAGCCCGGATCAACTGTGCACACGATGGCCCTGAAATCTGGCGCCCCATGGTGAATAACATCCGCAGGGCCTCCCGATCCACCGGCCAGCCTTGCAAGGTGTACATGGATTTGGCCGGTCCGAAAATCAGGACCGCGATTCTCGGCAAGGGTAAAAAAAAGGGTCAGGTGAAAGTTCGGGAAGGTGATTTTTTGCTGTTGGCAGAAGCGGAAGCGCGCCGTTTGACAAAGATGAAATTGTGGTGGGATGCACCCTGTCCGGTGTTCTGGACGACTTGCAGGTTGGCGACCGTGTGCTTTATGACGATGGCTTGTTTGAGGCGGTGGTGTTAAAAAACAACGGTGTGCAGGCCTTGCTGCAAATGATCCGCGTATCGGCTCCCAAACCCTATCTGAAAGGCGAGAAAGGCATCAATTTTCCCGATACCGAACTGACGGTTCGAGCGCTGACGGAATTCGACATTTCCGTCCTGCCCTTCGCGCTGGAATACGCCGACATCATCGGATTTTCCTTTGTTCGGCAAGCCGCCGATGTAGCGGAACTTCAACAGATTCTGCGCAAATCGAAGGGCAAGCCGCCCGCGCTGATCATTAAAATTGAAACCCTGGAGGCCGTCCAAAACCTGCCTGCCTTGCTCCTGCAAGGCATGACAGACGCTGCATTCGGGGTCATGATCGCCCGCGGCGACCTTGCGGTAGAAATTGGTTTTGAACGGCTTAGCGAAATTCAGGAGGAGATCCTGTGGATTTGCGAAGCGGGCCATGTGCCCGTAATCTGGGCTACTCAGGTGCTGGAGACACTGAACAAAAGCGGCATTGCCACCCGGTCGGAAGTGACCGATGCCGCGCGCGCTGCACAGGCGGAATGCGTTATGCTCAATAAGGGCAAACACATGCTCCTGGTGCTGGCCACCTTGCAGGATATCCTTCGGCGCAGCGGGGGGCACCATGCCAAAAAGCGCTACATCTTCCGGCCGCTGAACATCGCAGAGCGTTTTTTACGGAAACAAAAAACGGATGGTTCAAAGCGGATACTACCGGCCCAAAATCAAAAGCAGCCGCCAAACATTCGGGGAAAAGCAGGTTCATCCGACCAGTTCCATGCCCACTACCACCCAGTGATCATTTGTCCCGGCATCAAAGTAAGTATGCATGGTTTGAAAACCCACGCGCTGATGGGCGCGGAGAGAACGCATATTCCGATCTGAAATCTCCGTGACCACGAGGTCAAAATCAGCTTGACAAACCTGCCGAAGCGTGCGGTACAGCCCATCGAAGACGCCCCGTCCGCGAAATTCTGTCGCTACGCAAACCTGTCCCATCACAAACCAACGAAAATCGTTCAAAGCCTTTCCTTTCCAATGCAAGGCCTCCAGCACTTCAAACATGGGCGCCAGCACCGGAATATCCAGGGCAAAATCCCGTGGCATCACCAGACAATATCCGGCCAGCGCCTCACCTGATTGGGCAATCACGGAGGGATAAAACCGGTTCATGCGAAGCAATACCTCAGGCTCATGACGAACCGTCAGAAATCCCTGGTCGGCTTTGGTTTGGGGATCGAGCGCGGAGCTGTGGTTGAGGGCCTGCAGTGCGAGAATTTGCTCCACCTCATCCGGCGAACTGACCTGGCGGTAAATTATTTCAGGTAGCATAGGCAGCAGATTGGTTCAGGTCTTGAATATTTTCACGAAACAATTCATTCATCATTCACCATAAAAGAAATGCCGCTCGTCACACCGCTTCCCACTGATCACGACCCCGAAGTTGCCGAATTGGCGCTGTTTTTCAACGAAACGCTGGGGTTTTGCCCCAACAGCGTGCTCACCATGCAGCGCAGACCGGCTATTGCCAAGGCATTTATTCAACTGAACAAAGCCGTCATGGACAACCGAGGCAGGGTCACCAGCGAACTCAAAAGGCTCATCGGCTACCTGGCCAGCCTGACGGCGGGTTGCAGGTATTGCCAGGCGCATACCATCCGCGCCGCTGAACGTTACGGCGCAAGCGCTGAACAACTCGCCCATATTTGGGAGTTCCGGACTCATCCGGCTTTTTCAGCGGCCGAGCGGGCTGCCCTGGAATTTGCCGTCGCCGCTTCCCTCATTCCGAATGCCGTTGACCCTGCCATTGAACAAAACCTTCGTGCACACTGGGATGAAGGCGAGATCGTGGAAATACTGGGAGTAATTGCCTTGTTTGGCTATCTAAACCGCTGGAACGACAGTATGGGCACAGTACTGGAAGACCCGGCGGCGGAAAGCGGGAATGCGTTTCTGGGTGGGCATGGGTGGACGCCGGGAAAACACGCTGATGGCCCGGAATTTATTCCGGGTTCAGGCCCGGAATAAATTCCGGGCTACCGGGCTTCTGGTGGCATAAAATCCAGTTGCCTTCCGTATCGATGGCTTCCGCATCCGGGAACGTTGCTTTAAAAACCTGTTCAAAAAACCGCTTGGTTCCGCTCCTTTCATGCGAGAGGTTGTGCAGGCAATTGAATAAAATAAGGCCTCCGGGGCGCAACAGCTCTTCACATTGTTCCAAAAACTCCCGGGTTCGGAATTGCGGCGGCGTAAGGTCGTCTTCAAACAAATCGATCAGAACCATATCGAATCTTTCTTCGCAGATTTCGACAAAAATTCCAGCGTCCGCGACGACTACTTCGACTGAACTGTCGAGCCGGGAAAGCGTGTAGCGGCTGGCGAGTTCGGCAACCGTTTCATCCCATTCCACAGCGGTGTAATGGTACTTGCGGCCGTAAATTTTTTCCAGAATAAAGGGCACGCTGCCGAGTCCGAGTCCGAGTAAAAGCACGTCCCGGTAGTCCCGTTTTTCAATCTCCAGGCGCCCGAAAGCGATGTTGAAATTGCGGTACAAATCGTCCCAGGAATACACGGCGTTGCCGCTGAGCAATTGCAGGCGACCGCGGTACAGCAGTACTGCCAGCTCGGGATTTTGTTCCGAGGAGGTTATTTCAAGTACTTGCGGGCTGAGGTACGACAACCATTTTTTCCAGAAAGGGATCTTTACGGTGGCCCCCATGTCAGTCCTTCTTTTTCTTTTTGAAGGGATCCCATTGGTTGAGTTTGTCTTTTACGTCGTCTACTTTCTTTTGCCCTTCTTCGCCCAGTTTTTTCTTCGCTTCTTCTTCGGCTTTCTTCTGGGCTTCTTCCACTTTCTGATTGGCCACGTTGCGAAGACTGTCGGCGGCTTTTTCGGCGGCGGCTCTGGCTTTCTCTTTGGCTTCGTCCACTTTTTGGTTCACGACGTTTTTCAGGCTGTCTTTGGCTTCCTGAAACGCGGCGCCGGCTGCTGCCGAAGCCTGTTCTTTCATCGTTGCCTGTCCGTCGCTGCCCAATACCTTCATGCCTACTTTGGGGTTGGCAAAAGAACCGGTGAGGTCGAAGCGCACGTTGATGAATTCGCCCTGGGCAATATTGAGGCCCGCTTTTGAGGCTTCTTTCGAAAGCAGGCCGAGGCCCGCGTTGGCTGCGCTGCCCACGCCGCTTTTTTCAAGCGCAGTGCGCGGCACTTTGGTCAAGACCTGGTAGTTCATTTCATTGGTCAGGCCGTGCGAGCCGCCGATTTGCATGAGCACATCCTGCATTTGCACATTAAACGGCTTAAGCGTCACCTGGCCGTTTTTGATTTCAAACCAGTTTTTGGTGTTTTTCAATTCGAGGTGCTGCAGATAATTGAGGTTCAATTTGCTGCCGATCTCGTTGAGCGGTTTGAAATTATTGATAATGGCGCTAATGGTTTCCATAAATCCTGCTGCCGACAAAGTGGAGAAATCGGGCGTCATGTCTTTGCCCAAAATTCCGCTGAGCGACAAGGTCGTATTGAATTTGCCGTCGATCATTTGGGCGATCGGGGCAAAGGTTTTGACCGTTGTAAAGTTTTGGTACGCCTCGCGGAAGCCCATGTTTTGCAGCGCCATATCCATGTTGAAAGCAGGCTTGGCCGCGTTTTTGGTGTCGTAGGCGCCATTCACAGCGACCTGTCCGCCCAGGAGTTCGGCGGTGCAATTGTTGAGCGTGGCGGCGCTGTTTTTCACCACCACCTGTCCATCCAGATTATGGAGCGTCAGATTGGTGTATTTGACCTGAGCGAAATTGGCGTTCAGGGTCATGTCCATATTTTCCGGGACGGGGATGGTTTCGGCGGCGGCCGGCGGGGCGGCTTCGGCTGTTTTCGCGGTCGTTGTTGTGGCGGCAGGTGCTGCGGGGGCCATGAACTGGTTCATATCGAAATAATTCGATTTCAGGTTCACGGTTCCTGACACGGTTTGGTTGTCGAAGAGGTAATTCCAGGCGTTGTTGATTTGTCCGTTGCCGGCCAGGTCGCTGTCGCCGATTTTCAGCCCGAAGTTGTCGATCGTCATCTTGTTCGGCATAAAATGGCCTTTCAGCGCGACGTTGGACAGGTCGTAGGTATCGTATTTCAGTTTGCCTACCTGGCCGTCGACGGTAAAATCCCAGCGGTCGAAAACCTTTTCCGAAGCCGGCGGCGGCACGTCGGTGGGTACTTTTCCGGATGTTGTCGCGGCGGCGGGCTCTTCCTCCATCCATTCGTTGGCATCGAAATAACCGGAATTGAAGTTCAGGTTGCCGGTCATCGTTTTCGTCGTGGAAAAATAAGCCAGGATGTTATCAATACTTCCGGAAGCGCGCAGGTCGCTGCGGCCCAGTTTGGCGTCGAAGGTCTGGATCACTACTTTTTGCGGCGTCAGGCTGGTGGCCAGGTTGTTGATTTTGACGGCGGGTGTGCCGGCAGCCTTGTAGGAAATGCCCTGCATACCGAAATCGCCGGCCATTTGCACCTGGTCGTATTGCTGGCGGTCGATCTGGCTCATGGCCGCTTTGCACATGATATTGGCGCGGATGATGCCGGCCAGTTCCTGCACCCCGTCCATGGGGAAGGCTTTGGACAGTTCGCCGAGGTTCAGGGTGCCGTTGATTTTCGTGTCTACAGAGGGATCGCTGACGGGCGTTTTCAGGTTAAAATAACCTTCCAGGGGGTTGGAGCCGATGCGCAGGGAGAATTTGGGGATGTTGACCGTCAGGCCGTTCAGCGTAGCGTCGGGGCTGTTGATCGAGGCGTCGACGTTGATGTTGCTCACGCCGAGCGGCAGGCTGGGATATTTAAAATCCGCGTTGGCGACCTTGAAATCGAGTTTGAAAGCGGGATAGGTAGTCTCGTTGTATTTGCCTTTGACCATGCCGCCGAACTGCACCTGGCCGTTGGCCTGCACATCGCCAAAGTCCTTGGTGTAGGCGCCGGGGATAATCGACAGCAGGCTTTTGAAGGTGTTCTGCGGGGTGCCGAATTTGAGGTCCATGAGGATATCCTCGGTATTTTCGGGCATTTGTACCCAGCCGTCGAGCAGCAGCCGCAGGTCGTTTACCTGCAAATCGTTGTTTTTGAAGGTAAAACGCATGTTTTTCATGTCGGCCGACAGGGTGGACACCCAATCGGTCCGCGCATTGAGCAGGTATTGGATTCCGCCGTAATCGACTGACAATGCCGAGGCATGGGTTTCCATGACAAGGTCGTACACATCGGCCCCGAAATCGCCGCTGCCCTGGTGGTTCAGGCCGGCAATTTCGACGTCCATGCCCAGAGAGCGGTCGTTGTAGCGCAGGGTTCCATCGTTGATTTCGTAGTGGTCGAGTTTGATCTTGCCGCCATCGCCCTGGTCGGTTGCGGGTGTTTTGGCGGTGTCGTCGGGTTTGGTGATGTCGTAATTGGCTTTGCCATTGGACAACACGTAGACGTTCAGAATGGGGCGTTGCAGGTATAATCCATTGATTTCCACTGCGTCGCCGAAAATGGCCGACCAGAGGTTCACCGCCACATCGAGGCGCTCGCATTGCACGAGTTTGACGCCTTCAAATTCTTTAACACCAGTGACTTCCAGACCCTCCAGCCCTACGGAAAGGCGCGGAAAATGCCGGAAAAAAGAAATGCTGACGTCTTTAAATTCTACTTTGGCGTTGAGGTTTTCGTTAGCGGAAGTTTTGACCTGAGCGATGATCTGATCTTTAAAAAGATACGGCATCAGCATCAAAAGCCCCAAAAGGATGACGAGTACGACGGCGGTGCCGAAAAGGAATTTTTTCATGGCGAGTTGTAATTTCCAAGGAGGAATGGTTTCCGTATGCAATAACGATGATCGAAGCGATTCGCTTTTCACACAGAAGAGGATTTTTTTCTGTAGCAGACGTAAAACAATATTTACCCTCCTATCCGTTTCATCGGCGCTCCATAAAAAATCAATTGGCCCATTACCTTTGACGCATGAATTATCACGTCCATTTCCTTGAAAAGCAGGAAGAATTTGACCGGGCCATGGAAGAGCTGGCTGGCGCGCCCTGGATCGGTTTCGACACCGAATTCGTCGGCGAAAAGACTTTTGTCCCGGTGCTGTGTCTGATCCAGATCGTCGCAGAGGAGGATATTTTCCTCATTGATACGCTGAAAATCAAGGATCTGAGCAGGTTTTTAGACTTGGTGGCCGACCCGGACATCCTGAAAATCACCCATGCCGGCGACAACGATTACAGGCTCCTGTATACCCTGTACGGCACGGTGCCGCTCAATACCTTCGACACTCAAATCGCTGCGGGTTTTGTGGGCTACAACTATCCCGCGGGCTTTGGAAAAATTGTGGAGCGCGAACTGCGCGTCAACCTCGCCAAAAGCCACACCGTCGCCGACTGGGAATCGCGGCCCATCGACCCCAAAGCCATCGACTACGCCATCGAGGACGTCAAATACCTGCCGGCCCTGCACCAAAGGCTGTCGGGCAAACTGCGCCGCCACCAGCGGGAATCCTGGGCCCGCGAGGAAAACCGGAAATGGGAAAGCCCCTCTTTTTACATCGTAGACCCCTATAAAGAGGCTTTTTCCAACGACCACATCCATCAGATCAATTTTAAGGAGAAAATATTTTTGCTCCGGATTTACGCCTGGCGGCGGGAAAAAGCGGCCGAATTGAACATCCCCAAGGAAACCGTGCTTCAAAGCCGCCATATTTCCACCGTGTTGCGCTCCACCAAAGACGGCCCGAACGGATTCAAATCGAACCGCACACTGGCAGAAGGCATCTGGCGCAAGTTTTTGCCCGAATGGCAGGAACTCTGGAAAGCCCCTGCCACCGAGGCCGAAACGGCCCTGATCAACGCTATGCCCGCCCCGGCGCCCGACGACCCCGAACTCGAATGGGCCATGGAACTGCTGTATCATTTCGTCAAAAAACAGTGCATCGAGCATGAAATCAGCGCGGCATTGCTGCTGCCCAAAGGCGATTTCAACAAATTGAAAGCCGGGCACGATTATGACGAGGAACTTCTGAGTGGCTGGCGGGCCACCTTGTTGGGAGAAAACCTGGTACGTTGGCTACGCGAACGGCGCCCGGTCCGAATGGAATGGCATGAAGGCGTCTGCCATCTGACAATGCCCTGAAAATGGATAAACTGCTGGAAATAAAAGATTTGCAGGTCGATTTTGAAAGTGACTCCGGCCATGTGAATGCCGTCAGTGGCATTTCGCTCGAATTGCTTCGCGGACAGACGCTGGGCATCGTCGGCGAGTCAGGTTCGGGAAAATCGGTGACGGCCCTGTCCGTCATGCGACTGCTGCCGACACCACCGGCACAAATTACCGGGGGGCAAATCCTTTACCACGCTGCCGGAGCCGAGCAACCCGTCGATCTGCTGAAACTGCCCGAAGAGGCACTCCGGGCCTACCGCGGCGCCGAAATGGCCATGATTTTCCAGGAGCCGATGACTTCGCTGAACCCCGTTTTTCGATGCGGCCACCAGGTTACCGAAGCCATACAGTTGCACCGTCAGGTATCGTTTTCCGAGGCCAAAAGCCTGGCCCTCGACCTGTTCGAGCGCGTTAAACTGCCCGATCCCGGCCGAATATTCCGCTCCTTCCCACACCAGATCAGCGGCGGCCAGAAACAGCGCGTGATGATCGCTATGGCCATTTCCTGCCAGCCTTCCCTGCTCATTGCCGACGAGCCGACCACGGCGCTCGATGTGACGGTGCAAAAAACCATACTCGACCTCATGCGGGAACTGCGCGAAGAACGCAACCTGTCCATGATGTTCATCAGCCACGACCTGGGCGTTATTTCGGAAATCGCCGACCACGCGGTGGTGATGCACCGGGGAAAAATAGTGGAAACCGGTCCCGTAGAACAAATCCTGCGACAACCGGAGCACCCCTACACCCGCGGCCTGGTTGCCTGCCGGCCCTCCCTGCAACGCAAACTGTACCGCATGCCCACTGTGCCGGATTTTTTGGAAAACGGCGGTTTTGAGGCGCGGGTCGTGAGCGAAACGGATACCCAAAAACGAAGGGAAGTTTTGTACGCGCAGCCAGCGCTCCTGCAAGTCCAGAACCTGGAAGTGCGTTATCCAGCCCGAAAAAACTGGCTGGGCGCCCCGGTGGAATGGACCAACGCCGTAAAACGCGTCAGTTTCGACCTTTTCCCGGGAGAGACTTCGCCGGCAATCGGGTTGCGGAAAAACTACCCTGGGGCGCAGCATCGCCCACCTCGAAACGGCACAATCGGGTGCGGTTTTGTACCGTGGGAAAGAGGTGCTGGCTTTGAATGAACAGGAATTCCGGCCGTTTCGCCGCGAGATCCAGATGGTTTTTCAGGACCCTTACTCCTCGCTCAATCCACGCATGACCATCGGAAAAGCCATTCTGGAACCCATGCAGGTGCACCATTTGCACAACAATGACGCTGCGCGAAAAGAAAAAGTGGTCGAGCTGCTGGAAACCGTAGGGCTCACGGCCGATCACGGCACGCGGTATCCACATGAGTTTTCCGGCGGGCAGCGCCAGCGGATTTGCATCGCCCGGGCTTTGGCGCTCGAACCCAGATTGCTGATTTGCGACGAAGTGGTTTCCGCGCTCGACGTGTCCGTACAAGCCACGGTGCTGAACCTGCTGATGGAGCTTCGGGAAAAATTCGGCCTTAGTTACCTCTTCATTTCCCACGACCTGAGCGTGATCAAACAAATGTGCGACCGTGTGATGATCATGAACCGCGGCCAGCTGGAACAGATCGGTTATCCCGAAGACATTTTTGAACGTCCGCAGACGGAATACGTGCAGCGGCTGATTGAAGCCATTCCGGGGCAGATTTGAGGTATTGCGACGACGGGCATGCTTTTTCCGGCGACAAGTTTTTTGTCAGACAGGATTTACAGGATAAACAGGATTTTCCCTGACGACTTCGTCGTCAAGTGTGTACGAGCCGGCGGAGCCGGCGCTTAATCCTGTTTATCCTGTAAATCCTGTCAGAAAAAAACTTGTCACAAAAAAGGGAGGCCGGGCATTCGCCCGGCCTCCCTCAATATACCTGACTATCAACCGATTAATGGCAGATAGCGACTTTGCGCATAGCGGAGCCTTCGGCCGTGCGCACCCAGAGGAGGTACATGCCGGAAGCCACGTTGTTCACGTTCATCGTGATCTGGCCGTCTTCGAAGTTGGCCGTTTTTTGCGTCGCGACCATGCGGCCCTGGTTGTCGAACAGGGTCAGGGTCACGAGGTCGCTGGCTTCGTTCAGGTTCACGTTCACGTGGACCTGGTCTACAGCCGGGTTGGGAGTCACCGTCACCTGGGCGTCTTGGAGCACATTCGGTTTCACGCTGGAGCCCGGCTGGTAGCCGTCGAGTTGCAGGCGTTTCACTACTTCCGCGCCCGACCAGCCACTGAAGAAAGCCAGGGCACCGTTATTGCCAATGGCAAGCGGTGTAGAGGGGAAGTTCAGGTAGAACCATTCCTGCGGCGAATTGGAGAAGCGGATGTCGCGGCCGTAGCCGGCTTCCAGACCGTTGTAGTACAGCGAAACGTAGTACACGTGGCGCGGTTTCAGTTCGATCGGCTGGCCGGTCACCAGGTCAGCCACCGGAACGTCGATCAGAACGCCGTCGGTTTCGGTGCCGTCCATGGTGTACACGCCATAGCCTACCTGGGTCAGGTCGTCGAAACTGCTGCTCAGGTCGATGGTGCCGTCTTCGTCCACATCGCCGTCGTAAACGAAGATGTTGATGTCGTTGGCCGTGCCGCCTGGGGGAATGTTCGGAACAAATACGGAGTCGATGTTGGAAACGCCGAAGGTCACGAAAGTCGCTTCGCCGCCATTGGGGCCGGTGATGCAGATGGAGCCTTCCTGGTGTACGAAGCCGCCGGCAATAAAATTGGCATTTGTTGTGCCCACGCCGCCCGGGTCGTTCACAAAGTTGTCCGTAGCGAAAGTGTATGGCGTTTGAATGAATTTCCGGTGCAGTGAGTCGCGCAATTCGGTGTATTTGTTATTGGTGTACAGTACGTTGAATTCACCCAATACGGCAGGCGGGAGGTAGTATGGGAAATAAGTAAAGGCTGTGCCTCCGGCGCTGAGCGTATCGATCGTGGCATTGAGGGTCACGACGTTACCACCGGGTTCGGTGATCGCACACTTTAGTTGCACGTTTTGCATCAGGGAAGTGGAACGGTTGACAAAACGTACGCCGATGTTGGCCAGTGTATCCACCTGGGTCACCGGTGTGGAATAGTGGTAAGGACCGGCAGCATCGTAAAAACGCGGCAACGCGAATTTTACGTGAATCGTTTGTCCTGCATCCAGCACGGGCGTGATCAGTTCGCCGGTGGAGCGTGGGATAAAAATGGCCGGAATCGTAACCAGCGCAGCGGAGTCCAGGCCCGTCATATTATAAAGAGTACATCCATTGTCGGCAGCCGTGGTATAATGGTTCACAATGATCACAGCCTTGGCGCCGGCCAACTGTGCATTATAGACTTTGAGGCTGAAAGAGCAGGTACCTCGTCGGATCAGGGCGATCTTGCCCGTCAGGTCGGTCGTGATCGGATTGCAACCGAGCGAGTCGCCGGCAGCGTCGTAAGCCCACACGAGGTCGCCTTCGACTTCTTCAGTGAGGTCAGGGCCCCATCCGCTGGCACCGCCGAATGAACAGGCATCACCCGCGACAAAATTCGTGGCGATACTGTTGGGGCTTAGGATTTGAAAAATAAAGTCATCGTCCCAAGTGCCCACCTGGGCCTGGACCTTCTGGCTGTTTGTAAAAAGGAAGGCTAAAAGAAGCGCAACAGGGAGGAAGGTTAAGAGTCTCTTTTGCATGGTTAAATCGTTTTAAATTTTCATAAACATATCAAACGCAAATTTAGTCCTACAGTTGAATGAAAGACCATTTGGCGCCTTTTCAATCCCAATGTGCCAAAATTGGCAAACTCGTTCACCGTTAAGAAAAGCAGTAGGCAATAAATTTAACATGATTAAATAAAATTATTGAATAGGTGAAACGTTGAAAGTCGTATCGTTTCATTTTTAAATTATTTACCATGAGAAATTTAATTTATGTATCTTCAGTGATCTTATTTTCTCTTCTTGCATGCCAGAAGGATGTAGGTACCGAAACACCCAACATGGCGCCAAAAACTGAACAAGCTGGCGGAAGTGCACAGGAACGTACAACGTGTAATACTGTTACCATTACGCTTACTAGTGGCACAGCTGCAAACATGACAATTTGTGGAAAGACAACTGGAGCAACTTGTAGTGAATGTGATCATAATTGCGGAAAAGGGGGAGCCTTAACAAGCGGAGATACTTACACCCTCTCGTGTAGTTCTTTTGTGCTTACAAATAATAATGGTAGCAGCAGGAGTGTGACAATTGCCACAAATTGCGCCCCTAACTACAATTACACAATTCCTGCAACTACTTCCACACTATTTACTATTTCTTTAGTAAATGGCTGTTGTGTAGTAAGTGGGGGAGATTGTTCGGGAAGTTAATCACTTATTTGGCCTAAATAAAAACCAGGATCTCATACCTTCAGAGATCCTGGTTTTTTTGTTGTTGCTGAAACAAGTTTATATTAGTGGCAGATGGCAACTTTGCGCATCGCGGAAC
>JBGAJY010000311.1:0-4312 GCA_044224705.1 Saprospiraceae bacterium
CTGCGGTGAACATTTCACACCGCCGATTCCGCCGCTTTTTGTCCTTTTACAAAAGTTGAATACACAAACACATGTGCATTGACATCGCCCAATTGGCTGTAAATCACCGGCTTCACTTCTTCCCAGTCCAGGCCGCCCACGCCCGAAGCCAGGCGCGGAAGGGCGATGCTTCGAATCCCTTCTTTTGAAATGATCTTTTTCAGGTCGCCCAGGGCGCGCGTGACGCTCGACAAGGTGGCCAGGCCGGGGTGGCCGCCGTGGCCTTTGTTGGTGGAGGGTTCCTGCGTCAGTAAATTCACGATACGCAGCCCCGAGGCGCTGCCCCACAGCCAGGCGCTGCCGGTTTTGGGGTTGTACTGGTGGCAATAATGTTTGAAATCCTTGAACATCGAGGGCCATTGTTCGCGCAGGCTCAGGGCTAGTCCGCTGTCAAAATGGTCGAAAGGGGCCACACTATGGGCGATGGCTTCCGCCTTGGAGAGGAGAATATCGCCGCTTACTTCTTTGATCATGAGTTGGTTGTTTTAGTTCAGGAATCAGGTTCTGACAGGACAAATCAAGGCAGGAATGCTTTACCCGGGAATGACAACCAACATCCTCCGGAATGATTCTGCCTCTTTTTTAAAAAGGGTTCAATTCATCACATCCACCGCCTTTACCAAATCCAGGAGCATCGTAATGTCCTGGTACGATTCGCGCACCGATTCGAACGACACGGTATTGGCAAACAGGGAGGGTTCCAGCAGGTCTTTGTCCTGGGTAAGGGCGATGTAGATCTTGTCGCCGATGATGGAGAGGTAAATTTCTTTCCGGCGGTTGAGCTCCTGGTATCGGCTGCGGAAATCGAGGATGGAGCGTTGCAGGTCGTCGGAGATCACGTCGCGCACGCGCAGGTCAGGGGTGGCATAGGTATCGAACCAGACTTCAAACTCGGGCAGCAGGTGTCCGCGCACGCGCCGGCCGCCGGTGAGGTGAAAAGCGCGTTCGCTGCGGCTCAGGTATTTGCGGTATTCGTCGGGCAGGAGCAGCAATTCGCCGTGCATGTCGGTGCGCCGGAAATCGCCGACGAGGAACACGCCCGCAAACACGCGGTCGAGCCGGTTGCGCGCTGGGGAGAACTCCCGCACCCGCAGTTCGCACATCTCAAAAGGCATTTCACGCACCTGACCGCTGATGAGGTCTTCGCCGGCGTAGTCGTCGGCGGTGGTGAAAATTTTACTGGAAAGAAATCTGGATTTTGGGATCAGTCCTTTGGCTTGATAGTTCAAGCCCTTGTAATTCAGGTCGTTGTCGATAAAATCGAGGATCAGCCCGACGATACGCGGTTTGAATTCCTGGAAATAAACCTGCACACGGAAGAACAGATAAGCGATCCAGATGGCTACCGGAATAAACAGCACCAGCGTCACCACAAAAATCTGGATAAACACCTGCAGGGCGAAAATGCAGGCCAGCAGCAGCACCGACAGCGACATCAGACGAATCAGGCGCCGGCGCCGGCGTTCGAGACTAAGCAATTCGGGATGGATGGCCTGGTTGTAAAACAGGCGGAACAGCCGTTCCAGGCAAGCCCTGCGCTCCTCCGCCGTCAGCTCGCGGGGCGGGTTGTCGCCGGTCTGATAGCAGGGCTTGAAATCGTAGTAGGAAAGCATTTCATTTTGAGGATTTGAAGATTCGAGGATTTGAAGATTTGAGGATTTGATCGTCGCGTTGTTCAAATCCTCGAATCCTCAAATCCCCGAATCCTCACGCAATCACAGCTCCATGCCTTTTTGCCGCGTATAATCCGCGATGTACTCGTCGATGAGGCCGACAAGCAGGTCTTTCATGTAGGAATTTTCGAGCCGGGCGATGGCCTTGAGTTTTTCCAGTTTGACCCGGTCCACGGCGACGGTCAGGCGACGCTTCCCGGTGTTTTCATCGGTGGTCAGCTCCTGTACGTCAATGGTTTGACGGATCAGTGCATCGAGGCCGCTCATTGGGGCGTGGCCGTGGCTGGCCGTCGATTTCGACTTGCTGCTTTGCGTGACCGTATCCGGCTGGTTGGCGTCGAATTTTTCGAGGCTTTCGTCGAGGGCTTCCTGCAGCAGGGCGTCGAGGTCGGACATGAAATTTTTGCCGTGGTGGCGGCGTTCGGCCGCTCGCCCGGGTTCGCTGGCAAAGCTGTGGTCCTCGGTCGCCGCGTTTTTGAACAGATCGTCGAGCCCTTCGGAGAATCGTTTTTTGCTCATGTTCAGGCCTCTTGTTCGTGCTGCGGAACGATGTTGGCGGGGATGCCTTCGGTGCGTTCCAGGATTTCGTGGCAAAGGTTCAGGTAGTCTTGCGCACCGGACGATTTCGGACTGTACTCGAAAATATCCTTGCGTGCGGCGGGCGCTTCGGCCAGGGCGACGTTGTCGCGTACGTAGGTGCGGAACACCTTGTCGCCGAAGTGTTTATGAATGGTTTCGACCACGTCGCGGTTTAGTACGCGGCGGCTGTCGTACATCGTGGCCACCACGCCGCCGATGTCGAGTTGTTTGTTGAGGCGGAAGCGGACCTTGTCGATCACCTGTTTGATTTTGGCCAGACCCTGTACGGCCAGGAATTCGGTTTGCAGCGGGATCATGACGAAACGGCTGCTGGTGAGTGCATTCAGCGTCAGCAGACCCAGTGAAGGCGGGCAGTCGATGATGACATAATCGTAATCGTCGCTGACCTGGCTGATCAACTCGCGCAGGATGAATTCGCGGCCGGCTTCGTTGATCAGTTCCATTTCGGCGCCCGAGAGGTCGAGCGAGGAGGTCACCACGTCCAGACCCTGTTTGTGGGTGTATGGCGTGAGTTCGGCTTCGCCGCGCAAGGCTTCGTAAATGGTGAATTTCTGACGCGGGATGCCGAGCGAGATGGTCAGGTTGGCCTGCGGATCGAGGTCGATCAGCAGCACGCGTTTGCCCAATTCGACCAGGCCTGCGCCGATATTGATGGCGCTGGTCGTTTTGCCAACGCCGCCTTTGTGGTTCAGTAAGGAGATAATTATGCCCATATTAAATCTGAGGATTTGGTCTTGCCGGAGATTGGGTGATGTAGCGACTGAGTTATTTCGAGATACCTCATTACCATATCACCACATCACCAAATCACCGGCCAACTATTCTTCCTGCAACAAAAGTACGAAAACTTGTCAATCGGAGCACTCGCCCTGAACGACCGTAATTGGTAAAACGTTTCAAACAGACCTGCTCGTGCCCAATTTTTTTAATTGTCTAAAAAACTGAGGTTCAGCCGAATGAAAAATTATCCCGAAAAAAAACAGTTTAAAGTCGAAAAAAAACTTTGACATTTTTTGTTTTTAAAAACCATTTGTTTTAAGTTTGCAGGGTCAAATCGGGGAAAGAAAAAGGAGCAGTGTTGTGTAAAACGCCATTCAGATCCTCCTTTATTGCCGATTAAAAGACGCCATTGCTTCACTCAGTCAACATTGTTGAGCCATGATCAAGGAAGACCGGATTCATTTAAACAGTCGTTTCATTCAAGCCTTTAAACTGCTGGAAGAGCGCGGCGCCATTGTCAAGAACGACCGCGGTGGCCGCGGTGTGGGAGACGTAGCGGATAAAGTGCTCGGCAACAAGGCCTACGGTCATATTATTCGTGCCTTTCTGAACTCAGACAGCAAACGGGTGATCGACTATGGCCAGGCCCAATCTTTTTGCCGTGCTTATGACATCAACGAAGCCTGGATGCTGCACGGCATCGGCAATCCGTTCGGCTTTGAAGCGCCGTCCAATGCATTTGGCAATGAAAAATTTGCCTCCGGCGGGGAGGGCAATATTCTGTTTACTACGATCCGGGCTTTTGCCGGCAGTACCCTCGGCGCAGAAAGCCGTGAAGACAATACCTATTTCTCCATTCCCGGGGTTAGTGGTTCGGGGTTGGTCGCTTTCCAGATTGAAGGCAATTCCATGGAGCCCGTCATCAAACACGCCGACATTGTTATCTGTAAATCGGTAGAGAACCTGAACGACATCCGCGATAACGAAATTTACGCGGTGCGCAGCAGCGGCAACGTCTGGGTCAAATACGTCCAGAAAGTATTCAACAACCGCGGTCGCATCACCAAATTCAAACTCATTTCGGCCAATTATTTCGATCACGATCCCTTTGAGGAAGAAGTGAATGAAACCACCCGACTCTACAAGGTGATCCGCAAGATCAGCAACGTGTAAACCGGTGCACGCCCTCGCGGCGTATCATACCGTAAAAGATATCCTGCTGTTTATTGTTTTCGGGCCTCGCGACATGTAAGATGTCAGCGAGGCATTTTTCTGTAGCG
>JBGAJY010000312.1:0-4310 GCA_044224705.1 Saprospiraceae bacterium
CGCTGATCACTAAAAGCACCCTGAAAGGCATAGCGGAAAAACTGCCGGAACAGCAATTTCTGCGGGTGCACAAGTCGTTCCTCGTCAACCTGGACAAGATCGAATCCATCCGCAGCCAAACCATTTTTATCGGCGAGCATTATATTCCCGTGAGCGATACGCAGGTGGAAGCGCTGATGCGGGCCCTGAACCGGATGGAGTGATGGCAGATGCGGACTAATGTCTGCAAAAAAAATCCGCCAAGCCCTTCTGTTACACCCCCTTGGGTTTCCGGGCCTGACGGACATATCTTACTTCGCTTTGGGCAGGATTTTGTGGTGGGCGATACCTTTTTACCCTAAAAACCACCCGATAAAGGTATTAAAAAAAGGCCAAGCTCCTGTTCAGCAGACAGTTAACCCATTGTCGTGATGAAAGGATGTAATCCGCAGCGTGCGCCCTGGAAGGGTTTTTTAAGGACGTAAAAAACCGGCGATTCCGAAGTTCGGAACCGCCGGCAAAGGCTGTTTTACCAAACAGTCTTTTTCAGGTTTTACCGGTTGTGTGTGATGTTGAGTTTTGAATTCCAGACGCCGCTTTCCGTCACGACCGATACGAGGTAGGTTCCATTGGGCAGGTGGCCGGTCAGAATGCGGTGGTCCTGGTCCTTGCTTGCCGCCTGGGTATGCACCAGTTGGCCTTCCAGGTTATACAAATCGATCGTTTTCGGGGTTAATTCAGGGTCCAGCAATGAAATGGTCGTAAACTGATTTGCTGGATTGGGATAAACGCTGATCGTCTGCTCCGGTAACAAGTCCTCCGTACCCGAAATCAGCGTGCGCGTCACCTCCGCCTCAAACAGGTAGGTTCCAAGCGTGCCGGCGAAATACGGCACGATGTGAAAGTCGACGTAATCGACGCTGGGTGTCGTGAAGGTCATGGCCGGTGTCAGGAGGATGTCGTCGTAGGATTCCGAAAAGTTATTCGCGGTGCCGGCCCGGTACGACCAGCGCACGTCGTTGGTGTAGAGTTGTCCGTTGCCGCTGTTATAAGCGTCGTGTACCCGGGCTTTGACGGTGTAGGTATAGCCGGGGTCGAGGACGAAGTAGAAATAATCGTTGTCGTCCGGACTGTCAATATTGGAGCCTTCCGTATTCACGTACGCCACGTTGTTGACGAAGTTCAGGCCCAGGTAGTGGCCCCCGTCGGGCGTTTCATTTTCTTCAAAAACGTCCGGAAGAATAGGGGCCGGCAGCACGTCGAGGGTAATGGTGGTGGGGAAACTGAATGGATTCATCTGCGTCCAGCCGGTTCCGTCGTTTTCGTCGATCGTGATCAGGTACCTGCCCGGCGGCACGTTCAGGGCGTCGGTGTGGAAATGAACGGGAATGTTGAAACCGGCCCCGGGGATTTGGACATTGTTTACCCGGTTGATCTCAAATTGATACTGGGCGTCGGCCGACCACAGGTTCACGGCAAAATCGACGGTGGCGGACCCGTTCGGATCCGTTATCGTCACGTCGAGGTCGAGCGGGGCGCCGGATACGACCGGGCTGGGGTTGGCCGTCAGGGGCGCCGTCATGTGGATGGTGCCGACGCTGCCTACGTTAAAGTTGGCGTAGCTGCCTAAATTGCCATTGGGCACCTGCGTCCACTGATTGCTTCCCTGCACCTTGTACATGACAGCGACCAGGTAATGGGCGGCAGGAAAATTGACGACGCCGGAAAAATCAGGCACCACGGCGTCCAACTGCGTCAGCGACACGTCCTGGGCATGAAGTATTTTGACCAGGCTGCCGTCCGCTTCATTGAAAAGCCCCAGACCGATCTGACCGTTGAAGGTAATGGGGGAGATATTTTGCACACTGGTGATCACGCTATAGCTCACCAGCCACTGCAGCGGATCCGGAAAAACCGACATCGGAACGATGGTCTGCAAATTCACCTGGTCTGAATTGGGCTGGAGGCCGACAATGGCAAATTGATCCGTGCTGTACCCGCCGCCGGTGCCGCCGCCGGTACCCGTGGCGCTTGGATTCATCGACTGAACCGAGAAATAACCGTTGGAAGAACCGCCCCAGCCCCAGTTGATGTGAAAAAGGTTGTTGTCGTCGTACCCGTCGCAGACGAAAGCGTGACCTGTGCCGGGCCCGAAGCCGCCGTAAAAGATGGGCCGGCTGGCATCGAGTTCCGCTTTCAGGGCAAGTATCCAGTTGGCCGGTGTATAATTGTTTTTATTGATCCTTTGTGCGCCCGGACTGTACTTGAAATAATTGACAAAAGCGTCTCTGATGTACGCTGGGTTGGCGCCGCTGCTCTGCGGGCTGTAATTCGTATTGATCGACACGCCGCAGTGGTACATGAGTTTAGCCACTTCCGAATTGTTCTGTTGCAGGTTATTGGGCATGGCGATCCAATTGTACGTAGCGGCGCCGAAATTGACAAACAGCAGCCCGTAGTCATTCTCCACGTAACTGTTCCAGCCGGCGCCGGTGGCCGGATAATTCCAGTATTTCATGACCTGCGCCATAGCCGTCGCCGCACAGCCGGTGACCGAGCCGCCGGGGCATTGCGCATTGTAATACGGGTTCTGGTTCCAGGTCGTGGTCAGCAGCGGACCGACGCCCGAAAGTTCGCGCGCAGGTTGCGGCCCCGACCGCAGCGCATTCCACTTCTGCTGAATGTCGGCGGAAGGAGCGATGCCGTTTTGAATTACGAAAAGGATCTCATGTTGGTAATCTTCGAGCCATTTCGCCATGTTATCCGGCACATCCGCGGCGTCGAACGCCCCGGTCGTGGAATACCCCAGGACAGGCTCCACGGCATCGTCGGCCGTCACGATCACGAAACCGCCTCCGGCATTGACATTAAAAATGTAAAGGAGATTGGGTTTTGAGGTCAGGTCGGGGTTTTCCTCTCCGTAGGCCAGAAAAAGTTGAAGGTTGCCGTCGTCGGGCGACCGTCCTGCGGCTGTGCTTTGGTAAAAGTGTTTGGCTACCTGCATGGCCGTTGCGGGGTCTACCGTTTTGGCAGACAAGGCGTGGCCCAGTAGCAGGAAAATAGCCAGCAACATCTTAAAAGCCGTTCCAATGGAAAGTTGAAGAGGAGCGGGATGCAGGGCATTGAGTCGGAAAGACTCGCGGGAAAGCAGCATTTTTTTCATCGTTTTGAGTGTGTTTGGTAAAAACTGCCTCAAATGTGGCCTCGGCGCTTGCCATGCTGCCTGACTTTGGTCACGAACGGCTCGGATACGGTCACGAAAGCGTGCCGTTTTGGTCACGAATGCTCCTTTCTGCGTAAAGATTGGGGGCCGGAAAAATCATCGGAGTGCCAAAAAAATGTCACTTTTAGGAGTCAAACAGCCTGATTCAAGGATGAAAAAGTTATTTCTACTCGCAGCCTTCACACCCTTTTGGCTTTCGGCGCAGCCCGGCAAAACCATCGATAGCCTGGAACAAATAGCCGCGCAAAAGCGGGCAGCGAACGATCCCGCGGGCGAAGCGGCGGCCCTGTTTGAAATCGGCAATTTCTATTACGACCGGCAGGCGGACTCGGCCGCGCTGCGCTACATCCAACGCGCCCTGCGATTGCTGCACAATGGCAACCCCACCCTGAAAGGACGGCTCCTGTACCGGAAAGCCATGCTCTTGTACTTCATCGGGCAGGATTTTTCCCAATCGCTGCCCCTGCTGGATTCTGCCTATGCTTTGCTGAAAACCATTGACGATCCTTTCATTCTGGCCCCTTTCCTGCAGTCTTACGGCACCTTTTTGAATCAAAATCTACAGTACCGGAAAGGTTTGCAGGTACTCCTGGAAGCCGAACAGATTTACCTGCAAAACAGGGATGTGGCCACTTCGGATCGTATGCTCAACCTGTATTCCAACCTGTTGTCGGCGGCATATTCGCTGGGCGATTTCAAAGCCGCGCTCGAATTTGCGCGAAAGGGAATAGAGGTCGGGAAAAACAGTAAGAATTATGAACTGATTGCCGACCTGTACTACAACAACGCCCTGACACTGTCGGGTTTGGGCTATGACGAAGATGCCGAACAGTCCTACCTGAAATCCCTGGCACTCAACAAAAAAGGCAAAGTGACGAGCGGGATCATCGCCGCCTCTTCGGCTCTGGGCGATTATTACAACAGCCACCAGCAAACCAGAAAAGGGTTTCAGTACCTCGCCGAAGCCAAGGCTTTGGCAGCCAGGGCGGGCGATTTCTACTCAGTGGCAGTGGTCGACAAAATGAAGGCTTCGCACTATCTGGCGCAAAAGGACTACGCGAAGGCCTTGGCGGCGATCGACAGCTGCATTCAATATTTTGAACGGAGT
>JBGAJY010000313.1:0-4273 GCA_044224705.1 Saprospiraceae bacterium
CGCTCGTGCCACCCGAGGTGTTGTACGGCATGCCGGATACCCTGCGACGCGCCCAGGCGACTTTTGAACTGACCGGCGGACTCCACGCTGCAGGGCTGTTTCGCCCCGATGGCAGCCTGTTGCTGCTGCGGGAAGACATCGGCCGGCACAACGCCGTGGACAAGGTGATCGGCGCGGCTTTTCAGTCGGGTGAAGCCCTGCCGTTTCGTAATTTACTGCTGCTGGTCAGCGGGCGTGCCGGTTTCGAACTGGTGCAGAAAGCGACCATGGCCGGCTTGCCCTTGCTGGCCGCCGTCGGGGCGCCTTCTAGCCTTGCCGTGGAGCTGGCGGAAGCCGGGGGCATGACCCTGGTAGGATTTTTGCGCGGCGAACGGTTCAATGTGTACACTAGAGAAGAGCGGATTCTCCAAAGCCGCACAGAAAATTGAAAACACCATTGGCCGGCGGGTCTGTACTCCCGGCATTTTCCCTACTTTCGCCCGTTTTCTGCTGAAAAAAAGAGGAGTATGCGACTTAAAACCTTGGAACTGAAAGGCTTCAAAAGTTTTGCCAACGAAACGGTGCTGCATTTCAACGACGACGTCACGGGGGTCGTGGGGCCAAACGGTTCGGGCAAAAGCAATGTGGTGGACGCCGTGCGCTGGGTGCTGGGCGAACAAAAAACAGGCCAGCTGCGCCTCGATAAAATGGCGTCGGTGATTTTCAACGGCACCAAAAAACGCAAGGAAGCGCAACTTGCCCAAGTCTCCCTGACTTTTGAAAATACCAAAAACGTGCTGCCGACCGACTACCAGACGGTCACCATCAGCCGGATCCTCTACCGCTCCGGCGAAAGCGAATACCGCCTCAACGGCGTCAGCTGCCGCCTGAAAGACATCACTTCGCTGTTCCTCGACACGGGTATCGGGGCCGATTCATATGCCATCATCGCCCTCGGTATGGTGGAAGACCTGCTCAGCGACCGCGAGCAAGCCCGCCGGAAAATGTTCGAACAGGCTGCGGGCGTGTCCAAATACAAGGCCCGCAAACACGAAACCCAGCAAAAACTCGAAGCCACCGCCGCCGACCTCGACCGCATCGAAGACCTCTTGTTCGAAATACAAGACCAATTAAAACGACTCGAAAAACAGGCCCAACGTGCCCAGCGCTTCTACGAACTCAAAGACGAATACAAACGGCTCTCCGTCGAACTTTCGGTACACAACCTGGCGCGCCACAAAAAGACCTTTAAAGAACTCGAAACCCAGATCAGCCGCGAGGAAGACAATTACCGCAGCGTCGAAATCAAAGCCCGTGAACTCGACGCAGCCATCGAGGAAAAACGCAAAACCCACACCGACAAGGAGACTTCGCTCAGCGAGCAGCAACAGGAGGTGAACCGACTCACGGGCCGGATCCGCGGCAAGGAGAACGAGAAAAACATGCTCGCGCAAAAACTCTCCTTCGTAGAGCAGGACGCCCGGCGTCTCGACGATCAACTCGCCCGCGCCGCCGACCAGATCCGCCAACTCCAAAGCGAAGTCGAGGGCTACCAGACCGACGTGAACTACGAAAAAACCCTGGAAGCCGAACTTGAAACCGCCCTCGACCAGGCCAAACAAAAACTGGAACAGGTCCGCGGCGACCATAACCTGCTCAAAGGCAATCTCGACGAATTCGTGCAGGCCCAGCAGGCACTCGAACGCGAGATCGTCGAACTGGAAAAACAAAAAGCCGTACAGGCCAACCAGATCGACAACCTGCGCCGCGACCAGGAACGCACCCTCGCCGACGTGGCTGCCCGCCGCGAGGATATGCAATCGATCGAATTGAAAATCAACGAGGTCGCCAAATCGGAATCGGTGCAGGCAGCCCGGATCGACGAACTCGAAGCCGCCGAAGAAAAGCGTCGCACGGCTATCTCCGACACCGAGCGCGACGCCGAGGCCCTCACCCGCCAGATCGCCGATTGTCACCGCCAGCTCGACGCCAAACGCAACGAGTTCAAACTCACCAAAAGCATGGTGGAGAGCCTCGAAGGCTTTCCGGAAAGCATCAAATTCCTCAGTCAGCAAAAGGAATGGGCCAAAAACTGCCCCCTGCTCAGCGACCTCCTCTACGTCCGCGAAGAGTACCGGGTGGTGATCGAAAACTACCTCGAACCCTACCTCAGCTACTACGTGGTGCCCGACGCCGCCTCAGCCGTGGAAGCCATTCAATTGCTCGGCCGCAGCCAGAAAGGACGCGCCAATTTTTTCCTGCTGGATGCTTTTCAGGCCCGCGCCAACGATCTGTTGTTTGCTCCGGAAGGCGTTCGCGCCACGGACCTCGTTGAAGTGGAAGCCCGATACCGGCCACTGCTGGACTATCTTCTGGAAAACGTTTTTATTACCACGGATGAAGCCGCCGCTTCGAGCTCCGGTTTATTGAAAGACTTCCCGGACGCAGTCATGTTGTCCAAATCCGGAACATTTGCCCGAAAAAAATACGCCCTCTCGGGCGGTTCGGTCGGTCTTTTCGAAGGCAAAAAAATCGGCCGCAAAAAGAACCTCGAGATCCTCGAAGCCGACATCAAAAAACTCGAAAAAAGCGAGGCCGACATGAACAACCGCCTCGCTACCCTGCGGGCCCACCTTCAGGCGCTGAAAAATGCCGATCAAAGCGCCACCCTCAACCGCGAACGCGATGCCCTGAACCGACTCCGCCAGGAAACCGCCGGCCTGCGGGCGCGCCACGACAACATCGCCGCTTTCGTGCTGAATTTTGACGCCCAGGCTGGCGAGAGCGGCCGAATGATCGAAAAGCTCACGGCCTCCAACGCGCAAATTGAAACCTTGCTTGGCACCAAACAGTCCGAAGCCGCTGCCGTGCGCGAACGGCTCGCGAGCGTCGACGGCAGTTTCCGCGACGTGGCCGAACAACTCAGCCATGCCAGCGCCGCTTATAACCAGCAAAATATCGAGTTCATCCGACAGCAAAACAAGGTCAGCGCGTTTCAACAGGAACTGAGCTTCCGCGAGAAAAGGCTTGGCGAACTGCGCGCGCAAGTCACTCAAAATGAGTCGGGCAAATCAAAAAATATCGAGGAAATCTCCCTCATTCAGTCTGAAATTGCCCGGCTCGACGGCGAACTGACCACCGGCTACGCAGAAAAAAAGATCAAGGAAGCTGCCCTCTCCGAGGTGGAACAAACCTATTTCAAGGCCCGCAACGAAATCCACGAACTGGAAAACCAGGTGCGCGAGAATTTCCGCAAACAGCAGGAATTGCAGATCCTCGTGAACCGTTTGAAGGAAAAATTCAACGACGTCAAATTCGAAATCACCTCCATCGGCGAGCGCCTGCGCGCCGAATTCGGGATGGGCGTGAACGACGTCATCAATCAGGAACCCAATCCCGAATTCGAACGCGAAGCCCTGGAAAAAGAGGTCGGCAATCTCAAACGCCGGCTCGACACTTACGGCGAGATCAACCCGCTGGCCATCGAGGCGTACAATGAGATCAAGGAGCGCCACGACAGCATCGCCGGCCAGCGCGACGACATCCTGGCGGCCAAGGAAAACCTCCTGCAAACCATGCGAGAGATCGAAGAAACGGCCACAACGCGGTTCCTCGAATCCTTCGAGCAGGTGCGCACCAATTTTATCCGCGTGTTTCGTACCCTGTTCACCGAAGAAGACACCGCCGACCTGGTGCTCACCCGCCCCGAGGACCCGCTGGAATCGGATATCAACATCATCGCGAAGCCCAAAGGCAAACGGCCGCAAACGATCGCCCAGCTCTCCGGCGGTGAAAAGACCCTGACCGCCACGGCCCTGCTTTTCGCCCTCTACCTGCTCAAACCGGCGCCCTTCTGCATCTTCGACGAGGTGGACGCCCCGCTGGACGACGCCAACATCGAGAAGTTCAACCGCATCATCCGCGAGTTTTCAAAAGACTCGCAGTTCATCGTCGTGACGCACAACAAGGCGACCATGGCCGCCGTGGATACCATTTACGGGGTGTACATGCCCGAGCAGGGCGTGTCGGCAGTGACGCCGGTGGATTTCAGGAAGTTGGGGCATGAGGCGATGGTGTTCGAGGCGGGGTGAACTCGGAGTCACACAGGATTGTTTACTTTTGTAAAAAATTGATTTCCAATGGCAAGGGAGACACTTACAGTCAAAAATTTTGGTCCGATTAAAGACGCAACGCTTGATTTGCGGAAGGTGACGGTGTTGATCGGAGAGCAGGCGAGTGGGAAGAGTGTGTTGGCTAAATTGCTGACTATATTTCGGAAATTTAATTTCGTTAA
>JBGAJY010000041.1:0-31388 GCA_044224705.1 Saprospiraceae bacterium
GACTGGCTAAAACCCTCGCGATCAAGACTTTGTCGCAAGCCGTAGACGCGCGGTTCAGCCGCATACAGTTCACGCCCGACCTGCTGCCCGCCGACGTGATCGGCACCATGATCTACAACCCCGCCCGCTCGGAATTCACGGTGCGCAAAGGCCCGATCTTCGCCAATTTCGTGCTGGCCGACGAGATCAACCGCGCACCCGCCAAGGTCCAGAGCGCCCTGCTCGAAGCCATGCAGGAACGCCAGGTGACCATCGGCAACGAAACTTTTTACCTGGAAGAACCCTTTCTCGTGCTCGCCACGCAGAACCCCATCGAGCAGGAAGGCACCTATCCGCTGCCCGAAGCGCAGATGGACCGCTTTCTGCTGAAAGTAAAAATCGGCTACCCTTCCAAAACCGAGGAGCGCGACATCGTGCGCCGCAACCTGCTGGATGAGCAGGTTGCGGCTCGCCCGGTCGTGTCGCCCGCCGCCCTGCTGCGCGCCCGCGATGTGCTCCAGCAGGTGTACATGGACGAAAAAATCGAACAATATCTGCTCGACCTGGTGTTCGCTACCCGCACACCGGCCGATTACAGCCTGCGCGAACTGACGCCTTTGCTGCGCTACGGAGCATCGCCGCGCGCGAGCATCGCACTGGCCCAGGCAGCGCGGGCACTGGCTTTCCTGCGCCGCCGGGGCTACGTGATTCCCGAAGACGTGCGTGCCATTGCGCCGGACGTGCTGCGGCACCGCATCGGACTGAGCTACGAAGCCGAGGCCGAAAATGTGGACACGGAGGAGATCATCGGCCGTGTGCTGGCGAAGGTGGAAGTGCCGTAACGCAGGGCTTATGCGTTTTCAGAATTTAATCGCGCTTTGAAAATGCCGGCCATTAGCAAGGTTTGAACGCTTTGAGTTCTCTCGCTTCGCTCGGGATGACAGACCGTTGATGAAGAATATGACGCTCCACCAGATTTCTCGCTACGCTCGAAATTTGCCCATGCCGTGGCCGAATTTCGAGCGTAGCGAGAAATCTGATGTAACAATTTGATTATTACCTAATTGTCATCCCGAGCGAAGCGAGGGAACCGACGGCCTTCAAATGGTGAACTTGACTATCAGACAGCATGAATTGGACAAAAGCTACCTTTTATACCGGTTTTTTTGATCAAAAAAACCTCGAATTAACCGCGAAGCGGTTGAACATGAACCGCCCCGGATGCAATCCGGGGAATGCCGTTATCGGCGTTTCAACCGCGGAGCGGTTGAATAAGGGCATCGAAGACTGTGGGAAACACACTGCTTTGACGTTCAACCGCTCCGCGGTTGGTTCGGCGGGCTATTTTTTGAAAAAAACAGTGCTCCTCACCGGCTTATTCCTCTTTCTCACGACGGCGCTTTTTTCGCAAAAACCGACCACGACACCGGCCAAAACCCAACCCGCCAAACCTGCGGCGACGCAACCGGCCACCAAACCCGCCGCAAAACCTGCTGTAAAACCGGCCACACAGCCCCCTGCAAGCCCGGCCCCGGGCACTGCCAAACCTGCTACGCAGCCAGGCCAAACACCTGCCGCTTTGCCGCCGAATATCAGCGATACCGCCATCGCCCGCCTCTTCGAACGACCCGCTGAAATCAAATGGGTCCGCTATTTCAGCGGCCGCCTCGACGACGTGAGCAGCGTGACCATATCGCTCGGTTCCGACGGCACCCGTTGCCGCGGCTACCTCTCCTACCCCCAAAGCCGCGTCAGGTTCCGACTCGACGGCAGCCTGAACGGCAATCGGCTCGTACTGCGCGAATCCGATACCCGCAGCCAACCCACCGGCCTGATCAGGGGCACCCTGTCGGACAAACGCCTCGAAGCCGACTGGATGAACCGCGACAGCAGTCTAGGGCTACGCCTCGTCGCCGATGAAGTGGCTGTAGGCCAGGTGCTCGCCGCCGGACATTGTGGCGATAACAAATGGGCCAACCGCTACATCGGCCGCTACAACAACGCCCGTGCCGACCTCGTGCTCAGCCGCCTCAACAACGGCTTGCTCTACGGCTATCTCTGGATTGAAGCCGATGGCAAAACCTACCCCCTCCGCGGCAGCATCGACGACGAAGGCACTTACGAGATCAGTGCGCGGCAACCCGGAGGAGATGTGCCGGCCGCTATCCTGCGCGGTTCGTTGAAAATACCACAAACCACTGATATCCAATGGGTTGGAAGCGGCGAAAGGCGGTCGCTGAAATTCACCCTTCGCGACAACCTGCTCGTCGGCTGCTACGAATCGGCCGATTACACGACGAGCTACGACGCCCTCTACCCGCGCACCCGCTGCGATGCCTGCAATACCACGCTCGACAAAAAGGTACAGGACTGGATCACCCGCTGCAAAGCCGCGTTTGCCGCCCAGAAACGCGACGCAGCACCCGCCAACCGCAACGGCCTGCGCGCCAGCGCCTGGTCGGAAGTGGTGTTCTGGACCGACGATTTGTTTTGCGGGTACCTGACTTTCGCCAATTCGTGGGACGAACGCACCGAAGGCGTTTCCTTCAATTTTAACCTCAAAACAGGTAAGGAAATCGTGCTGGAGGACCTGTTCATCAAATCTTTCAATTTCAAAAAATGGATGGAGGATTACACCCGCAAGGAATCGCCGAAGATGGCCAAATTCGCCGCCGATCCGAAATTCCGCGAATGGCTGGCCAACGACGGCTTCCCGCTCTTCGCCATCCGCCGCGAAGGCCTGGAAATGAGCACCTTGTTTCATCCCGTGTACGGCCAGCAACACCTGTTGGTGCCCTACGGGCTCCTGAAACCTTACATGCGAAAAGACAATCCCATCGCCGAACTGGTCAAATAAAGCACTGCAACTGCAACTTAAAATTAAAATGGATACCGTCGAACTGCTCAAAAAGGTCCGCAAAGTCGAGATCAAAACCCGGGGGCTGAGCCGCCACCTCTTCACGGGGGGCTACCACAGCGCCTTCAAGGGGCGGGGCATGTCGTTCAGCGAGGTGCGGCAGTACCAGTTTGGCGACGACGTGCGCTCCATCGACTGGAACGTGACCGCCCGAACGGGCGAACCGCACGTGAAAATTTTTGAAGAAGAACGCGAACTGACAGTGATGCTCCTGGTCGATGTGAGCCGCTCCGCTTTTTTCGGCACGAGCCGCCCTACCAAGCGCGAATTTCTGACCGAGCTCTGCGCCGTTCTGGCGTTTTCGGCGCTGGAAAACAACGACAAAGTGGGCGTGCTCTTTTTTTCCGAACGCCCCGAACTGTTTATTCCGCCGAAAAAAGGGCGCCAGCACGCCCTGCGCATCATCCGTGAATTGCTGAATTTCGAACCCGCGGGCTCCGGTACCGACCTCGCCGCAGCTATGCAGTTCACCCGCAACGTGCTGAAAAAACGCAGCGTGTGTTTTCTGCTGTCCGACTTTTTATCCGCTGATTACGCCAAATCGCTGCGCGTACTGGCCCGCCGGCACGATCTCGTCGGACTGCACTGCTGGGATGCCCGCGAACGCCAATTGCCCGACGCCGGCCTGTTGCACGTCACCGACGCGGAAAGTGGCCGCAGCAGCTGGATCGACACCACCGACCCCGGCATGCGCCGTCGTTACACCGCTCGTTTTTTGGAAAATCTCGACGCCGCAAGAACCAATTTCCGCCTGGCCGGCGCAGACTTCTTGAGCCTGCCGACCCACGAACCCTACGTGCAGCCGCTGCTGCATTTTTTTGAACAACGCACCCGGTAGCCCGGAATTTTTTCCGGCCAGAAAACGACGATGAAGTTGATCAAATTGGTAAAATATTGGTTCCCCGTGCTCTTCCTGTCGCTGACCGGCAGCGCACTCCATGCCCAGTCCGGTGCTGCTTTCGACTCCTCCCTGGTCGAAACAGGCGAAGCATTTTTCCTGCACCTTACTGTACAGGACGCCGCCGGGCAGCCCGCCAGTATCGATTTTACGCCTTGGGACAGTATTTTTCCACAACAAAACATCCTGAAAGAAAGCGGCTGGCGCCGGGTGGGCGACCAGTGGCAAAACGACGTCACGCTCATCACTTTCGACTCGGCCGAACTCCAATTGCCGCCGCTCGTGATCCGCTTCCGCGATGGCCACGCCGAAGAAACCAACCCGCTTTCGATCCAGGTGCTCCCTACCCCATCGCCCGACGATCCCAACGACCTGGCCGATATCGAAGACATCCGCCGGGAGCCTTTCCACTGGCTGGATGCGCTGCCCTGGGTGCTGATGATCGGTGGCCTCACGGCCCTGGCGGCACTCATCTGGTGGCTCCTCGTGCGGCGAAAAAAACGCGGGCCACGCAGCCGCGCCGTGCAGGTGCCGCCGCACGAGCTGGCACTGCGCCAGCTCGACGCCCTCGCCCAACGCAACCTTTGGCAAAACCAGCAGATCAAATCTTACTACGAAACCCTGACCCATATCGTCCGCCAGTACCTGCAACAGCGCTACGGCGTGCCTGCACTGGAATCGGTAAGCGATGAAATTTTATATCATTTGTCGGCCACAGATTTTCCGTCCGAATTGCGCCCGGCGCTGAGCGAATTGCTGCACGCTGCCGATCTGGTGAAATTTGCCAAAGGCGATCCGCCCGCAGCTTTTCATGAGCAGGCGTGGCAAAATGCGCGGGCCTTTGTGGTGAAGACGGTGCCGGGAGTTGATGCTATGGAAGTAACTTCTTGATTTTTATATTTTTACAAAATCGATGATCCTCGCCCAAGTTAATCCCACCCCCAACCCCTGTTGAGAGCAAACTCCCCTCCCCCTCTGGGGAGGGGTTGGGGGTGGGGTTAACTTGGGCGAGGACTTTTGCAACCAATTATTAAACTTATCCCGTGACCCTCGCCCAACCACTCTGGCTCCTTCTTCTCCTCTTCGTCCCGCTGCTCATCCGGCGGGCGAGGCAAAGCGGCGAGCTGCTGGCCGTGCTGCCGCAGCCGGCGCCGGAGGGCCTGGCGCCCACATGGAGGGCGCGGATGCGGGGCTCTTTGCCCGTTTTGCGCTGGGTAGCCGTGGCTTTGCTCACCTTCGCGATGGCCCGGCCGCAACGGCAGTGGCAGGAAGAAAAGGTCAAGGCCGACGCACTGGACATTGTACTGTCGATGGACGTGTCGCTGAGCATGCTGAACCGCGATTTTACGCCCAACCGCCTCGCGGTGGCCAAGGCCGTGGCCGCCAGTTTTGTGGAAAACCGGCCCTACGACCGCATCGGGCTGGTCGCCTTCGACGGCGAAGCGTTCACTTTATGCCCCCTGACGACCGATCGGCGCGTGGTGCAACAATTTATTCAAACCCTGCAAATCGGCCGCGTCGGCGAAGGCACGGCTATCGGCCTGGGACTGGCTACCGCGGTAAACCGGCTGAAAGACAGTCCTTCAAAGTCCAAAATCGTGATTCTCCTGACCGACGGGGTAAACAATGCCGGTTTTATGGCGCCGCTCGACGCCGCCGAGGTCGCCAAAGCCCTCGGCGTCAAAGTGTACACCATCGGCGTGGGCACCGAAGGCGACGTGCTGGCGCCGAGCGGCCGCAATGCCGACGGCACGTATTCCTATGATTTTCAGCAGCAAACCTTCGATTCCAAACCCTTGGAAGAAATTGCCGCGATGACCGGCGGGCAATATTACCGGGCCCAATCAGAAGAGGCCCTGAGCGAGATTTACCGCGAAATTGATCGCCTGGAAAAGACCAAAATTGAGGTGACCACGATCCGGCACACCAGCGATTTTTTTCACTGGCTGCTCGGTGCTGCTGCGCTGCTGTTGCTACTGGAAATGCTGCTGCGCTGGTGGCTGCTTCGGGCTATAAACATTTGATTTTCAATATAAAACCGTGTTTCAATTCGAACATCCCGATTTTCTGCTGCTGCTGTGGTCGCTTCCGCTTTTCGCAGTTTTGCTTGTTGCCTGGTGGTACTGGCGCCGCTCGGTACTGGCGAAGCTGGCCGCGCCCGGACTGGAAAACCGGTTGATTCCGGGGTTTTCGCCACGGCGTTTCTGGCTGAAAAACGGCTTGTTCGCCTTGGCCCTGGTCCTGCTGGCACTTGCCTGGGCCAACCCGCAGCGCGGCGTTAAACTCCAACCGACCACCCAGAAAAGCGCCGACGTATTCATCGCCCTCGACATTTCTCAAAGTATGCTGGCAGAAGACGTGCGGCCCAGCCGACTGGTACTCGCCCGCATTTTTGCTCAAAAACTCGTGCAAGCCCTCACAGGTGAACGCATCGGACTCATCTTTTTTGCCGGTGAAGCCTACGTGCAAATGCCGCTTTCGACCGATTATGCCGCCGCGCAGTCGTTCCTCACCGAGGCGGCGCCCGATCTGGTGACGGCGCAGGGCACAGCCATTCCGGCGGCCATCGAGCTGGCGGAACAATCCTTCGACCCGGAAAGCGGCGCCGGCCGGGCCCTCATCATCATCACCGATGGCGAAGACCACGACTCCGATGCAGTGGACAGGGCCGGCACGGCTTATGACAAGGGCATTGTGATCTTCGGCGTCGGAGCAGGCACAGCCGCCGGCGGCCCGATTCCACTGGCGCCCGGCGGCGTGTCGGGCTACAAACGCGACATGGACAACGAAGTGGTCCGCACCAGCCTGAATGAAACCCTCCTGCGTGACCTTGCACGGGCAGGAGGCGGACAAGCTTACAACCTCAGCCAAGGCGACGCAGCCATCGGCGCGATCCGAAACGCCGTGGACCAACTGCAAAAACGCGAGGTGGAAGTGCGCTCTTTCACCGAATTTGAGTCGTACTTTCAGTGGCTGCTGCTACCGGCTTTGTTGTTGCTGGTGACAGAGGCATGGATTTTTTGGAAAGGAAGGAATGCTTCGGCGTAGGCCTGCACGAAGGAGAACCCCAATACCACTCACAAAAAATTGAAAAACAATTTTTTATGAAAAAAATGCCCACCCGTCACCTGCTGCCGGCGCTGCTCCTGTTCCTGCTCGCCTGCCCTGTCCATGCCCAATCCAGCCACCAATCGCTGCGCCAGGGCGACCAGGCCTACGACAAAAAAGAATACCAGAACGCTGAAAACGCCTATCGTAAAGCCCTGACTCAAAGCCCTTCCGACCCGACAGCCCTCTACAACACGGGCAATGCCGCTTACCGCCAGGGGCACTACGAAGATGCCGTGGGGTTGTACACGGAAGCGGCCAAACAGGCCCCCGACCCTGTATTCAAAGCGCAGGCGCTCTATAATCTTGGCAATGCTCATCTGAAACAGGAGCATTATCAAAAAGCCATCGAAGCCTACGAACAAAGCCTCCGGCTCCGGCCGGGTGACGGCAATACCAAAAGCAACCTGCAATTTGCCAAAAAGAAACAGCACGAGAAGGAGCAAAAGGAAAAGCAACAGCAACAAAACCAACAACAAAAGCCGCAAGACCAACAGCAAAACCAGGACCCGCAAAAGGAACCTCAACCCTCCGAACAGGACCAGCAACAGAACGATCAGTCCCAACCTTCCGATCAAAACCCCAACCAGCCCAAACCCGACAAGCAGGCCGCACCAAAGCCCGGCCGTATTACGCCCGAACAAGCGCGCCAAACTTTGGAAAACAGTATAGGGCCTGCCGACCAGAAAAGCGCCCGCAAGTACCGCGAAAACCAGCGGCCGCCTGCGCGGCCCCGCCCGAAAAAGGACTGGTAATTGCCCGAACGACTATATTTACCGCCTCAAAACACACCTTTTTACAACACTCTAACACCTCCATACTATGAAAGAAAAAGGCATTCCTACCGTCGATCTCTCCCAATACGTACTGGGTACGAGTGAAGAAAAAGCCGATTTTGTGCAAAACCTCGGCAAAGCATTCCACGAAGTGGGTTTTGTGGCTGTGGTCAACCACGGGGTCCCGAAGGATCTGGTAGATAATTTTTACGCCGCTTCAAAAGCCTTTTTCGCCCTCCCCGAAGCGGTGAAACGTCAATATGAAATCCCCGGCCTGGCCGGTCAGCGGGGCTATACCTCCTTCGGAAAAGAACACGCCAAACAATCGAAAGTCGCCGACCTCAAAGAGTTTTTCCAGATCGGCCAGGAAGTGCCGGCCGACCATCCTTTAAAGAGCCAATATCCTGACAACGTACAGGTTACGGAAATCGCAGATTTTACCCGCCTGGGTCGCGAGCTGTACCAGTCGTTCGAACACGCCGGCGGGCAATTGCTCGAAGCCATCGCGACCTTCCTGCAACTCGACGAAAATTATTTCCACGATAAAATCAAGGACGGCAACTCAATCCTCCGCGCCATTCATTATCCGCCCATCACGGAGGAACCCGCCAGCGCCATCCGCGCCGAGCAGCACGAAGACATCAACCTCATCACCCTGCTGGTGGGCGCCAGCGCCGGCGGTCTGCAACTGCTGAATTCGGAAGGCCGATGGGTGGCGGTGATGCCCGAAGCCGACGAGATCGTCATCAACGTCGGCGATATGCTGCAACGCCTCACAAACAATTACCTGAAAAGCACGACCCACCGCGTCGTCAATCCACCCCGTGAAGAATGGCACCTGCCGCGCCTCAGCATCCCGTTCTTCCTGCACCCGGTCAGCAGCATGGACCTCAGTTGCCTGCCTTCCACGATTACGCCGAGCAACCCGCTGCACTACGACCCCATCACAGCGGGCGAGTACCTGGATGAGCGGTTGCGGGAAATCGGACTGAAAAAATAATGATGAATGATGAATGATGAATGATGAATGATGAATTTGCACACACGCGTATTATTCATCATTCATCATTCATCATTCATCATTAATTCCGCTCCTTCCTGCCCCACCAGCGTCCCGATTGCCACGCCCATGCCACTGAGCCGGACAGCCACGGCGAGGTTGGGCGAAATACGTTCGACAATCGGTTTTTTCACCGGCCCGAGGCCGAGAATCCCCGTCCACCAGGTATCGATTTCCACCGGCCGGCCGGGGCAGACAACTTCATGTAAAAGTTTGACCAATGCCTTGCGGATCAATTCGTTAGCGTCGAATTGGTCCGTTTTTTCCGTCTCCATGTCGAGGTTGCGGCCGCCGCCGAGCAGGATGCGGCCGTCGATGTTGCGGAAATAAAAATAACCGCGGTCGTAGTGAAAACAGCCTTCCACCGGCAGGCCGGCGATAGGTTGCGTGATCAGCACCTGGTTGCGCGCGGGCGTCACTTCCAGCTGCGGCAGGAGCCGTTGGGCGAATCCGTTGACGCACACCAGCACGCGGCCGGCACGCAGCGTCCAGCCAAATTCAGTTTCGATGTCGACGCCCTGACTGCCGTCTTCCATGTGCCGGACGCCTACGCCATTGACCACCGTCACGCCGGCGGCGCGGGCTTTTTCCAGCATGGCGGCCATCATACGACCGGTGTGCACCTGGCCTTCCGCCTGATTCAGAATGAGGTGCCGGACACCCGCGAAACCGAACCCCGGCAGTCGTTCGTCCACGATCTTGTACACCTCGGGATGGCCCGTGATGCGGCCGATTTTCTGATTGAATTCCGGTATTCGCTCCGCACATTCCTGAAAAATGGCGGCTTCTGCGTCGCGGAACATCTCGTAACCGCCATGGCCGTAAAAATCCAGGGCAGCATCGCCAATCAAGTCCCGAAGCCGCCGGAGACCGGTCCAGCGTTTTTCCACCACGGCCAGCACCTCGTCTTCGCTCATGCGGGTGAGGTCGTCGATGAGTTCGGTGAGTGAGCCGAAGCAGGCAAAACCCGCGTTGCGCGTACTGGCGCCGATGGGCAGTGGTCCCCGCTCGAGCACCATCACCCGTAACGCGGGATCGATTTTTTTTAAATGAATGGCCGCGGACAGTCCCACAATGCCGCTGCCGATCACCACGACGTCGGGGGGTTGAAGGAAGGTTTCGCGCTCCCAGTAGCTCAGGGTGTATTGCATTTTTAGTGGCAGTTGTAGTTTTTAGTGGCAGTTGCGGCAATGGTGGTTGGAAAGACCGTGTAAAATTCCTGTTTTCCTTCAAAATTTGCGCCCTCATGTTGGATACGATAAAACCGCCCGCTGCCCGTTCCCGCCTGCGCCGCCGTTTGGGGCGTTGGTTTTATTCTGCAAAACGCTGGCTGCAGTGGCAGCTCGGAAGAACGCGCTTTGCCCGGCAGCAACAAAACGAGCCGTTGCAACACCTTGTTTTTCAACACGAAACGCCCCTGCTCCGGCGCCTGAAGGCCGTGGACATGATTTTGCAGCACAACAAAATCACCAACCTCCGCCTCGCTGCCGGATATCTCGACGGGTTGCTCATCAGCCCCGGAGAGACGTTCTCTTTCTGGCAGCGTGTGGGACGGCCCAGCGCCCGGCGCGGTTTTCTCGAAGGGCTGGTACTGGAAAACGGGCGTATCGGACGCGGTATCGGCGGCGGTCTTTGCCAAATGGGCAACCTGATTTACTGGATGGCCCTGCACACGCCCCTGACCGTGACCGAACGGTATCGCCACAGCTACGACGTATTCCCCGATGAAGGCCGGACGCTGCCCTTCGGTTCGGGCGCCACCCTGGCGTGGAACTACATCGACCTGCAACTGCGGAACGATACCGAACAGCCTTTTCAATTGCGCATCCGGCTGTCGGATACTCATTTGCAGGGCGAAATACGCAGCGCCATGAAGCCTGATTTTGCCTGTCAGGTATTTGAAAAAGAACACCTGATCCGCCACGAGCCCTGGGGCGGCTACTCGCGCCACAACCGGATCGCGCGGCGGGTGTTGGGCACTGAGGGTCAATTGATCCGGGAGGAAATAGTGACCGAAAATCACGCCCTGATGATGTACCAGCCCTTTTTGGAAGGCGATTCGGCAGTCTGACAGTCGGCCTTGCGTCGTATGTTTGCCGGAAAAATAAACCTGTTATGATTCAGCGGATTCAAACCGTCTATCTTCTGCTCGCTTTCATTGCGCTCATGCTGCAATTCGCCATCCCTTACGGCGTGGTGCCCATCGGCGCCGAATCGGCCGCTGTTCCGGCCCTGGTCGATGGCAAGTTCAACCTAACCGACCGGGTCTGGTTGCTGATCATCACGATCATTGCCGGCGGACTGGCTTTTGCGGCCGTTTGGCTGTATCCCAACCGCCCCCTGCAATCGCGCATCACCTCGTTCGGCATCTTTTCTGCTGCATTCCTGTCGATCTTCCTGGGCACCCAGTTTTTTACGCTGGCCAACGAAGCCAAGGGACTGATGGAGGATTTTCACTACCGTGCGGGCGTCGGCATGCCTGCGCTCTCCGTGTTTTTGCTGTGGAAAGCCAACCAGAACATCCGGCGCGACCAGGCCAAAGTGGAAGCCGCCAACCGCCTGCGGTAGGTCGTCACAAAGCAATCCGAAGCGCCTTTTCCAAAATAGAAAACGTAGCTGGCGTCTCGCCCAGAAATTCGCCGTCGGCTTCGAGCAAGGTGGGCGGCTCGCCTTCAGGGTGTTCCACCCGAATGTTTTTGACCTGATAACCTTCAATTTTCGGGTGTTTCAGGATAGTTCCATTGTAAAATCGCGGTGTTTGCGCCAACACTTCCAGTTTAGGAACCCGGCGTGCAAAGGTCAACGCCAGCAGTCCGTCGTCGGGCACCGCCTGCGGCACCAGTTGCATACCCCCTCCGGAAAAGCGGCAGAGGCCGACATTGATCGTATAAAACACATCCTCGATGCGGCGGTCGTTGAAAGTGAGTTGGGCGGGCAGCAGTTTGTATTCAAACAGGTATTTTCCCACCATCAGCAGGTACATGAACCGCGAGGGCCGGCGGTGTTGTTCGTCCATTTTCCGGGCGATAAAGGCATCGTAAGCCAGTCCCGCGACATTGACAAAAAATCGTTCCTGCTCTCCCCCTGCGCCCTGATAAAGCACCCTGCCAATGTCCTGCCACAAGGTTTCACCATTCAGTAGATGACGCAATCGTTTGTACGGGTCGTGCGAAATGCCGTACTCCCGCGCCCAGTCGTTGCCCGTGCCCACGGGCATGAGCGCGTAGATAAGCTCTTTCGGATCGACAAAATTTTGTTGAAAAATGCCGTTCACCACTTCATGGTTGGTGCCGTCGCCGCCAATGGCCATGAGGTAACGGCCGCCGCGCAGCACCGCATCTTCCACCAACCGGGCGGCATGGCCCCGCGACTCGGTAAATTGTACGGTATAATCGAACCCGAGTTCCTGCAAGGTCCGTTCGATCAGGGGCCAGCGCTTTTGCATGGCGCCGCCGCCTGCGACGGGGTTGGCGATGATGTGCCAGAAGGGTTTGTCCATTGGATGTGGTTTTCAGTCGTTTTGCCGGGACAAATAAATCGCAAATGGTGGAACGGGGGTGATGAGCGGGCGTTTTTTTGACTTTACGATAAAAGAATTCCAGTAACCGGCTGCAGTTTGGCATTCTGACAGAAAAAATGAGCCATTCCGGTCTTCCGGAATGGCTCATCATCAAAGTTCAAAATTGAATCGAGGCGATTACCGCACCACGCTGAGCCGCACCGTTCCCCAATTTTTATCATCGGACAAACGGAGCAGGTAAAGCCCTTGCGGCACGTCCTGCAAATCGATCGAAGTGCTGAATGCACCACCCGTGGTATCGAAGCTGCGCGTCAGCACCAGTCGGCCGGCGGCGTCGAACACGTCAGCGCGGAAGGCACTTGCGGGCGCGTTGTGCAGGGCGAGTTGGAACACACCCTGGCTCGGGTTGGGCGACACGACCAGTCCCCAGGCGCTGCCCGGCTCTACCGTCGCGATGATGATCACCGTCACTTGCGTCGTAGCGGTGCAGCCCGTGGCATTGTCCGTTACCGTCACTGTGTAAGTACCTTCCGGCACGTTTTCGAAGACGGGAGAGATCTGGGTCACACCATTGAGGTTGTACAGGTACAAACCCGTACCACCCGTGGCGGTCACCGTGACGGTATTCAGCACAGCGCTGGCGGAGGCCGACAAAGGCGGAGAAACGACCACCACGACAGGCAGATCGTAGATTTCCCCGATAGCGTCTTTCACCGAGAACTCGTACGTTCCGGCCGGCAGGTTCAGGAATTGCGGATTGTCCTGGAACGGTCCGTTGTTCGTCGAGTATTGATAAGGCGGCACACCGCCGTTGGCAGTGATCTCAAAACTGTTGGCCAGGCAAGGATCGCCGATCAGGTTAAACGTGGCTGAAAGGGGCGTGTAGTTTACCTCAAACGTCGTCGTGGCCGTACAACCATTGGCATCCGTGGCCGTGAGCGTGTAGGTACCGTTGGGTAAATCGATCAGGTCGGGCTGACCGGCGATAGCCCAGGTATAAGGTGCAGCGCCACCCGTGACTGTCGGGATGGCGTCGTTGCCCGATACCGCCACGCTGACAACCACCGGGGTGGGTTCAGAGACGACAATGTTGATTTCCTCAATGGTGCCGGCTGCGTCGCGGACGCGAATGTTGAGGAAGCCCGCTGCGATACCCGTGAATTCGCTGCTCGATTGCCAGGGGCCGTCGTTCAGGCTGTATTCGTAGGGCGGTTCGCCGCCTGCGGCCTCCACCGTCAGCACGCCGTCGGCTGATCCGGCGCAGAACGGACCGGCAAGGTTCACGTTGACAATGGTCAGCGCCTGCACATTTCCGGTAAAGGTGGTCGTGGCTGTGCAACCGTTGGCATCGGTCACGGTGAATCCGTAGGTGCCGTTCGGGAGGTCCATGTAAGAAGGAGCATCCGTCTGGAAAGAATACGGAGGCGTACCACCTGTCACATCCACATCGCTGACGTCGTTGCCGGTGACGGTGATCGCGGCGGTCAGGGCAGCCGGTTCCAGCACCACAAATCCGTTGGTGGCGATAGTGGTACCTGCCGCATCGCGGACGGTGATTTCATGATTTCCACCCGCAACGTTGTTCAGCACATTGCCGGACTGGTAAGCGCCGCCGTCGAGGCTGTACTCATAGGGCGGTACGCCGCCTGTGGCGTTCACCGTTACCGTTGAGGTGCCGCCATTGCAGGCAATCGGGGTCACGTCGATGGATACGAATTCGAGCGGCGCCACATCCACGGTAGCCGAAGCGGTAGCCGTGCAGCCGTTTTCATCGCGGATCGTGATGGTGTAGGTGCCGTTGGCGAGGCCGCCGAAGGTATTGCCTGGTTGGAAATTCACACCGTCGAGGCTGTATTCCAGCGTGCCGGTGCCGCCGGTAGCGGTCACGGTGATCACGTTCAGCGCGGCGGAAGCCATGGCGTCGATGGCCGGCGGAGCGGTAAGATCGACAGTATTGGTCGTTGCGGTAAAGCCCTGGTTGTCACGCACGGTAACCTGGTAGCTTCCGGCGGGAAGGCCCGTGAACGTATTTTCCGACTGGAACACGCTGCCGTCGAGGCTATATTCGTACGGCTGTTCGCCGCCGCCGACCGTCACGAACAAAGCGCCGTTGCTGCCGCCGGCACAGGTGACGGTTGCTTCTACTTCCAGTGCAGCGAGCAATGAATTCACGGCGACAATGGCCGTTACGGAAGCGGTGCAGCCGTTTTCGTCTTTCACCGTGGCGGTGTAAACACCGTTCGCCACGCCTTCAAAAACATTGGAGCCCTGGAAATTTTGACCATCGAGGCTGTACGTCAGCATACCGGTACCGCCGGTAGCGGTCAGTGTCACCACATCGCCGGTAGTGGAAGCGCTGAGGTCGAGGGCGTTCGGGTTGTTGAGCGTCACCGTGTTGGTGGTGGCCGTAAAGCCTTCCGAATCGGTCACCACCACGCTGTAATCGCCGGCGGGCAGGTTGGCGAACAAGGGGTCATCCTGGGCGGGGCCGCCGTTCAGGCTGAACGTGAGCGGAGGCGTACCGCCAGCCACATTAGCCAGCACGGCGCCGTCGGTACCGTTGTTGCAGGCAATATTGGTCTCAATGTCGAGTGCAATGAGCAAAGTATTCACTGCTACAATAGCCGTTGTGGTGGCTGTACAGCCGTTTTCATCCTGCACGGTCACAGTGTACACCCCGTTCGGCAGGTTTTCAAAAACATTGCTTGACTGGAAATTTTGTCCGTCGAGGCTGTATTCGAGCACGCCGGTGCCTCCGGTAGCCGTCACGGTCACATCGTCGAGCAGCACAAGGCTGCTGACATCGATGGCCGCGGGGCCTTCGATCACCACTTCGTTTGTCGTGGCGGAGAAGCCGTTGTCATCGGATACCACAACGGTGTAAGTTCCGGCGGGCAGGTTGCCGAAAATATTTTCGTCCTGTTCCGGGCCACCGTTCAGGCTGTACGACAGCGGCGGAGTGCCGCCTGCAACGTCGACGGTGATTTCACCGGAATTGTCGCCGTTGCAGCTGAGGCCCTGTGTTTGGGTGGCCGACACGACGAGGGTGTTTTGGAGAATAACAATGTTGAACAAGCCGCCGTGCAGCCACGCGCCGTTGTTTTGATCCACCAGATCGAACTGGAAAATATCGTCGGTGGCGGCGCTGCCGCCGTTCACGTATACCAGCAAACCGGCGTCGATATCAGCCTGGGTAAAGGTGCCGCCAACGCCCAGCGGGGTACCGTCGAGCAACAATTGACCAAACTCAGGCAGCACGAGCAGGGTATAAACGGCCTGTGCTGCAGTACCCGAATATTCGGCTTCGAGGTTGGCCGTGGCCACTTCACCGCTGCCGCCGGCCACGACGGTGAGGGGCGAATTGGTCGCCAGCGTCGCGGTCAGGTTGTCTCCGCCCACGCAGAAAGTCACGCTCCAGCCGGTGATGGAGCCTCCGTCTTCGGGGTAGTTGTCCGTTATGGAAAGCGTCCAGGTGCCCTGGGCAGGTTCGGTGTCGAGCGTCGACAGCGGCGTGATGGGCTGGTAAGGACCGCTGATCCCCGGATTGGCGCCGCAGGTGGCTTCCAGATCAGCTGCAGTAGAGGCCGCTTCGTCGTCAAAAACGACATTAATGTTATTGCCGTCGCAGCCGAAATCAGTCTCAGGCACGCCCGGCCGGTCGAACAATTGGATATCTGTGCCCGAAGGCGAAGAAACCGTGGCATCGAGGTCGCCGATCCAGCTGTGGTCTACCTGCACGCTGACATTTACATCGGCAATCAAAGTGTTCAAGGGTACGTTCAGCGTCGATACGGCCGTATTGACCGAAGCCGGGTCGATCTCTTTCGGCACATCGGTGCTGTTGAAGGTCACATTACAATTCAGGTTGGCCGTTTGGAAAGCCGCCGTGGCAGAAAACCCGCCGTCGCCGCAGCCGTTGACGGCTTTTACCCGCCAGTAGTAAACGGTATTGCCTTGCAGGCCCGTCACCGCGGCCGTAGCATCGGTCACCGTACCGGAATAAACAATTGAGCCCGCATCAAAGCCGGGGTTGCTGGCCACTTCGACCAGGTAAGTGCCTGCAAAAGGCACCGCTTCCCATTCCAGTGTCGTCGACAAGGGTATTTCCGTGGAGCCGTCGGCCGGCAGGGAGAGCTCGGCAAAATCCGTCGGGGCGCCGGGCAGCACGCTCAGATCCACCGTCGTGGTTTGCGTAATAGCGCCCGATGTGCCGGTGATCGTCAGGGTATAGTCGCCCGCCATGCCCGAAGTCAGGCCGCTGATGGTCACTGTGGCGCTTGCCGGAGGCGTCACCGGGTTGGGCGAAATGGTCACCGTGGAGCCTGCGGGCTCGCCCGTCACGGCAATATCGACGGGGTTGTTGAAGCCGGCGAGGGCGCTGAGGTCGAGCGTGATGGTAGCCGGGCTGCCTGCGCAGACTTCCACCGAGGGCTGCGCAGCCGCGAGGGTAAACGTGGGCACCGGCGGCAGTTGAATGCGGAAATTGACATTCGAAATGTCGAAGAATACGTTGCCGACCGATTGCACCATCACGCGGCAGGTATTCGAGACGTTGTTGGGCACCACTACGTCGGCCGTGCCGTCGTTGGGCGTGCTGGCCAGCAGCGTGATCGGGTAGGTAAATCCGCCGTCGGTCGACAGCAGGATTTTCACGTTGGCGCAGTTGATCGGCGCCAGGTTCGTGGAGGCTACATTCCAGGTCACGGTTTGCGTTTCACCGACGTTCCACAACACGTTGGTATTCGGGGCGCTGACTACGAAAGGGCCGGCCGTGCCCGACACGGTCAGGACGACGTCGTCCTCTTCGGTACAGCCCGCACCGGCGTGGTTGTCGCGGATGGTGACGCGGAATTTCATGGTGCGCGCCACGCCGGGGAGTTCTTCCCATTGCGAGTTGGTGTTGCTCACGAGGTCGGGCAGGCGCGGAAACCAGCGCGTAGGCGAGGCCGTGCCTTTGTACGAACGGAACAGCGGACCGGTAGCGCTGGTGGAAACAGGCGGCATGGTGGCAAACTGCGGGTCCATTTGCTCCCAGCAATAAGTCACCGGATCGTTGTCCTGGTCGCTGCCGACCGCAGTGAGCGAGAATGGCGTGGATTTCGGGATGTTGTAATCCGCGCCGCCGTTCACGACGGGTGCGTGATTGCCCGTTGGCAGGATCACCGGGCAGGTATGAGAAGCCCCCGTCACGAAATTGCCGATTTCCTGAAGACTGATGGCGTGGAAATAATCGTCGCTGTTCGACTGTACGTTGGGCGAGCAGATGCCGGCGTAGCCCATGATCGTGGACGCGCTGCCGGGCTCCATGGAAGCGGCGGCTACGCGGTTGCAGTTATTGTTCTGGGTGTGGTTGGCGCCGAACTGGTGGCCCATTTCGTGGGCCACATAATCGATGTCGAAACCATCGCCTACCGGCGAAGGGCCGCCCGTGACGCCGCGGGCTTTATTGGCTGTGCACACTACGCTGAGCCCTGCGATACCGCCGCCACCCGTGCTGAACACGTGGCCGATGTCGTAGTTGGCGATGCCGATCACGTTGTTGCAGGTCGTGATATTCTGGCCGAGCATCGTGGCGCCGTCGTTGTTGGTATAAGGGTCGGTATTGGCGTTCAGAAATATGAGCAGGTCGTTGTTGGCGATGATCTGCATCGTGATGTCCAGGTCGGTTTCATACACGCCGTTCACACGGTTCATGGTCGTGTTCATGGCCGCCAGCACCAGCAGTTTGGTGCCGCCGTGGAAAGTGGCGTATTCACCCGTACAAGCCAGGGCCAGGCGGTAGCGCCGCAGCTGGCAGTCGCCCTGAAAATCGGGCGCGGCATCGGGGGTTTCATCGAAAAGATGCGGATCAACCTCACCGTCTTCCACGCCGCACACGAAGGATTTGGCTTTTTTGGACAAGTAGTCTTTTTTGAAATAAACGACATAATTGTCGCGGTCGCCCTGGCTGTAAGGGTCGATGAAAATGGTGCTGTGGAGGTTGGAAAGCACCATGCCGTGGAAGCCCCAGGGCGTGAGGTCGCATTTCAGCGTTGCCGTTGGGTCGTCCAGGCCGATGCCCGTATAGCAACGGATCTCCGGGTATTGCGCCTGAAGGGCGGGGTCCATCACCGGCGATTCGAACAGTTGAAAGGTCTGCCAGCCGCCGTCGGGAGTGGGCAGGGTCAGCAGGGTCTGGTTGTCGGCGGCTTCGGGTTTGAAGCGTTCGGGCGCGGCGCCCATCAGCGATTCCACCGCGTCGAGATCGAGCCGGACGGTGCGGTAATGCTGCGGTACGATCCGGCGCTCGCCGGTCAGTGTGATGGTCGCCTCATTGACGTCGGACCAGAGCGACTGGGCGCCCAACGGGCCGAAGCAGAGAATGAAAAAAAGAAAAAGAAGGAGATTTCTGAACATGGTACACGGATTTGGTTTGAACAGATTAACACGTGAGCGACGCACAAACAAGGCCAAAAGGCCGGGCGAAAGTAGTATTTCCGTCCGGGCGCAGCGGTCCAGTAACAGCGATTTGGCAAACTACAGGCAAAAATTTTGTGAAATGCAACCGCGATCAACCCGGCTGTCCTACTTTTCGCAAATGATTCACCACCTACTCTTTTTGATATGAAGACACGCAAATGGCTCCTGGCGCTTGCCGGACTCCTCGTTGTGATGCAACTTTTCCGCATCGATAAATCCGTACCGGCTTCCGATCCGGCCATGGATTTTATTGCCGTCACCCGGCCGCCAGAGGAGATTGTTTCAACGCTGAAAGTGGCTTGTTACGACTGCCATTCCTACGAAACGCGCTATCCCTGGTACGCCGAAGTGGCGCCGGTTTCGTGGTGGCTCAAAAACCACGTGAACGAGGGTCGCCACCACCTCAATTTCTCCACCTTCGGCGCCCGTTCGGACCGGGATCAGCTGCACGGCATCAAGGAATGTGTCGAAATGCTGGAAGAAGGAGAAATGCCGCTGAACAGCTACACCTGGACCCACGCCGACGCCCGGCTGAGCGATGCCCAGCGGGCGCAAATGGTCGCCTGGTTCAAAGGGCTGAATGCGGTGGGAAGCAGGATGGAATGAAGGTAACTGGGCCAAACATGAGTCATCCCGAATTTTGAGTAAGAACCAAGATCGTTTCGCTAATTCGCTACAAAGGACTCCGTTTTCTTCTAATCTACTGAAAATGTGGAAGTTGACTAACCCCCGACTTCAGTCGGGAGGCAAAGGGAGATGCCCAATTCTACCGGGGTTTTAACCCCTGAATGCTTCCAGGGGCAAGTCATTGGGTTAAAACCCAGGATGATTGGCTGGATTTTTCTCCGACTAAAGTCAGGGGGGGGTAGTTAATTTATTGATTTTCAGTCGATTAGTATTTTCTCTGTTTTTGCTATTTTCGAAAAATTCGGGATGATTCATGTTTATAAAACCCGCATAAGCCTTTGCTGATCAGCAGCCCCGATTTTTCAGCAGCTTGGGATGCACAGATTTTCTATAATTTCATCCAAAAATCTATCAGAAATTATATCTGTAAAAATCATTTTGCCAAACGTTCCATCAACCGGCCGGTAATTCGCATAAAATCCATTTCAGTAATAATGCCCACCAAATCTTTTCCTTTGACCACGGGCAGGCAGCCAATTTTGTTTTCGCGCATACGCCGCATGGCTTCCAGGATAGTGGTATCCGGTGTCGCTGTAATAGGCTTTTCAATCATGAGGTCTTTCACTGTTGTCGGGCCTGCCAAGCCGTCGCCCGGATATACTTTGCTTTGGCGGGCAAAATGGCGCAATAGAATGCGGGAGGAAATCAGCCCTACCAGCTCGCCCTTGTTGTCTTCGACCGGCATGTAACGGATTTTACGCCAGTCCATAATTTCAGCAACCAGTTCCACGAGATCGTCCTTTTGTACCGTGAACAGGTCGGTTGACATAAATTCTTCCACCTTGAGGTGGCCAGGCGTCCAATGTTCCAGGTCGGAGGCATTGGGTTCTTTCCAGGTATGCACGGGTTTGTTATCTTTTTGATTTTTAATAATAGCCGCAGTGACACAGGTAATGGCTTCGTCGTTGGTGATTTCTTTTTTCAAGGCAGTAAAGGAGCGCAATGCCCAGCGAGCGCCGGTTTTGTGCTCCTTGGCGCGGGATTCTATGATTCCAAGATATTTATTGATGTCGGCTGCGCGCACTTTGCGGTGTTTGAGGCCTTCCTTGGCCAGGGGCAGCAGAATCTTCAGCATCAGTTCGTTGGCAGTCATCTTTTTATCCTTGAACCATGTAAAGGTGGTGTCGAAGCCAAATTTTGCCGCTTTCAGGAAGTTGTCCCTGGCATCGACAAAATCGATATGTTTCGTGATGTCGTCGTAATGCAAGCCCATACCAACCATTGCGCCCAGCCAGAATGCCGCATTGGCGGTTGCGTCGACGGCGGTAGGGCCGGCCGGCATCACGCGGTTTTCGATGCGCAGGTGCGGTTTGCCGTTGGGCGAAATGCCATAGCACGGGCGGTTCCAGCGATAAACGGTGGAGTTGTGGATTTGCAGCGCGCGTAGTTTGGGCACTTTCCCTTCATTGATCATTTGAAGTGAATTTTCTTCAATGGCACCTGCCAGCAGCACTCTGAAACGGCTGATGTCTTCCCGATAGATTTCGGTAATGTCGCCGGTGAGCCAGCCGGAGCCAAAATTGACCCGCGGCAAGCGTTCGCGCATGTGGTCATTGGTGGTTCGGGTGTCGAGGCTTTGCTGGAACAGGGCGATACGGGATTCATGCCATAGCCTGCGGCCGAATACCAGGGGCGAGTTGGCCGAAATAGCGATGGTTGGCCCCGCGAGCACCTGTGCGATGTTGTACATTTTGACGAAATCTTTCGGCGACACCTGTAAATGCACCTGAAAGCTGGTGTTGCAGGCCTCGAGCAACGGAGAATCGTGTTTTACCAGCAACTCGTCGACCCCTTCCACACGCAATTCGAACGAGGTGCCAAGCAGGTGTTTTTGGATAGCCGCCATCAGAGCGAAATAGCGATCCTTGGGCGTCAGGTTTTTCATTTCCAGGTCATGCTTTCGCAAGGTGGGCAGGATACCCGTCAGGATATAACTGGCGTCGAATTCATCGAGGTATTTTTGAATAATTTTAAGGTAATCCATGTTCTCCGCCTCCAGTTGGCTGAGACAATCGCCCACAAATTCCCGCGGTGAAAGGTTGGTTTCCAGGTTAAATTTTGCCAGTTCGGTAACGCACCAGGGATACTTGTCGCCCATTTTTTCCAGTACCTGCATATTTATACAGGCAGGTTTCAGGGTATGGTTATCCACCAGCGCCATTTCCTGTTCGGCCCCGATTCGTGTGATATCGCTCTCAAACCAATTGTTTTCAAGCATATACTCAAAGGCCTGGACATCCTCCAGCAATGCGCGGACAAAGCGCTGCATCTCGTTTTGACTTTCTACGGTGCTAACTTTTTGAAATCCCATTGTTTTCGTGTGCCGGGGGCTGTTGGAAGAAATTCCGGCGGGGCAATATTATTTCATTTGGGGAAGAGACGCAACAGAAGTTTTTGCCGGAATATGCGTTGCGGCCCCGAAAATTATTTATCCGATAGTTTTTATAAAATAATTGGAAGGAATCACTTTAACTTGCCGCATGATTTCATCCCCGGCTATTTTGCACCTGCAGAAAGACCCTAAATTCAGCCGAATAATCGAGACTACGACGCTTCCCGAACTCTCCCTTTCAGGCGACGTCTATTTTCACCTTTTAAATTCTATCGTTTCCCAGCAACTGAGCGGCAAGGTCGCGACAGTGATATTCAATCGTTTTTGCGCATTATTCCCCGAACAATATCCTCATGCCGACCAACTGATCGCTCTCGATCAGGAGCTGTTGCGTGGCGTCGGATTATCCAATCAAAAAGCCAGCTATCTGCGAAATGTTGCCCTTTATGCCAAAGAAAACAACCTCGAACAAACCGACTGGAATGCTCATTCGGATAAAGAAATCATAGAGGAATTGTCCAGCATTAAAGGAGTTGGCCAATGGACCGTTGAAATGATCCTGATCTTTACATTGGGCCGGCCCGACGTGTTTCCAATTGACGATCTCGGCATCCAACAGGCCATGATAAAATTGTACGGCATGGAAGAAACCGGGAAATTCCTGAAAAAACGAATGCTTGAATTATCTGAACCCTGGCGACCCTACCGAAGCCTGGCCACCCGCTATTTATGGCGCTGGAAAGATACTGTGGCATAATTATCACCTGATTATTCAATTATCCTGAATTCAATAAATAATATTTCTTAACGTTTACCTCTTATCAATGCTTCAATTTATTTTTTTACCAATTCACATTGCGCAATGAGAACACAGCAGGATTTAAAATATCCGATCGGGCCATTTACCTATGGACAAAGCTATACCCTTGATGAAACCCGCCGAAACATCAAAGCGATTGCACGGCTCCCCAAACAAATTAAAAAAGCCCTGAAAAAACTGAGCAACAGCCAACTGGAGAGCTCCTATCGAAAAGGCGGCTGGACTGTTCGACAGGTCATCAATCATATTGCCGACAGTCACATGAACGCGTACATCCGCATGAAACTGGCTGTTACGGAGCACGCCCCTGTGATAAAACTTTATGAAGAGGCCTTGTGGGCAGAAACCGAAGACGGCAAAAACGGATCCGTCAAATTGTCCCTGAAACTACTCTCCGCCTTACATCGCCGCTGGGTCAATTTTCTGGAGTCCTTGTCCGAAGAAGACCTCGAACGAGGCTATTTCAACCCTGAAAAACAACGGCTTATTCCGCTGACCGAAGCAATCGCTTTGTACGCCTGGCACAGCCGCCACCACCTGGGCCATATTCGTATAGTAACCGATAATAAATCACAGACCAAAGAACCTGACCATAAACCGGAAGCCCTCAAAACCGCAGCTCGTAAAGGCCGTCCGGCTAAAACGGTAAGTAAATCAGCAGCTCCACAACGTAAACCGCGTCAGCCCAAACCAGCAGAGGTAGCGAAAGCCGCGGCCCAACCCGAAACAACCCGCCGGACGCGCCGCACCAAAGCCGAAATGGAGGCCTTCCGCGCCGCCCAGGCTGCTCAGCCCAAGCTCACCCGCGCCGAAATCCTCGCCAAAGCACGCGCTGCCCGACAGGCTAAAAGCGCCGGCGCTACTGCCGCTAAACCCAAAAAAGCAGCCAGGCAAACCGAAGGCCCAAAACTGACCCGCGCTGAAATACTCGCCAAAGCACGTGCTGCGCGACAAGTTAAAAGCGCCGGCGCAGCGGTAGCCCAACCCGCCAAAACGGCAAAAGCCAAAGCGCCCGCTCAACCCAAAGCAGCAAAAACCGATGCCCCAAAACTGACCCGCGCCGAAATCCTCGCCAAAGCACGCGCTGCGCGACAGACCAAAAACGCTTCGGCCGCTCAACCGGCACAACAAACCAAGACCAAATCGTCCGCAGCCCCTGCCAAGCCCGCAAAAGCAGCCAAGCCCGAAGGCCCAAAACTGACCCGCGCCGAAATCCTCGCCAAAGCACGCGCTGCGCGACAGACCAAAAGCGCTTCGGCCGCTCAACCGGCACAACAAACCAAGACCAAATCGTCCGCAACCCCTGCCAAGCCCGCAAAAGCAGCCAAGCCCGAGGGCCCGAAACTGACCCGCGCCGAAATCCTCGCCAAAGCACGCGCTGCGCGACAGGCTAAAAGCGCTTCGGCCGCTAAACCTTCACCGCAAGGAAAGCCTAAAACAGCAGCAGCCAAGCCCCAACAGGCAAAAGCAGCCAAGCCCGAGGGCCCCAAACTTTCACGCGCTGAAATCCTGGCAAAAGCCCGCGCTGCACGTCAAGCTAAAATCGCTGAACAAGGCCCAAAAACACCCACAAAAACAGCCAAGCCCGAAGGGCAGAAGCTCAGCCGGGCCGAAATTCTCACCAAAGCACGGGCCGCCAGGGGGAAGAACAAATCTGAATAGACCCTCCCGGCTCATTATCTGAAAAGGCAAGCGACACAGGTCGCTTGCCTTTTTATTTTTGCCCAAGCATCACCACAACCCAGCATCAAAATATGCCCAACACCCTCCGTATCATCGGCCAATTCGGCGGCAAAAAGCCAGGTGCGCTCATTCTCGCTTTCGGGGCCATACATGGAAACGAACCTGCTGGCGTACGGGCGCTGGAAGAGGTTTTTCGATTACTGGAAAATGAATCCGACAAGCACCCCGGCTTTGACTTTTCTGGAAAAATTGTAGGAATCGTGGGCAACCGATGGGCCTACGCCGCTCAAAAAAGATTTATCGAAAAAGACCTGAACCGGCAATGGACACCGGAGAATATCGGCCGCATAGAAGGCGTAGACCCACAAACCCTGCACGCCGAAGATCGCGAAATGGGGGAACTCCTGGCCATTATGAGCGAAGAAGTCCGTTCAACACAGCCCGAAGCCCTCATTCTGCTCGACCTTCACACGACCTCGGCCGGCGGCGGTATTTTTTCCCTGCCTGCCAATGGCGCGCCGAGTTTGCGCCTCGCCAAAGCGCTCGCAGCTCCCGTAGTGCTGGGACTCGCCGACGGACTGTCGGGCACTCTGCTGCATTTCGCCGCCGAACATACCTTTTTGGATAAAACGCTGCAAAACGACCGTACTTTTTGTATCGCCTTTGAAGCCGGCCAGCACGAAGATCCCTTGTCGGTGAACCGCAGCGTCGCCGTGGTGATCAATTGCCTGCGGGCAGCAGGCAGCATCGAGCCGGAAGCCCTCCGCACACCCAACGAAGCCATTTTACAGGATTATGCGGCCGTTCTGCCCAAAGTAACCAAGCTGCGTTATGCACATCCTATCCGGCCTGCCGACCATTTCCGGATGCGGCCCGGCTATATCAACTTCCAGCCGGTTCAGCGCAGCGAGCACCTTGCGGACGACCTGCGTGGGCCCATTTATTCCCCCGACAACGGCCTCATCCTGATGCCTCTTTATCAAAACCAGGGCTCCGACGGTTTTTTTATCGTTCAGGAAATGGAGTGAAAATGTGAGTTGGCAATCCTTTTTTATCAACCCACGCAAGTCATTTTCTCGCTGCCACAATCTTTTCGTACGCTTCGTTGATCTGCTGGAATTTTTCCTTGGCATGTCGCAGGGCATCCGGCGAGGCATTGCGGGCCGCCACCTGGTCGGGATGCCATTGAAAAGCGAGGGTGCGGAATTTCTTCTTGATCGCATCCAAAGGTTCCGTGGGCTGAGCGCCCAAAATGGCATAATATGGATCGAGCGCCGACCAGCGCTGCTGCGCCCCCGGAGGCATCTGGTAATACCGGCTTTTGATACGGTCGAATTGCAGCCTGCCGATGTGGAAAATGCCCGCAGCCCGCAGCAACAATTCTTCCTCACGCGGGTGCAACCCGCCGTCGGATGCCGACATGCTGAACAACAGGTCCATCATGTTCATCACATGGTGGCGTTCGCGCCCAAAATCGCGGTAAAAAGCCCTGGCATAGGCGTCAAAAGGCTCGGGAGAGTCTTTTACTTCATTCCAGACCCGGATGGAATACGCCCTATTGGAGTCCGACAAACGGAATTGATAGCGCATGAGCCGCTCCATGTGGTTCACCTCCGAACGGTTGACGGTGCCGTCGGCCTTGGCCAATTTGGCGCACAAGGCAATAACGTGGCGCAAAAACTCGCCCTGCCGGCGCTGATAGGCCCGAAATTGTTCCTCACCAGCCTCCTGTTCCAGCGGCCGGTCGATCAGTACGAAACCCAACACGGAGCCGGCCACAAAGCCGAACAAGGCGCCAAACGGCATGCCAATGCTGTCGCCAATGAAAAGGCCGATAAGGCCCAGCAATATTTTCCCCTTGTGTTGCACGCTAAAAATGGCTGCCACCTGAACCCCAAAACAGGCCGGAAGTTGGCGGCGCAAATCTACATTTTTTGCCGCTGTCGAACGACAGGCTGCCTCCCGCCAGCATTTCTTCACATGCAATAAAAAATCTACTTTTCAATAGCGTGATTCAGTTCGCCCGCACCGGCCAGCGCCCCGACCTTTGCATCAGTTCTCATCGGAACGATCTGTTTACTCCCCAAAACCGGACACAACATTGCGGCGCACCTGATTGACCTTTTTACCCCCCCCACCCTGTGTACCGCACAAAAAACCGACCCAGAAGACCGGTACGCCGGCCTTCCACCCCACTCCAAAGCCATTGACCTCGATCCCGCCTGCGCGGGGTCGAGGCGGCTGAGGTCTCCGTCCGGAATTAAACTTCCACGTCCGTAAAAGCAAATTTTCCCACATCAAACAGACCCAGGTCGGTCATTTTCAATGCCGGGATCACAGGAAGCGCCAGGAAAGACAAGGTCATGAATGGAGCCCGGAGCACACAGCCGAGTGCCGACTTCGTCCACGCATCGAGTACAGCATATTCCTCCGCCAGGGCATATCCATCCATGTCGCTCATAAGGCCGGCAATGGGCAGCGGCAATACGCGCGTTTCGCCCGAGCCATCGCTGGCGCTTACGCCGCCACGGGCTTCGATGATCGCATTGACCACCGCGCAAATCGCTGCATCGTCGGTACCCACCGCTACAATATTGTGCGAATCGTGGGCCACGCTCGAAGCCAGCGCCCCTCGGTGCAGGCCGAAACCCCGCACGAAACCCGCTGCAACAGCCGCATTTTCCGCGTAGCGGTTCAACACCACGATTTTCAGCACGTCATGAGCGTGATAAGGCAAAAGCAAACCCTCCTGCAAATGGGCACGCGCCTCGGCGGCATCGGTCACAATTTCACCGTCGCGCACCTGGATTAGCCGCACGATACCCGTATTTTTTTTCGCAGGTAAATGAAAATCGGCGGCTTCACGCGGTTTGGCCAAAAACTGGTTGGGCGTGGTCACGGGCTGATGCAGTAACAGGCTTTCGCCGAAGGCAGCCACCACCCGGCCATCGAGCCAGGTCTCGAGTACTTCGAAATGTTCCAGATCGCGTACCCGCACAAAGTCGGCCGGGTCGCCTTCGCGCAGCTGGCCCACAGGCAGGCCGTAGTGCTCCACCGGATGCACACAGGCCGCACGCAGCACATCGAATACGTCGCAACCTTTGGCCACGGCCCGGGCAGCGAGCAGGTTGATGTGGCCGCGCAGCAGGTCGTCGGGGTGTTTGTCGTCGCTGCAAAACATGACCTGTCCGGGAAATTCCACGATGAGCGGCCACAAGGCCTCGAAATTGCGCGCCGCACTGCCCTCGCGGATGAGTATTTTGACACCCAGCCGGGCTTTTTCCAAACCTTCTTCATAGGTATAACACTCGTGGTCGGTGCTGATACCCGCCGAGAAATAGCGCCGGGCCTCATCGCCCCGAAGTCCGGGTGCGTGCCCGTCGACAGGTTTGCCGAGGCGTTTGGCAGCGGCGATTTTAGCCAAAACCTGCGGTTCAGCATGCAAAACGCCCGGAAAATTCATCATTTCAGACAAATAGCCGATCTCCGGTTTTTCGAGCAGGCGTTCGACGGCATCGGCGTCGAGCACGGCGCCGGCGGTTTCAAAAGCAGTGGCCGGCACACAAGAAGGCGCGCCGAAACAGAATTTCAAAGGCACGCGCCGGGCATCTTCGAGCATGAATTCCACGCCCGCGGCGCCGAGTACGTTCGCGATTTCGTGCGGGTCGGAAACGGTGGCCACCGTACCGTGCACCACCGCCAGCCGGGCGAATTCGGAGGGTGGCAGCATGCTGCTTTCAATATGGACATGGGCGTCGACGAAGCCGGGCAGCAAGAAACCCGCGTCGGCAGGCACCGAATCGATTTCGCGAATGCGGAGGATACGGCCGTTTTCAAGGGCAATTTCGGCGGGGTAAATACGGCGGGTGTGCAGATCGACGAGTCGGGCGGAGAGGGTCATGGCTGAAGAATGGATGGGTTGCAAATACAGGGGGAAGCCCCACCTGACAGCTCAAATTTAGCACGAACAGGGCCACCTCAGCGGCCCTGTTCGTGCTAAATTTGAGCTGTCAGGTGAAAAGCACAAAGCCCTTACCTTCAACCGAATTTTTCCCAACCGCGAAACATGACTCCACTCCTGCTCCTCCACGGCGCGCTCGGCAGCGCCGATCAATTCGAAGACCTGATGCCGCTTTTGCCCGCAGACCGCTCCATTTGGGCGCTCAACTTTCCCGGACACGGCGGTTTGCCGGTCGGGGAGCCGTTTTCCATGCAACTGTTCGTGGAGGCGATCCTCGATTTTATGGAGCGCGAGGATTGGAACGAAGCCGATATTTTCGGGTACAGTATGGGCGGGTATGCAGCCTTGCAACTGGCCCTCGAACGCCCCAAAAAAGTGCGCCGCATCGTGACGCTGGGCACCAAATTCGACTGGACGCCCGAATCCGCGGCTCGTGAAACGGGGTTTCTCGACCCTGACAAGATCGAAGCCAAGGTGCCCCAGTTCGCCGCGGCGCTGGCCGAACGCCACGAGCCCGCCGACTGGAAAATGGTGCTGCGACATACCGCCGGTTTGCTGCATGGCCTGGGCAACGGAAAGGCTCTGCGGCAGGAAGATTTTGAGAAAATCCTTTGCCCGGTCGTCATCCTGCGTGGCGAACTGGACCACATGGTGACGGAGGAAGAATCGCGGCAGGTGGCGGAGTGGCTGCCCAACGGGCGGTTTGAGGCGCTGGAGGGGACGAAGCATCCGTTTGAGCAGGTGGACATGCAGTTGCTGGCCGGGAAGATCAGCGCCAGTTTTTAACGGATACCATTTAATGATTTATTTTTGAAAAAAAATTCAGCCCGGTGTAACCCTTTCGCCTCCATCGCTGTCCAGTAAGCACTAAACCTCCCAAAGCCATTCGGAATGGCCGCAACACTGAGTGACGAAACGCTGATACAACAAGCCCTGGCGGGGCGCCAAAGCGCCTTTGCCATGCTGGTCAAACGCTACGAACAGTATGCGTTCACGCTGGCCTTCCGCTTTGTCAAAAACCGGGAAGACGCCCACGAAGTGGCGCAGGACAGTTTTCTGAGGGCCTTCCGCTACCTCCCCGACTTTCGGGGCGACGCGAAATTCTCGACCTGGCTGTACAAAATCGTGTTCTCGACCTCCCTGAACCATTTGAGAAAACAAAACCCGGACATTCGTTCGCTCGACGACGAAGACCGGCCGGTGAAACTGAAAGACGAAGGCGCCCCCGACGCCGCTTACGCACTCGAAAAAGGCGAACGCAGCGCCACCATCCAGCGCGCCATCGCCCTGCTGTCGCCCGACGACGCCGGTATTATCACCCTGTTTTACCTGTACGAACAGAGCCTGGAAGAAATTACGCAGATCATGGACCTCACGATGACCAATGCCAAAACCAAACTCAGCCGTGCCCGGCAGCGTTTGAAATCAATTATGGAGGAAAAATTTGCCGCAGAACTATTTTGAAAGAAATATACAATCAAAACCGCCATGAATAATAACTTTTTGCTCACCGACGAGCACCTGTGGGACTACGCCGACGGTTTTCTCTCCGCAGAAGAAAACCTCCGGGTGGAAGCCTACCTGCATCAACACCCCGAATGGCAGGAACGCCTCGACGCCCTGCTGGCCGAAAAACGTGCCTTCTCCTCGCTGCCGCTCGAATCGCCTCAGGCCGGTTTTGCCGACCGCGTCATGGCCGCCTGGGCCGCCGAACAAGTGCAGGCCCATGCCAAAAGCGCCCCTAAACGCGACTGGATCGTGTACGCCGTCACAGGCATTTTCGGGCTGCTGATCCTCGCCCCGCTGATCGTTGTCATCGCAACTTCGACCAGCGCCACCTCGCTGCAACTGCCCGATGTTCAACTCCCCAACGCCAATGCCATCGGCCAGGCGCTGAATAGTTCGGCAGTGCAATTCGCCGGTTTGCTCGGCCTGGCTTTTGCCTTGCTCCTGCTGGTCGACAAATTCCTGCACCAGCGCCGAATGCTGCATCAACTGGGGTATTAAACAGGATTACCCCGATAATAAAAGGATTGACCGGGATGAAACCACGCGTTTCGTTCTGGTCAATTCTTTTATTATCGGGGTAATCCTGTTCAACCTTTATTTTTGCAGCATGGACAAATCACGAAAGCCCAAGGATTTTCTGAACCAGCCGCAATATCCCGGCGGGGACAAAGCCCTGACCGAATTCATTTACCAGCACCTTAAGTATCCCGAAACAGCCCTTGCAGCCAGCCCCGAAGGCGTGGTAGTCGTTGAATACGACATCGATCACCGGGGTTTGGTGACCGATACCCGAGTAGTCCGAAGCCTCGGCCATGGCTGCGACGAAGAGGCCTGCCGGGTACTCCGGATGCTGAAATTCGACGTGGGCAAAAACCGTGGTTTACGGGTAATTTTTCACAAAAAAGCGCGAATTCAGTTCAAAAAACCGACGGTACAGCCGGCTACCACCGCTCCGGGTTTTCAGGTGAATTATGAAATCACACCTGCCGCTCCTCCGGAAAAGCCCGCCGCTCCTGCCGAAACGGTTTACTCTTACACGGTCACCCTGAATTGATTTTTTGTGCCCGGCGCGCAGACCACGAGTGCTAAGACATAAAATCCTCCTTCTTGCTCAGGCAGCAATTTCGATATTGGTCCGGTCTTCCAGAATCAACAACCTTCTGATATTTATGCGCCTGTTCACTTTCCTTTTTTGCTTGGGGCTGGCCCTGCACCTGCAAGCCCAATCTGCCCAATACACCCAGGTTCCGCTCAACAACATCGATTCCAACGATGGTGTGCCGGTCGCTCCGACTGAAATGGTCCGGCTGGGCGGCTCGCTTTTTGCCCTCATCTCCGAGCCGAGCAGCTCCGACGCCGGCCGCCTTTGGCGCAGCGATGACGATGGGCTGACCTGGACGAAGTTGGATCTTTTCCCCAATGAAGACAACAACTTCAAGCTGGTGCAACTGCATGCGAGCGGCTCCACCTTGCTGTTTTTTGCGATAAAACAAAAAACAAACACCAATCTTCAGTACGAACAAACCATCACAGGGTATCGCTCTACCGATGGCGGCGTCACGATCGCGGAAGTGTTTTATCATCAGGAAGTCGGGGCATTCGGCGCCAACTTTATCTCTTTGGACGGTCTGGACGAAGCAAACGGCCACCTGTTTTTCTTTTTTTCCGAAGAAACGAGC
>JBGAJY010000042.1:0-31073 GCA_044224705.1 Saprospiraceae bacterium
CACGATCGCGTATAATCGAATCAATCGGTCAATCGAATCAATCGAATCAATCGAAACAATCGAATCAATCGAATCAATCCATCTATTTCCTCGCCGTAGCCGGCTCCGCCAAACGCCAGCCTTTTTCCACCAAATCTGCAAATTCGGTTCGATAGCCTGTTTTATCGTTTTTGGCTGCCGCCTGGGCGCGTTGGTTCAGTTGTGACCACGAAGCGTTGCCTGTGTATTTGGAGCCGCGCAGGAGCAGGCCGAATTCGGCGACGGTACTGGCCAGCAGGAAATTGTCGCTGGGTGTGGCGTTCACGGTAGCAGGCACCACCACTTCGAGCAGGCGGCTGGGCTGGTTGCCGCGCGGTTGTTTGTAGCGGAATTTGATGGTTAACAGGTCGTTGCCGGTGGCCGCCAGGGGATTGGTAAGGGGCGATAGCTGGTATTTGAGGGGATCAACAGGGGCTGCAAATGGCAAAGGCTCGCCTACTGGCACGATCTCGTATAAGGCCGTGACGCGGTGCCCGGCGCCCAGTTCGCCGGCGTCTTTGGTGTCGTCGTTGAAGTCTTCCTTGGCCAAAAGCCGGTTTTCGTAGCCGATCAGGCGATAGCCGGCGACCTGGGCAGGATTGAATTCGAGTTGCAGTTTGACGTCCTTGGCGATGGCGAACAAGGTGCCGCCGAACTCGCGCACCAGCACCTTTTTCGCTTCGTCGATCTGGTCGATGTACGCGTGGTTGCCATTGCCTTTATCGGCCAGGCTCTGCATTTTACCGTCCTGATAGTTGCCCGTTCCGAAACCCAGCACGGTGAGGAAAACACCGCTTTCACGTTTGTTTTCAATGAGTTTGACCAGTTCGTTCTCGCCGCTCGTACCCACGTTGAAATCGCCGTCGGTGCAGAGGATGACGCGGTTGTTGCCGCCGGGGATCATATTTTTCTGCGCAATGTCGTACGCCAGCTGGATGCCGGCGCCACCTGCGGTGCTGCCGCCGGCCGAGAGCTGGCCGAGGGCGTTTTTGATGGCCGCTTTTTGGTCGCCGGCAGTGCTGGGCAGCACGACGCCCGCGGCGCCGGCGTACACGACGAGGGCCACGCGGTCCTGCGGCCGCAGCTGGTCGGTCAGCAGTTCGAGCGATTCGATCACGAGCGGCAGTTTATTGGGCTCGTTCATGCTGCCCGACACGTCGACGAGGAACACCAGGTTGCTGGCCGGGAGCTGGCCTACGTCCATGGTCTGGCCTTGCAGATTGACGAGCAGCAGCTGGTGCCGGGGCTGCCAGGGGCAGGCGGCCAGTTCGGTATGCACGGCGAAGGGGTGTCCGTCTTTTGGTGTATCGTATTGATAATCAAAGTAATTGATCATTTCTTCGATGCGCACGGCATCGGCCGGAGGCAGCTGGCCGGCATTGATGTAGCGGCGCGTATTGGCATAGGCGGCGGCGTCCACATCGATGGAGAAGGTAGAAAGCGGGGTGCTTTTGGCTTCCAGAAAAGGGTTTTCAACAATGGCATTGTACTGCTCGGCGGTGTAGTCGGGGACGATAGAATCGCCGTGCGGCAGCGTCACGTTCCCCGATTCGGCCTGTTTGATCAGGCGATCTTCTTCGTCTTTTACCACGAGGGGCGCTCCCGATACGCGAACTCCGTCGATGTAGTATTGGGTCGCATCCGACCGGGAGCCTTTGACCGCGACTACTCCGCTCGCGGGCTGGGAAGGCGCGGGCTTGGCGCTGGCTTTCCCGGCGGCTTTTTTTTCCTTTCTACGGACGCCGCTGTGGCCGGAACCGGGATTGGAAGCGCCCCAAACGCTGTTCGAGGTGAGCGTCATGCCGGAAGAGGTCTGGTCCGCCTGCACCAGGGGGACTTTGTAGTCGACGATAACGACTTCGCTCAGCACGGTGCCTTCGGTCAGGGTGGCATTGAAGGTATTGGTTTGTCCGGCCAGCACCTGCACACCCGTGGTGCGCACGGTTTCATAGCCGGTGTACGACACTTCGACGTCGTAGGAGCCTGGGTCCAGCTGGCTGCGGAATTCGCCGTTGTAATCGGTGATGAGGCCCCGAACAAGATCGGCGCCATGCAGGATTTTGACTGTGGCGCCGATCAGGGCTTCGCCCTTATCGTCCGCAATTTTTCCTTGAAAAATGGTTGTTTCGGGCAAGAAAGGGCTGGTGCGGAAGGCGGCCAGGGCAAAAACCAGGCCGGCCAGGAGTAGTGTGACTCGCATGGCTGAGATGTTTGTTTGGTGAAAAAAGTCTTGTGAACGGGGATTAGAACAAGGGTGCGCGCGGCTTTTCAGCCGACTGGCAGGAAGAGGATGAAGCCATTTCCGGAATTACATACGGCACACTGAAAAAATTTGACTTCGGTTAAAAATTCGCATCAGACATTTGCTCACTCCTTTTTTTGAAAACACCCTGACGTACCGTCTGTTGTAACACTTCCATCATTATGCTTTATCAAGGCCTTCTTCTCGGGCTGTCGTTCAGTGTGATCACGGGTCCGCTGATGTTGTCGATCATCCAGGCCAGTCTCGACCGCGGTTTCCGGGCCGGGATAGCCGTTGCTGCGGGTATTTGGTTCAGCGATGCCCTGTACATCCTGCTGGTATGGCGCGGCATTACCGCCATCGAGTGGGTGACGGCTTTTCCCGGGTTCAAATTCTGGTCGGGTCTGGCCGGCGGGGCCATGCTGGTCGGTTTCGGACTGAACAACCTGCTGTCGTCCAAGAAGCCGCCCGTCTCGGAAGCGCCTTCGCCCGGCGACCGACTGCTCGACGCGCTCGACGGACCCGAAGCCCCCGGCGCGCCGCCCAACTGGACGCATTGGGGCTATGCCGGATATTGGCTGCGCGGTTTTTTGATCAATACCGTCAATCCGTTCACGGTGTTTTTCTGGATCGGCATCGCCACCGGCGTAGTGTTGCCCAACCAGTGGACCGGCCAGGACACGCTCTCGTTTTTTGGCGGGATGATGGGTGCGCTGGTCGTGATGGACACCCTGAAAGCCTACGCCGCCAAGCGGGTGCGCCGTTTTCTGACGGCCGAGCACACGCGCCTGATCCGCCGGATCATCGGGGTGGTGCTCGTGGGATTTGGCATCGTGCTGGCAGCGCGGGTGTGGTGATTTTTTTTTGAGGATTTGAAGATTTGAGGATTTGAGGATTTGAATACGCGATCTGGAATATGGCTTGTCAGTATCGCGTATTCAAATCCTCAAATCCTCAAATCTTCAAATCCTCAAATCCTCAAATCCTCAAATCTTCAAATCCTCAAATCCTCAAATCCTCAAATCCTCAAATCCTCAAATCCTCAAATCTTCAAATCCTCAAATCCTCAAATCCTCAAATCCTCAAATCCTCCTCGTAACGTCACATTTCAGCAAACTGCCGAAAAACGGCGCAGGACTTGGTTGAAAGCCGGACTTTTGTGAAGCAACATTCAGCAGATTACATAGCCTGTTTCCATAAACATTTGACCATCATGCGATTAATTCTGACTATCCTCACGGCAATTGGCTTGTCAGCCCCGGCCATTGCCCAAACGCCCAACAATTTCTGGACGCCCGCGCCGGAATCGGCTGCTACTGCGGTTCCGCAATCGGCATTCCGCGTGCCGCCGCCTGTGCAGTTCCGGCTGTTCCAGGTGGATTACGCGACTCTGGCCGGCACCCTGGCCACCGCGCCGATGGAATTTACCGATCTCGCCCGGCAACAGCCCCTGCTGATTACCCTGCCCATGGCCGACGGTAGTTTTCAGACTTTTAAAATAGCGGAATCGCCGGTGATGGCGCCCGAGCTGACGGCGAAATACCCGGCTATTCATACCTATGCCGGCAGCGCCGTCAACCATTCGGGCCTGACGGTTCGCCTCGGGGTGGGGTATAAGGGCTTTCACGCCTATGTGTTCAGCCTGGACGGTCATGTGCAGCTGGTAGAGCCATACGGAGAAGCTTCTGGCAACCTTTACATGACCTATCGCATGGAGGACCAACGCCCCGATCCCGCACTGGAGAACCGGCGCTGTGGTTTGACTAATTCGGATGTCACCGCCTTTCCGACGACGGTGGCGCCTGTGTCTGCCGAACGCGCCAATGCGCCCGTTACCTTAAAAAAATACCGTGCGGCGATTTCAGCACAAGCTGAATATTCCCAGTTCCACGGCGGCACCAAACCCCTGGTGCTCAGCGAAATCGTGGATGCCATTGATTTTATCGTGGCTATTCAGGAGCGCGACTTCGCGATTCGCCTCGAACTTATTCCGAACAATGACACCCTCATCTACCTCGACCCGGCGACCGACCCTTATGACGGAGACCTGGTCACCGATTGGTTCGTTCAAAACCCGCAACCGACCAACCTGCGCGTAGGAATTAATAATTACGACATCGGCCACGTTTTTACCCAGGTCGATCCGCCTAATGGGGTATATGTGGCGGGAATTGCTTCGATTTCCGGGGTTTGTACCCAGATCGATAAAGCCAGAGCCGGCTCTTCGCTGCCCAGCCCGTCCGGAGCTGGTTTTTACATCATCGCAGCCCACGAGATGGGGCACCAGTTGTCCGGTACGCATACGTTTAACAACTGCGTAGGCGCTGCTGACGCCCGCACGGGCAGCACGGCTTACGAACCGGGAGGTGGCGCCACAGTGATGGGTTACCCTTCGGGTGTATGCGCGCCGGAGGCTTACAGCAACCAGGAGAGCCACTACCACATTGCGACCATCGAGCAGGTGAATAATTTCGTTGCACAAGGAGCAGGCAGCACCTGCGGGATGAACATCGTAACCGACAACAATCCGCCAACGGTCTCCATCCCTCTGACCAACGGTTTTTATATTCCTCAGAGCACCCCTTTTGCATTGACAGCCGAGGGTTCTGACCCCGATAACGATGACATCAGCTATTCCTGGGAGGAATTTGACCTGGGCTCAGAGTGCACCCTGGATTCTCCCATCGGCACGGCGCCCATTTTCCGTTCTTTCCCGCCTGATACCAGTGCGACCCGCCTGTTTCCGCGCTTTATCAACCTGATCACCAATACTTCCTATGTAGGCGAATACATGCCTGACTATGGCCGGCAACTCAATTTTAAAGTGACCGTGCGCGATAATCACCCGGGCGCCGGAGGCATCGCCGTAGATCAGGTACAGTTTAATGTCGCCGCCAATGCCGGCCCTTTCAAAGTTACCTATCCGAATACCTCGGGCATCACCTGGCGTGTTGGCGAATACCGTACCGTGACCTGGGACGTGGCCAATACGGACAAGTCACCGGTCAACTGCCCCACCGTCAACATCGTTCTGAGTCTCAACAGCGGCAAAAGCTTCCCGGTCACCCTGGCCGCCAACGTGCCGAATATCGGCGTCTGCTGCATCCAGGTGCCCGACATCGTGGGCAGCACCCTGCGCCTGAAAGTCGAAGCGGCCAACAACATTTTCTTCGACCTGGCGAACAGCAACATTACCATTTTGCAGCCGGCACAACCCGGGTTCAACTTCTGCCCGGGCGAAGTGCTCGTGCAAGCCTGCGCCCCTACGGTCTACACCACCACGCTGAGTACCAGCAGCCAGATGGGCTTCACCGAACCAGTCACGCTCAGTGTCGACGGACTGCCTGCGGGCGCTACGGCGACGTTCAGCCCCAACCCCGTGCAACCGGGCAACGCCTCGGTCATGAGCGTCACTTACCCGCTCGGCACCACGGAAGGCGTTTATTCGGTCGTCATCACCGGCACTTCAGCCAGCCAGACTTTCTCGTCCACCACGACGGTCACGGTGGTCGCCAACGACCTTTCCGGATTCGCCCTGCAGCAGCCTTTGGATGGCGCTACCAGTGTGGTGCAAACGCCTGTGCTCCGCTGGAGCCCGGCATTCGACGCCCAGAAATACGACGTCCAGGTGGCCAGCAGCCCTTCGTTTGACGCGGGTACGATCGTAGCCTTTAAGGACGATACCTCCGTGGATACATTCAAAGTGTCGACGGTTTTGGAAAAAGCGCACGTGTACTACTGGCGCGTCCGGCCGCAAAACGACTGCGGTGAAGCGCCCTGGTCCGAGCCCTACGTGTTCGCCACGCTCGTAGACGCCTGCACGGTGGTTACTGCCAATGATTTGCCCATCAACATTTCCTCCAACGGCACCCCGACGGTGGAATCGGTGATCAACATCGGCAGCGGCGGCACCATCAGCGACGTGAACGTGAAAAAAGTCCAGGGCTTCCACGACTTTTTCCACGACCTGGAAGCACACCTGATCGGCCCCGACGGGACCGACGTGCTGCTGTGGAAAGACAAATGCTCGCAAAGCGTCCCGGCGTTCAACATCGGCTTCGACGACGCGGCCATCGGCATTTTCCCCTGCCCGCCGCCGAACACGGGCATCGTGTACAACCCCTTCGGCGACCTGTCGGTCTTTAACGGAAAAAATGCCACCGGCAACTGGAAACTGCGGGTGAAAGACAATTCGATCAGTTCGGGCGGCCAGATCACCGGTTTTCAACTGGAACTCTGCTCCAATGCCGCGCTGAACGCCCCGGTGCTGATCAACAACAACCCGATGTCGATCGAAAGCGGCACGAACCTGCCGCTGAGTTCGGGCCTGTTGCTGGCCGAAGACGCGAACAATCCGGCCGATCAACTCACCTACACGCTGATCACGAAGCCCAGCCAGGGCCGTTTGGAGAACAACTGGTCGGGCGAGTTGCAGCCGGGGGCCACCTTCACGCAGGCCGATATCAACAACGGCGCGATCCGCTACTTCGAGTACGGCCAACCGAACGATCCGGATCATTTCCGCTTTGCGGTAACGGACGGAGAAGGCGGCTTTCTGACGGGCACCTTCGTCATACAGCCGTTTTCAGTGGGCACGCAGGAGCCGGCCGCCGCGCTGGCATTCGATCTGGCGCCCAATCCGACGAACGCCACGGCCGTGCTGCGCTTCGCCAATGCGCCGCGCAGCGACACCCGGGTGGGCCTGTTCGACGCTTCGGGCCGTCAGTTGCGCAACTGGACACTGGCGCCCGGCGCGGTTTCCCTCACCCTCGATGTGCACGACATGCCGAAAGGGGTGTACGCCGTGACGGTGCAAAACGCCGAAGGGAAAACGGCGCGGAAACTGGTGGTTCAATAAAAAAGGGGTTTATAAAGTTGATGAGGGTTTATAAGGTTGATAGAAAGGGGAATTGATGCTCTCAACCTTTTTAACCTCCTTTTCAACTCAATCCGGACCGAAAGCGGTCCTGCGGCTCAAAGCCGTAGGGCCGCTTTCGGTTAATAAAATGCCTGAGAGCATTCATTCCCCTTTTTATAAACCTTATCAACCTTATCAACCTTTATCAGTTCCATCAACCCTCCCTCGCTTTCCCCCCAAAAACGTACGCACCGCGCTAAAACTGACGGTCTGGCCAGTAAAAAATACCTGCGCGGCGGCGCATTCTTCGTCCGTAGCGCCGAGGTGGTTGAGGATATTGGTGAGGTGCATTTTCATATGTCCCTTTTGAATGCCGGTGGTCACAAGGGAGCGTACCGCCGCAAAATTCTGGGCGAGGCCCACGACGGCGACGATCTGCATCAGTTCGCGGGCGGAGGGGTGACCCAGCAATTCGAGCGAAAGCCGGGCCAGGGGGTGCAAGGCCGTGAGTCCGCCCACGGTGCCCAGGGCCAGCGGTATTTCCAGTTCAAAATGAAACATGCCGTCCTGCACGGTGCAACGGCTGAGGCTGCGGTACTGGCCGTCGCGGGCGGCGTACGTGTGACCACAGGCTTCTATGGCCCGGAAATCGTTGCCCGTGGCGAGCACCACCGCGTCGATGCCGTTGAAAATGCCTTTGTTGTGGGTGGTGGCGCGATACGGATCGATGGTCGCGATGCGTACGGCAGTGGCGAAGCGCTCGGCCAGTTCGGTCGCATCCATGTCGAGGCCTCGGCCGCGGATTTCGGATTCGAAAGCGGCGGTGGGACATTCGACCCAGGCGCGGACGAGACAATCGGGCGTGTAATTGGACAGGATACACATCACCACTTCCACGTCGCGTTCGGTGTCGGACAGCCCCGACGATATGGTAAAAAAGGTTTCCAGTGCATCGGCGAAGCGTTCGAGCACGGAATTGATAAAATTGGCGCCCATGCTGTCGCAGGTGTCGAAGGAAGCGCGAAGTTGGAAATACCGCGGCTCCCGGGCTGTAAAATCCAGCAGTTCCAGCCCGCGGATGCCTCCGCCGCGTTGGGTCATGTTGGCGGTAAGATCCGTGACGGATTCGAGCAGATAAGTTTTCAGGTCGGGGAAAATGGCGTGCAGTTTGTCTGGCGGGCCGGCCCAGCGGAAATGTACCTGGCCCAGTTTCACGGTGTCCAGCACTTCGGCGTGAAAGCCGCCACGGTCCATCCAGAATTTGGCCGCCGCCGATGCCGCTGCCACTACGCTGCTCTCTTCGATGACCATCGGCACTGCGTATATCTTGTTGTTGATCAGAAAGTTGGGCGCGATACTGAACGGCAGGGCGAAGTTGGCAATGGCATTCTCCGTGAACCCGTCGAGCACCCTCTGCTTTGTTGCTTCAGGGTGCTGCCAGCTGTCCAGTTCGCGCATCGCGGCATCCGGATCGGTGGAAAAATTGCGGGTGAGCCATTCGATTTTTTGTGCTTTGGACAGTTTGGAGAAGCCGGATATGGTATTGGACATTTTTCGGTTGTTTCAATTGTTTGGCGGAATGCTGCGCGTCAGACGGCGCCTCCCGGTCGTTTAGCGCACTTTCAGATAAGCCCGCGCCAGGGCCAGTCCTTGAATCTGCGCCGCTACAAAATCGCGCAATTCGGCGTATTCACCCCTGGCATGTTTCAAAAAACCCGAAGCCTGGCCATACACGGCCGGCAAGGTCGATTTTTGCAATAGATAATACCCATCCAGAAAGTCCTGCACGCCGCCCGACAGGATGAGTTGCCGCGTCCGGCAGTTGTCGCCGAGTTCCGTCACAAGGGCATTTACAAAACCCAGCATTTCTTCGGCAGAATGCCCAACTGCGGAGAGGCGGTCGAAGATCTGGCGCCGCATAGGATCGCTGCGCAAGAGTTCGAGCCGGGCGAAATTGGTGCCGCCGGCCGCTGCGAATTCGATCGCGGCCAAAGGCAGTTGCAGCAAAGCGCGCAGACTGGCGGGGCCGAAGCCCTGGCCTACTTCTTTTACGATGACCTGAAAATCAGTTTTTTCCAAAAGTTCTTCAACTGTCTCAATCGGCGGCCGTGCGAAGCGGTCGCCTTCGGGCTGCATGGCTTCCTGGAGGGGATTGACGTGCACGATGAGGCCGTCGGCGCGGAGTTTGTCGAGCAGGGCATTGATCCTGTCGAGGCTTCCGTTGCGCAGCAGTTGTTCCACTTGTGCCACACCGAGGTTGGCAAACAGGGGCGCGTGGGGCCCCAATTCGGTGCGCACGTCGAAATCGGGCAGGAATTCATCGCCGTAAAGCAGTTGACGGCAGGAGCCGAGGCCCATACCCATGCCGAATTCGGCGCAGGCCCGTGCCAGGTTGTGGTTGATGACGTTGGCCAGGGCCGTGCCGCCCGTCATGGAGGAGACCCACATCGGCGCCCGCAGGGTTTTGCCCAGAAAAGTCAACGGCGGCAAGGACGCGGCGGGGTCGGGGTGTGCAGCCAGCAGCGGTTCGTAGTAAAAACGGCGGTCGAGCTCCGCGCGCTCGACGCGGCTTTGAAAGGCCAGTTCGATGTGATCCTGTTTTCGGCTGGCGGCCGTGGGGTCGTCGGTCGCGTGCGCTTTATCTTTTGCTTTGGCCATGTGAAAATTGCGGTCAGAATTACCGGCAAAGGTAGAAGTTGACGGGAAAACAACGCGCCGTGGCGAAGGTTGCGCGCCGAATTGCCGATATTGCCTCCTGAAATCTTGTGTTCAACATGACCAATTTACCTGAACAGATTCGTTCCCTGCTCGTGGCCGACCAAACGGAAGCGGCTATCGATGCCCTGATGAACTGGGCTAAAACCAACTACGAAGGGGTGTACGACCAATGCATCCTGTTGCGATCCCGCTGGGAAAAGATCGAACAGGAAGCCAATCTTGGCATGATCAGCAGGGAGGAAGCCATGCGTCAGACGACGCAGGTGAATGCCGGGCTGCTGGCCATGGTATCCGACATCGAGCATGGTCACCCCAGCGCCGACCGTAGCGCAGTAAAGCGCAATCCATGGCCCATCATTGCCCTCGTTGCGGGCGTGCTGATCCTCGGCGGGTTTGCTTTGGGATGGTTCAAATGGCCTTTTGGCGGCGCTGAAAAGAAAGAGGCGTCTTCCGGCTCAGCCGTGCGTTTCCCTGATGGTAAAAGCCTCACCCTCGTGGAAAACAACGAGGAAGTAACCTATGAAGTCCTGGAAGCTCGCGTGGAAAGGCTCAGCAGCTCGCAAAACCGCCTGAATCTCAGGCTGCTTTGTTCGCCCATGCTGTCGCCCCGGCGGGCGATCAATTTCTGGTCGGCCAGTTTCCGGTTTCTTCCCGAGGGCGGCACCGCGCTGGCGCCGTCCAACGACCTGAATTTGCTCGCCGAATCGCACGCCTCGACCGAAGGCGATGTACAGTTTGTACTTCCGGCATCCGTAACGGGCGGGCAGTTGCAAATAAAATATATTGGCAAAGAAGACAAACTGGGGCTCTCCTGGTAAACGCCTTATTGTCGGAACAGCCGGAATACCTGCACCATTCCGCCCGTTTCCACACGAACAAAATACAAACCCGAAGCAAGGTCAGGCGTTGCTACGCTGACCAGCTCTGCTGGTGACGCAATCCCGTTTTGTTCCAGAACGAGCCGGCCATCGGCGCTGATCATTTGCAGGTGATAGGGCAGGGGAGCGCCGGCGTCCACGCTGAACCGCAACACGCCGGAAAACGGATTTTCCAAAAATGAAAAGACCGGGGCGGGCTGAGGGTGTTCGTGGGTGCCCGCGGCCTCGTTGCCGGGGGAGGAGTTGTTCAAAACGATATCGATCACAATACTATTTTCGACCTCGCTGCCTGGCGCGTCGCCATTGCAAACGGCAGATACGGCGCAGCGGTACGAGGCCCCGGAATTCAGACCGCTGAGTGTGGTATTCAGGTCGAAGCTCAGAAAATCCGAGATCAGATTACCTTCAGGCAGGGTGTATATACGAATATGGTAAGCAAAGGCATTGGCCACGCCGGACCAAGCAATAGTTGCCGTGGTAGAGCCGAGTGCAGTGGTATTCAGGCTGGACGGGGCTGGCAGCGTGCAATTGTCCGGCTGATTGCGGGGTGAAGCTTGCAGGAGAAAGACGGGAAAAAAGAACCCCAAAAAAACCAGGTTCCGAAGGCATAAAGGTTTCATAATTAAAAAAATAAGTTGAAAGGATCGGTTCGGCGGCAAAAATCAGAAGAACCGTTTTTGAAAATTGTTACACTTTTGGCAGCCCATTCCGTGCCCACCGAATGATCCAATGGAAGGAAGTTACCTGCTGGCATTACTGAAAACCTTGCGGCCGGAAGAACGGGCCGCTTTCGAGCGATTTGCATCGGCGCATTTGTCATCCGAAAAACATCGCCAGTCCCAAACCATCGCCCTGCTCAAACTGCTGCTGGCGGCCCTGCCTGGCCGGATGCCCTCCAAAACCCAGGTGCTCCACCAGCTGTTTCCTGGTTCGCCGCCGGGGAAGCTGGAAAAAACCATGGTGGATGCCGTGAAGGTGCTGCGCCGGTTTTTGCTTTCCGCCCGTTATTTTGATTCGGAAAGCGGGCTGCGACATCAAATCGAATGGACCGCCTTGCTGAAGGAACGCGGCCTGGACCTCTGGCAACAACAATCGCTGGCTAAACTGAGCCGCCAGCAACGCGACAAGACCAGCGGCAAACCCGAAGATTGCCGCGATCGTTTCGAAACCGAGTATGCCGTTTTTCAACACGAAGCCGATCACAACCACCTGCGCGGCGACCTGAATGTACCACAAACCCTCGATGCGCTGGAAATTTATTACCACGTCACCAGGCTCAGTTTGCTGAACCAATATCTCCTCCAGCAAAAAGTAGCCAAGTTGGAGGTGCCGGTTTCCATGGGCGGACTGCCCGCTCATATTCCCATCGCCGAACATTACCTCGAGGCCTCGCCGCTCTTGCTCATATCCTACAAGATCAATCAGTTATTGAGCAAAGAGCCACCTTCGGTGGATGATTTCCAGGCCCTGGCAGGACTCCTCCGCGCCCACGAAGCCTCGCTCGATCCGGTGGTCGTTAAGGATTTTTACACCTACCTGCGCAGTTCCTGCGCGTTGCTGATCAATGCCGGTGCCGAAGACCTGCTGGGCTTGTACCATCAGTTGCAGGTCGACAGCCTGTCGCGCGGATACCTTTATTACGAAGGCAACCGCATTCCACCGAGCGCCTATCTGGCGGTCACTACCGGCGCTTTGCGCTGCGGGAATTTTGATTGGGCCAGGGATTTTATCGAAGCGCACAAGGGCCGCGTGCTCGGCGACAATGCGACTTCCGATCTCTACCGGCTGAACCGGGCCCATTATTGTTTTGCCGTCGGCGAGTACCAGGAGGCGCTGGATTTGCTGGTGCCCACCTACGAGTACCTCGATTACACCCTTCCCGGCAAGCGCTTGGAATTGAAAATCCTGTATGAAACGGGTTCCGACCTGCTGCCCTACAAGGCCGGGGCGTTCAAGATTTTTGTCTCGCGCGCTTCGCGCAAATTCATGTCCGCAGCCCTGCGCAAAGCCAACGCGGAATTTGTCAATCTGCTCCTCCAGATCATCCGCTCCCGTCCGCGCGACCCCGACCGCGGCGCGCGGCTCAGCCGGCGCATCCAGGCCCGGCCGCAGGCTGCCGAACGCGATTGGCTGCTGGAAAAAGCGGCGCGCCTGCGCTGAAAAGCGGAACACCAGGCATTTTTCGTAACCAAATCATGGGATAAAAGGGTTTGCCGCAAAGCCCTTTTGAAGGGAAGTGATCTGCTGTCAGCGTCACACGAAACCGGTTTGCTGCTCTGATACGAACGGAATCCACCACGGAAAGTGTAATTTTTTTACAATCCGTTTCGGTGCACATTTGACCCGGGACACAATTTTCTCATTAATAAACTTTATCAACATGCGTTTCAAATTCCTCTTACCGATGATGCTTTTGGCCTTCGGCGCTACTCTGCTCTGCTTCTGCGCCAAAGAGCCCGCCCCCGAACAAACTGCCACGGTAGCGCCAGAACAAACCGCTACCGAACGCCTGTCGTGCACGGTGTACGTGAAAACCACCTGCGACACGAAAATTTGCGGGACCCAAACCAATGCTAACCCCTGTACTTACTGTACCGGCGGTTCGGGTTTCGGCACCGTATTGCAGCCCGGCGGCACCAGCACGAGTTATGTAGTGACGCCGACGACCAAAATGTGGTTCGGCAACCCGAACAACACGACCTGTACCGTGAAAATCTCGATCAATGGCGTCGCCACGACGTTCACATTGGCGCCCGGCGAGGTCAAGGAAATTAAAATCTACGACGATTGCTCCTACGTCGGTCCATTCGCCTGCTGACACACTAACAGAGGCACATAATCTTCATGCGACACCCGGAGGCTGTCTCGCGCAATGCGGGGCAGCCTTTAATTTTGGACTGCGCTCTCCCCCTACTTCCCGCGATTTTCTTTTCCCGCACCGATTTTTTTCTACTTTTGCCGCCGTTTTGGGCGAAAGCCAAAGGTTTTTGCCACTGCTTGTAACCGTTTCACATCACACTTTCTGATCAAAACAAAATGAATGCTTTGGTTTACTTCCTGCCCCTTTTCGGCGTCCTTGGCTTGTTGTACATGGTGGTACTGCAAGGCTGGGTAACGAAACAGGATGCCGGTGACGAAAAAATGCGCGGCATCGCGGCCAATATCGCCGACGGCGCCATGGCCTTTCTGAAAGCCGAATATCGTGTCCTGGCGATTTACGTCGTTGTAGCCGGCGCTTTGCTGGGCTGGCTCAGCACCCAAGTGACGACCAGCCACCCGCTGATCGTTGTCGCGTTCGTGATTGGCGCCTTGTTTTCGGTGCTCGCCGGTTTTTCCGGCATGCGCATCGCCACAAAAGCCAACGTACGCACCACCCAGGCCGCCCGCACCAGTCTTGCCCGCGCTCTGGAGGTGTCTTTTAAAGGCGGCTCCGTGATGGGTCTCGGCGTAGCCGGCCTCGCCGTGCTCGGTTTGAGCCTTCTGTTCTCCATTTTTTATAACTTCTTCATGGGCGGCGCTTACGGCGCCGACGGCCACCTGGCCATGTCGCGCGTGCTCGAAGTGCTCGCCGGCTTTTCGCTCGGCGCTGAATCCATCGCCCTGTTTGCCCGCGTAGGCGGCGGTATCTATACCAAAGCCGCCGACGTAGGCGCCGACCTCGTGGGTAAAGTCGAAGCCGGCATTCCCGAAGACGATCCCCGCAACCCCGCCACCATCGCCGACAACGTGGGCGACAACGTGGGCGACGTGGCCGGTATGGGCGCCGACCTGTTCGGCTCCTATGTAGCCACCATGCTCGCTGCCATGGTGCTCGGCAACTCGGTGATCCGCGATTCCGGCGGTATCGACGACGCCTTCGGCGGCATCGGCCCGATCCTCCTGCCGATCCTTATCGCAGGCCTGGGCATCGTGTTCTCCATCGTCGGCATGCAGCTGGTGCGCGTGGGCGACAACGCCGCCACTACCGCCGACACCGTGCAGGGCGCGCTCAACAAAGGCAACTGGGTGAGCATCATCCTCACCGGCATCGCCTGCTACCCGGTCATCACCTGGATGCTGCCCGATGTCATGCAAATGAAATTCTTCGGCCGCGACCCGGAACTCGTGGACGTGTCGAACATGCACGTGTTCTACGCCGTCGTGCTCGGCCTCATCGTGGGCGCCCTGATCTCCATGATCACGGAATATTACACCGGCATGGGTAAAAAACCGGTGTTGAGCATCGTGCGCCAGTCGGGCACGGGCCATGCGACCAACGTGATCGCCGGCCTCGCCACGGGTATGATGAGTACCTGGATGCCCATCGTGCTGTTCGCCGGCGCCATCTGGGGCGCTTATTCGCTGGCCGGCTTCTACGGTGTGGCCATTGCCGCTTCGGCCATGATGGCCACCACGGCCATGCAGCTCGCCATCGACGCTTTCGGCCCCATCGCCGACAACGCCGGCGGTATCGCCGAGATGAGCGAACTGCCCAAGGAAGTCCGTGAAAAAACCGACGTGCTCGACTCCGTGGGCAATACCACCGCCGCCATCGGCAAAGGTTTCGCCATCGCTTCGGCGGCCCTGACTGCTCTGGGCCTGTTCGCAGCTTATGTGGACTTCACCGGTATTTCCGGTATCAATATTTTCAAAGCCGACGTGCTGGCTGCCCTCTTCCTGGGCGGCATGATCCCCGTCGTGTTTTCGGCCTTCGCCATGCAAAGCGTGGGTAAAGCTGCCATGGACATGGTGAACGAGGTGCGCCGCCAGTTCCGCGAAATCCCCGGTCTGCTCGAAGGCACCGGCAAAGCCGACTACCAGCGCTGCGTCGAAATTTCGACCAAAGCTGCCATCCGCGAAATGATGCCTCCCGGCCTCATCACCATCGTGACCCCGATCGCCGTCGGCTTCATCATGGGCGCCGAAGCCCTCGGCGGCTACATGGCCGGCGTGACCGTGAGCGGCGTGCTCTGGGCCATCTTCCAGTCCAACGCCGGCGGCGCCTGGGACAACGCGAAAAAATCCTTTGAAAAAGGCGTCGAAATCAACGGCCAGATGTACTACAAAGGCTCCGAGCCGCACAAAGCCGCCGTCACCGGCGACACCGTGGGCGACCCCTTCAAAGACACCTCGGGCCCTTCGATGAACATCCTGATCAAACTGAGCTGCCTCGTGGGCCTGGCCATCGCACCGATCCTGGGCGAACGCGCGGGCGTGAAACACTCGAGCGTGCCGCAGCCGGAAAAACAGGAGATCCGCATGAGCGAAGCACCGGTTCCGCCGGCTGCCGCGCCGGTCGGGAAGTGATTTTTCTTTTTGGGTAAAATGGGAACCGCCCCGGCAGGACTCTGCCGGGGCGGTTTTTGTTTTGGGGAAATGCTATTCGTGTTTTGTGGGCTGAGATTGGCCCATTGGCTGGTGGGAAGGTGGGCGCGAGGCGAAGCCTCGCGCCAGCATGATGACCTTTGGTTTTGGGGCTTCATTACACAGGAGGGAAGTGGAGATAAACGGAGATTTGTCTCCTTCAACGAGGGCAAGTATTGGTCCATACTACACATCCCTCAGGATGCTAAGAGCATAAAGGATATCAAGACTCTATGTCAAAATTTTTTGACAACCCTAAACAACGGCGTACCCTTTCAAGAAAAAATGAAGAAGTCATAGGTGCCACGAACCTTTTATACCTCGTTACTACCACAAAAATTCGGGAAGACCCAAGTTTTTGCCAAATGCAGCAAAACCTTCCTCATCGGCCTCTTTCTCCCTCAAAAATAATCCGGCATCAAATCATTCCCGCCCCTACTTTTAATCCCGCTAATCCAATCCTGTTCACTCATCCGAATTTTGCCTGTGAAACTTTTCTCCACCTTCCTGACGGCGCTTTTCTGCGTCGCCTGCTCGCCTGCTTTTTCCCAAAATTTCACCATTTTTTACCAAACCCCCGACGCGCTGGTCGTCTGCAACGCCGACACGCTGACGGTGACGGTGACCAACAACACGGCCCAGCCCATCGCGGCAGCCCTGCTCGACGTGGAACTGCCCTCCGGGCTGGAATACCTGCCCGCCAGTGTCACAGGCGCCTCCGAATCCAATATTTCCAATCTGACCAAACCGGTGCTGGCCCTGCCCGCCCTGCCGCCAGGCACTCCGGTGATGGTAAAATTGCAGATCGCCGCTACCTGCGGACTGGTGGAAGCCATCAACAACGGCCAGTTGTTCTCGCTGCTGCTGCGCGTGCGCAACGGCGCCCAGGCCGAGCAGGTGACCACTTCCACCTTCATTGTGGAAACCGGCCTGTTGGTGATCACACAGGTGGACAACGACTCGGTGGGTGGCCAGAAAGGCGACATGTTCACCCGCACCCTGCACGCGAAGAATACCCGCCTGGGTGTAATACAGCACCTGACCCTGAGCGACCTGCACCCGGAAGGGATCAGTATCCAGACGGTGGGCGCGGTAACGCAGGACGACCAGCCGGCCGCTTTCAACGCTCGCTTTGACGGGACGTTTTTTGCCAATTTCGGCGACGGCGACGGCTTGCTGGAATTTGACGAGACGATCCTGATCGAAGAAAAAATTACGGTGACCGACTGTGGCCTGCCCGCGGCTTTCGAAGTGAATTCCGACCTGAGCGCAGCCTGGATGTGTACGGCCGTGGCGCCGCCCTGCCAGGGCGACAGCGTCCGCGCGGAAGTGACGGTGTTGCCTTTTACCAAACTGCCTAAACTGGTGTTCGAACCCGAATACGGCTATGCTTTCGACCATTGTGCCGACAGGCCCACGCTGCAAAAAATCCGGGTGAGCAACCAGGGGCAAACCGCTGCGAACAATGTGCTCGTGCAGCTGAGTTCGCCGTTCAGCGAGTTCATGGGTATGGACGGCAATTCTTTTCGCTTGAAAATCAACGGCGTGGAAACTCCCGTCCAGCCGAATATCACGGTTAAGGACACTTTCGTGATTTGCGGCGACATCCGCGACAGCCTGGTGATGATCGTGATCCCCACGGTGCCCGCGCAGGATTCTCTGGAAATCCTGTTCAACACCTATTTCTGCGGCTTCGAATGCGACGTGCCGACGCTGCCTTTGTACGGCACCTTTTTTCACCTCGTGGAATGTCCGGAAGGCGGATCGGTGGCGGATACTTTTATCATGGCGCCGACGGATGAGCGGGCCGAATGGAACGGTTTTCTGCAATTCGCCATCGGCGACTGTACCGAGGACGGACAGGTTTATGATTTTACTTACGTCATGTCCTCGGGTCGCCTGCTGGACGATGAGGGCTTCGGGTGGCTGCAACTGGAACTGCCCTGGGGCGTTTTCTGGGAGCCTTCCTGCGTGCCGATGGCGGCCGGCGAAAGCCCCGTTTTGATCGAAGTGGATACGCTGGTGACCTACGATACCATTACCCGGGTCCGATTCGCTTATGATATGCCGCTCAGCGTCGATTCCGTGCTGATTCCTTTTTGCCTGCGGGTCACCTGCCCCGATGACGCGACGTTTACCCCCCTCGCCCAGGCCCCCTTGCCCGATGCTATGGGCAATTTTACCATTTTCAATACCCTCTGCTCGGTTTGCGGATACAGGGGTGAAAGCAATTTTATCCTGACCAAGGAACTGACCGACGATCCGGATTGCGGTATTGCGAGTTGCAGCCAGATGACCCTGCGCACCAATTGCGAGTGCACCGATACGATTCCGGCCGGCGGCAGCGGCGGAGGTGTCGTGGGGCCGGGCGATTGCGACCAATGTGCCTCGAGCGCCGTGGTGGTAGACCATTTCGACGCCTACCGGCTCAACCTCGGCCTGCCCGACCACGACGACAACCGCTCGGCCGACGGTGGCGCTGTGGACACGCTTAAAATACGCCGCGACCGGTTTTTGCCCGGCGATACGATGCGTGCGGTGGTGCGCACGCTGGTCGTTTCGGGCGACAGCCTGTGCTCGGTGGGCGCGAATTTCTTTACGGAAGTCATTCGCAGCGATATTCCGTACGGGGGCGCCAACGACGCATTCACCGTGTCGACGGCGCGCGGCTTTTTTGCCAATCCGGAAAAATTCAGGGCACTGGGCGCCACGCTGCGCATTTGGGATGCCAGCGAAGGCGTGACCTACGAATGCGCTGTCGACTCCCTGACCATTTTTTATAAAAAACTGTACGGCGTGGTGACGCCCGTGAATGTGCAGCCCCAGGTCAAAATTGACGAGTTCGTCACCATGCGGCAAGGGCTGGAATTCTCCACCGACCGCCTGGCTGAACTGGGCTGCGTGCCCGATTGCTTCGCGCTGGCCCAGGGCGATTCGGTCGAAATCAAGGTCGATTTCAAGGTCGATTTCAACTATACGCCCTTCAACGAAGTGCACATGCCGCCGCTGATCAATTTTGAAATGGCATTCGCGCCGGCCTTCGTTCCGTTCCCTGATTTTTATGCCTACCGGCGCTTCGATACGCTGATGTTCCAGTATTCGGGCTACCGCGATTCGCTGACGCACAATACTTTCGGTATCCGGCCCTGCGAGAACTCCCTGGAAGTGAAACCGTTCTACTACCACATCCGCATAGCGCGGGAAAACCTGTTCCCTTTCGAAGTGCGGCCGCTGTCGCGCATCCTCGATTACCGTTTTGAAATACCCGACGACCTGACGGCCGCGGCGGCCACGCTCAAATACCTGCGTCTGCAGGAAAACGTGCCCGTATTCCAAAACCTGCCGCTGCCGTTTTCGCAGGACACCAACCTCGTGTCGCTCGATTTTTCGCCGTTCTACCTCAGCCCGATCGACGAAGGCTACAAACTGGAAACCAACCTCGTGTTTGGCCCCGCCTGCGAATTCCGCGCACCGGATACTTCATACCAGTACATCGGCATCGACTACGAAGGCTGCCTGCACATGCCCGATACGGATTACGTGGTATTGATCAACAAACTCGGCTTTTTCAGCAACCAGGCGCGGGATACGATCACCACGGACGAACTCGTGCTGGACTTCCCCACAGCCGAAGTTGGCACGGATGTTTTATTGAAAAATCTCGCGCCGGTGGCCGGCCCGAATTACTGGATCGAACTGCTGAATCCCGATGGCGGCCTGTCCGGTTTTCAACTGATCAATCTGCCGCAAAACACCCCGGTCGCTTCCACCAACGGCGTTTTCCAACTCGGCACCCTGGGCATCCTGGCTCAAAAAAACCTGCGCATCAAAGCCCTCAACAACAGCTGCGACCCGCAGCGGCTCTGGGTCGTATACGGCTGGGATTGCCAGCCCCACCTCGTGCCCGGCGCGCCGAGCTGCGCCCGCGATACCCTGAAACTCCTGTTCCTGCCGCAACTCGCCGAATTGGAACTCGACCTGTTGCAATTCCCTTCCGACGCGCCGCTGTGCGACACGTCCGACTACATCGTTTTTGAGGTGTTCAACGCCGATCTGGGCTATGCCTTCGATCCGGTTGCCAGCGTACAATTGCCCGCAGGCATGCAGTATTTGGCGGGCAGCAGCCAGATCGCCTACCCGAGCGGCAGCGCATTTCAGCCGATGGCCGATCCGGCAGGCTTGCCCAACAACGCCTATGAATGGAACCTCGGCGCGGCGTTGCCCGCGGTGGCCGCTGCCGGCCTGCCGGGCGTGAATTTTGATCCGCAAAACGGCATTCAAATCCGGTTCAAGGTCGTGGCGGCCTGCGGCGTGGTGTCCAATTCGCAGCTGATCTTTGGCGCCAGCGCTGAACAGATTTGCGGTACGCCAACCAATTTCCTGCGCAAAGCCAGTGACCCGCTCACCGTGGAAGGCCTGACACCCGGTTACGAGGTGCAAATCGGAATTTCGGAGCCGGGCGGGGGAGGGCCGTTCAGTTGCAGCGAACACCGCGTAATGTCGGTCAGCCTGCAACTCAGCGGCTCACCGGAACCCGGTGACAGTGTGTACATCGCGCTGCCTCCCGGATTTTTGATTGCCCCGTTTTCTTACATGCCCGGCGCCAATGCCCCGGCCGGACCACCGCAACAGTCGGGCCTGGTGTGGCAATTGCCCTTGCCAGTGGGGCTGCCGTCCAATTCCAGCGTGAATTTTTCTTTCACGGTCATCACGTCCAGCGGGCCCAACTGCGATGGCGTGGCCCTGACGATCCAGACGCGCCAGCAAAGCGTGGCTTTTTGCCCGACCATCAACGCGAACTGCGCCGTGTACGTGGCCACCGGCGAAGTGATTTATTCCCTGATACCGGACTTTCCGGATGTGGCCCTGCTCAATCCCACCGTGGAGATCGGCCCCGACGGATCAGTCAGTTACTCGGCCGAACTGGTCAATCAGGGCGCCAAAATCGTGTACACCCCCGTGCTGTGGTTTGTTCGCGATGTGGACGGCGACGGCCAGTTGTCGGCCGCCGATACCCTGGTGGAAGTGCGGAATTATCCCTCGTTGCAGCCCGGCGAAAGCCATTCGGACATCTGGCTGCATCCTGGCCAGACGCTGACGGATGCCTGCGACCTGCTGGCGGTATTGCCCGGTTCGGAAATATGCGCCTGCGACGATGTGGTGGTGCCGCTGCCGGGGGCAAATGTGCGCTATGCTACTGCTGAAATTTGTCTGGGAGAAAGCGTTGGGCTGGGTGTTGCGCAGATGGCCGATCACGTTTACCAGTGGTCGGGACCGGGCGGACTGCCTTGCCTGGATTGCCCGAATTTTAACTGGATACCCACGGGAACGGGCACATATGAACTCACGCTGCTGGATCAAACGGACGGCTGCCAACTGATCCACCACTTCGACGTGCTCGTGAATGCAACCCCGGCACTGCTCGCGCCCGATACGGTCGTATGCCGCGGCGAACCGGTGCTTTTATACACTTCGTCGGCTTCCAGCTGGCAATGGCAAGGCCCGGGCCTGACCAATCCCAACGCTCCGACACAGCTGGTAACGCCTTTACAAACAACGACTTACAACGTCACCATCACCAACGCGGCCAACTGTTCCGCGGTGGCGGATGCCACGGTGACGGTACTGAGCTCCGACTCCATCGATCTGGGGAAAGTCCGCACCTGCCAGGGTACGCCGGTAGACGTTTTGGGAACGATGACCGACGTACCAGGTTTGTACTGCGTCACTTACGTCAAATCCAACGGCTGTGACAGCACCCGCTGCCTGCTGCTCGAGGTGACGCCCAATACGAACGAAACCCTGACCCGTTGCCCGGGCGATACGGTGATGGTGTTCGGCCAGCCGGTGGCCGTGGCCGGGCAATTCTGCCAAACCTTCACCTCGAGTCTCGGCTGCGACAGCACGCACTGCGTTGTCGTGAGCGACCTGCCGGTGCCCAGCCTGAACGCTTCGGATACGATTGTGCTGATCTCCGGCGCTTCGGTGCAACTGCAGGGCCCCGACGGGTTTGCGAGCTATTCCTGGTCGCCGCCGACGGGCCTCAGCTGTACCGCCTGCCAGAACCCGGTCGCCACGCCGCCGGATTCGATCACGGCATATGTGCTCACCGTCACTACCGCCGACGGCTGCATGGGCGAATGGACGGTGTACCTCCGCTTCGCGCCGCCCTGCAACCCTGCCGAACTGAAAATCCCGAACGCCATCACGCCCGACCACGACGGCGTGAACGACGTGTTCCGCCCTGCGCCGGTAGAAAGCGGTCCGGTGGTACGCCGCCTGCGCGTGTTCGACCGCTGGGGAAATAAAGTGTATGACCAGACCGGCCCTCTGGCTGCCTGGGACGGCAATATCGACGGCATACCGGCGCCGGTGGACACGTATGTGTGGCTGCTGGAACTGGATTGCCAGGGGGAATTGAAGCCGATTTACGGAGAGGTGACGGTGTTGCGGTAGGGGTTCAAATTTTCACCGCCAAGGCGCGAAGACGCAAAGAGTTCGCGCCTTGGCATAAAATTTTAGCGCACGGGGAATGAACAACCAATCGAACCTGTCCAAAATTCACCTGACCTGGGCTGCCTGTTTGTTTTGCTGCTTCACCTGGGGCCAATCGCCGGCTGATTTCGCCGTTTATTACCCTCCCGCCAAAACCGGCCGGCCGCAACGGTCGGTGGTCATCGATTTGCGCGGCTTGAAATTGCGGAGCGGGCCGTCGTTTCGGGACAAGGTGGTCGCCACGATCCCCTTTGCGGAGACAGTCCGGAGCGTGGTGCCGTCACGATCCGATTCCACGCCGAACAACAGGCTGGAAATGGCCTGGTCGCCCGATTCCATTCCCGGTTTCTGGCAGGAAATCCGATGGCGCGGCAAATCCGGCTATGCCTTCAACGCCTTCCTGGCGCCGGGCATCCTCGAAATGAAGGAGGATTATTACCTGCTGATGGAGGATCGGGGCAATTGCTGGTTTGACGCTTATCCTTCGGTGGACTACAACTTTTACGCGGTGTTTGCCCACACGGATTCCCTGCACCGCATGTTGCGAAGGGTCAAGCCGGTTTTTTATTCGCATCGCGGCGGGCAGGCCGATGGCGTGGCAGTCCGCTCGGGCGCCCAAGAGCCGGCGCAATTTCTGATTGTATCCAAAACGCCGCTGGCGGAAGGCCCTTTTCGCTGGCAAAAAGTGGACAAACCCTTGTTCGAGCGCCGGCGGGATTCGTTGTCCGGCCCGATTTCGATCCATTCCAGCGAACTGCCTTTGTCCGATCTGGTCCTGGAAGGTAGCCGTGTGGCAAGCCCGGACGGGCCCATGCTGGAAGTGCTGTTGCGGGATAAAAAGACCGCCCGGACGCAGGCGCTTTTCCGAACCTCCGAATATGCCGCACTGCCGCGCCTGCTTTGGTTCGGCGACCTCGACGGTGATGCCCTGACGGATTTTATGCTTTCCTATGGCGGCAAAGACCGCTCGACCGTGTACGCCCTTTTCCTCTCGCGCGGCGCGACCGAAGGCTTGCTGGTGCGGCCGGCAGTGACTTATACGGTTCTCTCCTGCCCGTAGGGGGGGGCTGAAAAAAATCGCTGGTTTCGAATTTGCCCTCTGTTGACGATCCGTCAATCTCTTGGCCAGTGCCGTTGAATTCCGGTTCTTTGTAAAAAATCGCTCTTGGCTTCCCTCTCCCGTCAATATAACCGCCAGAAACTCACCGGCCAGGTGTTCACTCCGGCCTTCGTGGTGGATAAGATCCTGAACGACACGGGATTCGACAGTCCGGCGGCGCTGGGCTGCAGCGTACTCGACCCGGCCTGCGGCGACGGGCAATTCCTCGAAGCCGCCGTCCGGCGCATCCTCGACTGGTCGCCTGAAAAAGACCTGACGAAAAATCTCTCCTGCGTGCACGGCTGGGACACCGATCCGGCGGCGCTGGAAGCCTGCCGCGCGCGGCTCGACCGGCTGGTGCAAGCGAAAGGACTCGCCGTTTCCTGGAACCTTTCCTGCCGTGATGCCCTGCTTCAAAACCCTGAAAACCAGCAGTTTGACTTTATTGTCGGCAACCCGCCGTACATCCGCATTCAACACCTGGAAGCAACGCAACGCAGGTTTATCCAGGAGCATTACAGCTTTTGCCGAAGCGGGTCGACGGATATTTATATCGCGTTTTACGAGCTCGCCGACCACCTGTTGTCGACCGTTGGCCGCTGCGGATTCATCACCCCCAACACTTTTTTTTACACCGAAACGGCCCGGCCGCTGCGCGCGTTTTTTGCCCAACGCCGCAACCTCATCCAGCTGACCAACTACGGCGACATCCAGCTGTTCGGCAATGCGACGACGTACAGCGCCATCGCCGTTTTTGGGAAACAGGCCCGGGATACCTTCCGCTTTGAACAAGCTTCCAGCACCAATGAATTTTCATTTCAAACCCTTGATTTTGAAAAAATTACAGGGAAAAAATTCTGGCAGCTCGGCAGCCGGGCCGGCGACACGGCAGCCGGCAAACGCCTCAAAGACATTGCCCGAATCCACGTGGGCATCACGACGCTTTGCGATCGCGCCTATTTTTTTCCGGTGGAAAATCTGGACGACCAGTACGTCTGGGCGCTTACGAAATTGCAGGGCCGGGTGAAACTGGAAAAGGCCATTCTAAAACCCCTGATCAAAGCTTCCACCCTGAAAAGCGCCGCCGAACCCATCCGCGAATACGCGCTTTTTCCCTACGAAAAACACGCGGGCAAAACCCGCCTCATCCCCGAGGACGCGCTGCGGCGCGACTTTCCCCTGGCCTATGCCTACCTCTGCGCCGTGCGCCCCGAGCTCGAGCGCCGCGACAACGGCCGCCCGGTCAAACCCGCCTGGTACGCCTATGCCCGCTCGCAGGGCCTGGAGACCAGTTTCGGACGAAAAATCCTTTTTTCGCCCATGAACCGCGAGCCGAATTTCATCCTGCACGAGCAGGAAGACGCCACCTTCTACTCGGGCTACTGCATCAAATTTGACGGCGACGCCCTGTGGCTCCTGAACCAACTGAACTCCCGCCGCATGGCCGATTTTATCGCCGTTTCGGGGCGCGATTTCAGGGGTGGCTGGAAGGCTTACAATAAGAAGGTGGTGGAGGAATTTCCGATTGAAGAAGGTTGAATTTAGGATGCTGGCGCGATGCCAAGCATCGCGCCAGCATCCAGGCATCACACCAACAAGCACCCTTCTCCTTTTATCAACCCTCATCAACCTTTTATAAACTCACCAGATAATTGCGTGTTTTTTTCCTCGCTTCCCTGAACTTTGCCGCCGAAAAGCAGTTTTTGCAGTTGTTGGCAAGTTACTCACCCGTAAACTTCTGAAAATCAATGCCCTGCCGCCTCTCCGTTGTGGTCTGCGTATACAACGAACAAGACAATATTCGCCCCATGCTCGAGCAAATTGAAACGGCGTTGGGGCAAATGGATTACGAGATCCTTTACGTCGACGACGGCTCCACCGACCAAACGCTCGCCGAACTGAAACGCAGCGCGCACCCGCGGCTGCGCATCCTCGAATTCCGCCGCAACTACGGACAAAGCGCCGCCCTGGCCGCCGGGATCGCCGCCGCACAGGGAGAATGGATCGTGACCCTCGACGGCGACCTGCAAAACGACCCGTCCGATATCCTGCGCATGCTCGACATCGCCGAACGCGACGGCCTCGATATGCTCGCCGGCGTTCGCCAGAAACGGCAGGACGGCGCGCTGCTGCGGAAAATCCCCAGCCGCATCGCCAACTGGCTCATCCGGCGGGCCTCGGGCGTTTACCTGCACGATTACGGCTGCACCCTCAAAGTGTTTAGAGCCGACCTGGCCAAAAGCCTGGGTCTGTACGGCGAATTGCACCGTTTTATCCCCGTGCTGGCCGACCTCGAAGGCGCGCGCATGTCCGAAACGCCCGTGCGGCACCACGCCCGCCAGCACGGCAAATCCAAGTACGGCATCAACCGGACCATCCGCGTGCTGAGCGACCTCTTGCTGATCCTGTTTCTCAAACGCTTCCGCCACAAGCCGATGCAGCTTTTCGGCGGTTGGGGCGTACTCTCGCTGCTCGTTGGAGGCCTGATCCTGGGTTATCTGCTGGTGGAAAAAATCATGGGCCACGATATCTGGGGGCGGCCCTTGCTCATGGTGGGCGGCGGCTTGTTCATGGCGGGTTTGCAACTCATCGCGCTGGGTATCCTGGCCGAGTTGCAGGTGCGCACCTACTACGAATCTCAGGAGAAGAAGCCTTATAAAATCCGCCGCATCCACGAACCGGAATCCGCCTCCGCCGCTGCGCCATGAATTGGAAAACCCTGCTGAAATTAGCCGTTTCGGGGCTGATTATCTGGCTGGTCGTGCGGGCCATCGATCCACGCCAGTTGGCCGATACCTTGCGACGCGCGCAGTTGGGGTGGCTGGGCTGGGCCGTGTTTTGGTTTGTCGCTTCCAAAATCATTGCAGCCGTTCGTTTTCAGGAGTTGTTGAAAATCAGCGGCATACATCTCGCGCAGCGCCAGAACCTCGAACTTTACTGGCTCGGGATGTATTACAACCTGCTGCTCCCCGGCGGTGTCAGCGGCGACGCTTACAAGATCAAACTGCTCATGGACGGCTACGGCAAGCCTTTCCGGCCATTATTTTCCCTGACCTTGTACGACCGTCTTTCGGGGATGCTGGCTTTGGGTCAGCTGGCGCTTGTGCTGGCCTGGTTGCTGCCGCCATTGCAGCCCTGGTGGCCGCTTTGGCTGCTGGGCCTTGTGTTGAGCCTCCCCGTTTCCTGGTGGATGTTTTTGAAACTGGCGGGCGGTAGTGCGGCGCTGTTCTGGCGGCTCAGCGGGCAGTCGTTGCTGGTACAGGCGGCGCAACTGGTTTGCGCCTGGGGCTTGCTGCTGGCTTTGGGCGAAGGCGCTTCGTGGCTGGGTTATTCCCTCATTTTTCTGGTGTCGTCGGTGGCTGCTATGTTGCCCCTGACCATTGGCGGCACGGGAGCGCGCGAACTGACTTTCCTCTGGGGCGCAAAAATGCTGAACCTCGAGGCGGAACGATCTGTTGCAGTGGCGTTTTTGTTTTACCTTCTGTCGACGCTCGTGTCGATGGGCGGCATGTGGTTTAGTTTTCATAAAATTTCGTTTCAAACCGACACCCGCGGCGACGCGGTTTGACCCACGATATGAAATACCTGGTTACCGGCGGCGCCGGGTTTATCGGCTCTCATTTGATCGAACGCCTGCTCTCCGAGGGTGGGGAAGTGGTGGCCCTGGACAATTTCGATCCCTTTTACGACGAGGCGCTGAAATGGGAGAACGTATCCTTATTGGCTGAAAACGAACGCTTTGCTTTCTTGCAGGGGGATCTGCGCGACAGCGCATTGTTGGAAAAAATTTTCCAACATCATCGCATCGACGCCGTGGTGCACCTCGCCGCGAAAGCGGGTGTGCGTCCTTCCATCGCCGAGCCCGAAGCGTATTTTGACGTCAACGTCCGTGGTACCCTCACGCTGCTCGAAGCCATGCAGCGCAACGGAGTGAAGCGCCTGATGTTCGCTTCTTCTTCCTCCGTGTACGGCAACCAGACCAAAATACCTTTTGCCGAAACCGACGACGTGAGCCGCCCCATTTCCCCCTATGCGGCTTCCAAATGCGCAGGCGAGTTGCTCGCCCACAGCTGGCATCACCTGCACGGGCTGGATGTGGCCTGTGTACGGTTTTTTACCGTTTATGGTCCGCGGCAACGCCCCGATCTGGCCATCCGTAAGTTCACAGAACTGGCCCTGGCGGATCAGCCGATCCCGCTCTATGGCGATGGAAGCAGCCGCCGAGACTACACATTTGTGACCGATATCGTAGATGGAATCGTTCGCCTTCTGGCAGTGCCGAAATGGGGCTACGAAATTTTCAACCTGGGCAACGGTTCGCCGGTCACCCTGCTCGATATGGTGCGGGCTTTGGAGAAAAAATTAGGCAAGCCGCTGAAAATCAATTTCCTGGAAAAACAACCCGGCGATGTGGAACAAACCCACGCCGACATCCGAAAAGCCGCCGAATGGTGTGGCTACCAGCCCGAAGTGTCGCTGGACGAAGGCGTTGCGCAGTTTGTGGAGTGGTTCAATAGGAGAAAAAATGTTTTGAAAGACGATTGACCACTGGTACAGGCCCCAACCCCTCCCCGGAGGGGTTGGGGGTGGGGCCTGTACCAGTGGTCAATCGTCTTTCAAATACCACGATCTACCGCTTCTCCGGAATCTCATACAGGTAAAGCACCACCTCCGGATAATCCGTCTGCAAGGTATCCATCAACTGCCCCGGGAATTGCGGGTACATCACCGGATTCACCAGGTACAATGCGTTCGGGTGGCTGATGTTGTAGTCGCGCTGGATAATCCGGCCCGCCCGGTTGGTGAAATAAAACGATGTCGGTTCCCGGATGTCGGAACGGCCGTAGAGCCACCACTGGCGGTCCTTGTATTTGTCGGCCAGCCGGTAAGTCTCTTCGCGAAGGGTGGTGGTGAACGACTCCCTGGCACGAATGGGCAAAATGACGAGGTCAAAAGTCAGCCTGAAGACCAGCAGGCCCGCGACAAACCACCAGAGGTAGCGGTTCTTATCGTGGAGATACATCAATGCAATGAGGGTGGCCAGCAGCGACAAACCGGTTGCGATGAGTGTAAGATTCGGCACGCCCGCCAGTCGGGGAATGAATGGCGTGGCGGCAATACCCAAAGCGGCAGCAGCGAGCGCTATTCCGAAAACAGCATAAATGGTCCGGTAGGTCCAGCGTCCGGCGGTGCGGTCCTCGTTCAGCAGGTACAAATTGATGACCGTGAACAAGGGGATAAACATCAACAGGTAACGCGCCTCCACGTGTACCGAGGTCCAGTACACCGGCAGGTTGACGAAGAAGATGACCAGGTTGAAAAACACGAATTCATTTTCCCGCAGTCGTTTCCAGATGCCCCGGTCGAACCAACACAGGAACGCCGCTGAAAAAGGCAAAAAGTGATAAATCCACTCGAAGGGGAATTTGAACAGGTGTTTGAAAAAACGCCCCCAGCCATACTCCACGACCGTTCGTTTCACCGATTCGTTCAGCAGATTGGGCAGCAGAATTTCCAGGGGGCGGTATTGCGCGTACACCAGCAGATAGGCGCCCAGCAAGGCCGAGAGCAAAGCGCCGCCTGCTACGTGTTGCCAGGAAAAAAGCCGTCGCCATTGCCCCAGCACCCAGAGCCCCGCCGATACCGAGAGGGCCTGAAATACAAAAGCCGGCAAGCCTTTGAGCATAAAACCGGCGGCCGTCAGGGCATAGGTCGATAAAAACAAACCCAGCCAGCGCCCCCGTTTTCCAAACCAGTAAATGCACATGAACTGCAGGTAGGTGACCCAGGAAAACGTCGTGTCGATCAGCCCCAGCATGGAGTCGTAAATCAGAAACCGGCCGCTGGTGATGGTCAGAAAGGCCGACAGCAACGCAAATTCCTTTCCGAAATGCGGTCGCACAAAACGGTACACGGTGACGCCGAACACGCCCAGAAAAAACACGGTCGTGAGCCGCGACGGCCATTCGCCAAAGCCGCCCCAGAGCTCGCCGGCCAACACCAGCAACCAGTTGAACAAGGGCGGTTTGTTGATGTAGGGCGCGCCGTGCATGGTTGTCGCGACGTAATTGCCCGACAATTTCATCTCCAGCGCCACCAACGCCCGAATGGCTTCATCGCCGATAAAAGCGATCAAATGGATATTGATCAAAAACGCCGGAACGGCCAGCAGCAGGCAGAAAATGACGAGCAAACGCGTCGGAACTTGTCGGATTCGATCGAGAAGGGCAAACATGGCTGCGTAACAAAAAGATCGCGGCAAAGTTAAAATTTGAGGATTTGAGGATTTGAGGATTTGAGGAGGCGGGGATTGGAGGAAGGGAGAATTTTTCATCCGGGCATCCGACCTTTGCGCTGCATTCACCGCACCCACCATGCCAGCTATCCGCGAAACAAATTTTCAACTACCCGGCCAAACGGCCTTTTACCGCGGCAAAGTCCGCGACGTGTACACCCTCGGCGACCTGCTCGTGATGGTGGCCAGCGACCGCATCTCCGCTTTCGACCACGTACTGCCGCGACCCATTCCGCACAAAGGCGCCGTGCTGAACCAGATCGCCGCCTATTTCCTCAAAGCCACCGAAGACATCTGCCCCAACTGGCTCATCGCCGCACCCGACCCCAATGTCGCCATCGGCCGGCGTTGCGAGCCGGTGCGCGTTGAAATGGTTATCCGGGGCTACCTCGCAGGGCATGCGGCCCGCACCTACACCGCCGGCGGACGGATGCTCTGCGGCGTTATCCTGCCCGAAGGCATGCGCGAAAACGACCCGTTCCCCGAGCCCATCATCACGCCCACCACCAAAGCCGATGCCGGCCATGACGAGGATATTTCCCGCGAAGACATCCTTGCCAAGGGTATCGTGGCTCCTGATATTTATGAAAAAATGGAGGCTTTCACCCGCGCACTCTTCCAGCGCGGCACCGAAATGGCCGCCCGTCAGGGCCTGATCCTCGTGGATACCAAATACGAATTCGGTCTGCTCAACGGCGAAATTGTCCTGATGGACGAAATCCACACCCCCGACAGCTCGCGCTATTTCTACGCCGATGGATACGCCGAACGCCAGGCCCGCGGCGAACACCAACGCCAGCTCAGCAAGGAATTCGTGCGCGAATGGCTCATGGCCAATGGTTTTCAGGGCAAGGAAGGCCAAACCATGCCCGTGATGCCCGACGCTTTTGTGGAGGAAATCACCACACGGTACATCGAACTGTACGAAAAAGTGACGGGACTGTCGTTTCAAAAAGACGAGTCGGAGGATCCGCAGGGCAGGATTGAGCGGAATATTCTGGCTTTTCTGAATTCTGGGCTTTGACCACTGATTTTTTTTACCACGGATTTTTTGACCACATGAAGGACACATGAAGGGCACATGAAGGAAAAGGGTAGGGTTGCTCCTGCTTTACAATTGGGCTCAG
>JBGAJY010000043.1:0-30866 GCA_044224705.1 Saprospiraceae bacterium
CCGACGGCACCTTCTCCACCGACCTCGATGGGATACCCGTTTTCAATGAATGCCTGACCATGGTGCAAATTGCGCCCACTGCCTGTACCAACGACATCGACGCCATCCAGGGGCAAATCAGCCTCGATACCGACAACAATTGCCTGCCCGACCTCGCCACAACCGGCATTCCCGGTATGGTTGTCAAAGCCGTCGACAGCAACGGGGATACCCTGTACGCCTCCGGCTCACAACAGGGGCACTATACGTTCCTCGATCCGGTGCCGGGAACCACCAGCCTGGAAGTGATCACCCCGCAGGCCCTGTGGAACATCTGCGAAGGCCCCGTCAATGTGAATGTGCCGAATCCGCCCGACGTCGTGATCCAGAATTTCACGGCGCAGCCCATCGTGGAATGCCCTACGCTGTACGTCAACCTGGCCACCAACCTGGTGCGCCCCTGTTCTACGAGCACCTGGTTCGTGAATTATTGCAATGTGGGCGGCGCGACGGCTACCGATGCCAGCGTGCAGCTCGTCTCCGATCCGTCGCTGACACCGGTCGGCGCTTCCCGGCCGTTTACGATCAGCGGCGATACCATTTTTGTACAACTCGACGACGTGACCGTTGGCCAATGCGGCAACTTCACCATTCAGTATCAGGTGGATTGCGACCCCGAACTGGCCGGCGCCCGCCTCTGCGTAGAAGCGCATATTTTCCCCGACACATCGTGCCTGACAAGCGGTGCAGGCTGGTCGGGCGCACAAATCGAAGCCAAAGGCGTGTGCGAAGGCGACTCGGTGCGCTTTACCCTGCACAACGCCGGCCACGCGCCCACCGCCGAAGCCCTCGATTACGTCATCATCGACGATATGGTGATCATGCGGACGGGCCAACTGCCCGCGGGATTCCAGCCCGGCGCCGATAAGCAGGAAGTGGTATTTGCCCAAGGCGAAGCCCTCCGGCTCAATGCCCAACAAGAGCCCGGCCACCCGGCTGCACAGGCGCCATCCGTGGGTATTGAAAATTGCAACGGCAACACCAACTCCAGCCTCCTGCTCCAGTTTTCGAACGAAGACGGTAGTCCGTTCACCGACTACGAATGCCGCGAAGTGGTGTCCTCCTTCGACCCGAACGAGAAGCTGGTGTTCCCGCAAGGCTTTTCCGACGCGCATTACCTCGAGCCCAATACGCCGCTCAGCTATCAGCTCAATTTCCAGAACACCGGAAACGACACGGCCTTCACCGTAGTGCTGCGCGATACCTTCTCTTCCCTGCTCGACCCGACTACCTTGCGCATGGGCCCCGCCAGCCACGATTACAGCTGGCAACTCGAAGGCGCCGGCATCCTGACGGTGACGTTCACGAACATCCAACTGCCCGATTCGACGGTGAATGAGCCCGCCTCGCACGGTTTTGTGCAATTCGACATCGCACAAAAACGGGACAATCCCATCGGTTCCATCCTCGAAAACCGGGCGGGTATCTATTTCGACATCAACCCGGTGGTGCTGACCAATACCGTTTGGCACACGATCGCCATCGATTTCCTGGATGTCAGCAGCGGCGCATCTGAACCTCATTCGCAAGCGGAAATCCTCACGGTTTGGCCCAATCCGGCTAATGAAAATGTCTTTATTTCGCTGGACGGCTCGGCGCAAATCCGTTTGCTCGATCCTTATGGCCGCGTGATTCGCCAGTATGCCGGTCAAGCGCCCGGCCTGACGGTGCTCCGCCAGGGCCTGCCCAACGGACTTTATCTGCTCGAAGCCCGTATGGCCAACGGCAGCGTCCGGATCGGGAAGGTGTTTTTTGAAGGAAAACAGTAAAAACACGCGCCGGGAAACTTTGCCGGTTTCGCAAACACGAAAGTGCCGAAAAGGCCATAAAGTTTTGGTTGTCAAAACTTTATGGCCTTTTTCTTTTTAGAGTATACAGGAAGATAGATTGTTTTTAAAATTTTCAATATTTTTTGAAAACTAAAAAAGAAGTACGCCGTTTCATTTGGAAACACTGCCCAACATGTCCGCACTTGAAAACAAAGTCATTGTTTACGACGACGTTTGCCCGCTTTGCAAGGCTTATACGGCTGGTTTTGTCCGTTTCGGGTTGTTAAAAAACCGCAGCGGATTTGCCGAAGCTTCGCCCGAACTGCTCCAACAACTCGATCTCAACCGCGCCCGGCATGAGATTCCGCTCCATGACCTGCGCACCGGAAAAACGCTGTACGGTCTGGATGCCTTGTTTGAAATCCTCGGTACTCGTTTTCCTCTGCTAAAACCCTTGTTTCGTTTTCGCCCCTTCCGGGCAGCCCTGTATCAACTCTACCAAATCATCACCTACAATCGCCGCGTCATTGCCGGCAGCCGCCCGCCGGCGAGTGGTTTTGATTGCGCGCCCGATGTGAACCGTTTTTATCGCTGGTTGTACATCGGGCTCGCGATGGGCGGGAGTCTGCTGCTGCTGGAAGGCTCGTTTGCAGCGCCGGGGCCGGTATTGCTGGCAACCTTTGTCATGCACGGGCTGCTGCTCGCCGGCGTTTTTTTTACCGGTAAAAAGCTGGATTTTGTTGGGCACTGGGCGACGATGGCTCTGGTCAATACGCTGTTGATCAGCATTTTACCAACGCATTGGGCAGTTCAAAGTGCTGCATTGGTTTTGGCGCTGGGGATGTGGACCCGGCGCTGGGGGGCGCTGCGACAGGCCGAAAAAGCATGAATTATGTCGGTACCCCTACCGCAACCCGTACACCAACGTCGCTTTCCCTCCGCTCAACAGCGTCAGTTTCGTGCCTTCTAGTTGGTACGAATCGGCGGCGAGCAAGGCGTCCATGTATTGTTTGGGGGCATCTCCGGGACAGGCCATACGCGTCGACATGCCGGGGTTGATCTTGATTTTAGACCCCTCGATTTTGAGGGTGCCGCGGAGGATATTGCAACCGTCGTTGCCTGAATATCTGCCGCCGGCAGCGTCGATCTGGAGGGTGGGCAGGCCACGCAGGAACATTTTACCGTCGGGCTCCGTCCCGTTTAAGGTTTGCAGGGTCCAGTAGCTGCCCAGCGAACCGGCCAGCAGGGTGCCGCAGCCTTTGTATTCTTCGCCATTTACGAGGGCTACGACCGAATATTGGTACTCGCGGTCGCTCATACCGTCGGAGCAAGGTTCCTTTTTGATCCTGATAATAAGTTGGCCCGCTTCTGTTTTTGCATCGTAGGTCAGTGTCCCGTTCTTCTCCAAACCGAACACGGGCAGTGTGCTCAGCGTGTCGCCGCTCACGGGCACGAAGCGGAATGCTTTGTCAAAGTCCAGCTCGAGTCCCCAGAAAGGTTCGGTACCCGTGCCGATAAAGTCGATTCCCGTGGCGCGTTTTGCCGCGAAGGGATCGTCGCCACCTTCGGGAGCCGGTTGGGGGGCAAATCCTTCTTTCCACAAAATGTAACTATCGGCGAGATCGCCTGTGATGCGTTGGCCCTGCTGGTCGAGCATAATAAGTTGATTTTCACCGATTTCCAATTGACTCACACTTTCCGGGGGCGCAGTTTCAAGCTTGATGCGATTGCCGGCGCTGAACGACCACTTCCCGCTCAGCGCCACAGGCGGTGCGTTTTTGCCGCGGTACACCATGGCGCCCAGGTAGCTGAAATCGGCGTTGAGCGTAAGCAGGTACTCGATGCCTTCACAATCGGCGCAAGGGGTAAGGCCCTGGTACTGGCCGGCAATTTTTTTGGCCGTTTCGGCTTGTGAAACGCTGTTTTTATCGGTTTGGGTGCAGGAGGCCAGGGCGGCCAGGACGAGGAAAAGGAGGAGTTTTGTCTTCATAATAGTTGGATGTTTATTTCACGCAGATGTCCGCAGATGTTTCACGCAGACGTTCGCAGACCTTTCCGCAGACGTTCGCAGAAAAACTTCACGCAGGCATTTAGCGTACGTCTGCGTGAAACAAATGCGTGAACCACGCCCTAATCCTCCGCTTTCCAGCTCGCGCCGTACTGCTCCACGAGGATGTTATCGTAATGATCCGCTTTTTCAAAAATGGTTTGCAGGAGCCGGAGTCCGCTGTCTTCGTTCAAATAGCGGTCATAGATCAGCAGCGACAGTACGATATCCTGCTCGTGCACGCTGAACGTGAGCCCTTCGTGGGCGTAGTTTTCGCGCAGCAGATACTCGTACAACTGCTTGATATTGGCCTTGGGCAATTCGCAGAGGATGGCATCGGCCGTCATGAGGCCCGAGCGCTCGTGGTAGGCGATATTGATGCGCGCGCTGCCCTGCCGGATTTCCCAGGCATTGGGGCCGCAACGGCTCAGCGCCACGTCGTGGCCGGTACGCGCAATAATGGCTTCGATGGTACGCGGCACGCCGGCAGGGGTGTATTCCTCCACGCTGGAGGGTAATTCGACCCGGTGTCCGCAGAACGTACAATGCTGGTTTTCAACCGTTTTCTCAGTCACCACATTGCCGCAACCCGTACAGCGGCAGGCGTTTTCGGAGCCCAGGCGCAGGTATTCCTCGATGGATTCGGACAGGAAGCCGACCGGCAACGAGAAGCCGATGTTGTCGCCATCGCGGATGACGAAGGTGTTCACACCCACGATTTCGCCATCGTTGTCGACGAGCGGGCCGCCGGAATTGCCGGGATTCAGGGCGGCATCGATGTGGAGGTAAGGGATGTTGTTCAACACCTCCCGGGCACCGGAGACGATGCCCGTTTTGACCGAAAATTTGAGCCCGAAGGGGTGTCCCAGGGCGGTCACGGGATCCCGTTCGCGCAAGGTTTTGCCTACGCCGAGTCGTACTTCGGGCAAATCGGCGCCGTGGTCATGCGGGCTTTCGAGGAAAGCCAGATCGTATTTTCGGTCGGCGTAACGTACGCGGGCCAGTTGTTTTTTAAAACGCGCGCCTTCGACAATGACGACCCGGTTGCCTTCCACCACGTGGTGGTTGGTCACGATCAGCCCGGGTGTTTTGAGAAAAAAACCGGTGCCCGTGCTGTTGGGTGTCGCGATCTGGACAATGACGTCCCGATAGGTATCAACAAAGTCGTTCATGCGATGGTGGTCTGAACAGGATTTCGGGATGGGGAAGGAATTTACAAGGTTCTGATGATTTTATATGCTCAGGTCGAAACCGCGGATCATTTCCAGGAATGTTTTGGCAAACAGCGGCTTGGAGCTGAAATTGAGCGGGTCAAGGTTCGGTTTGAGCTTGGGGAATTTGGCGCGGTGCTGGTCGGCCAGTTTTTTAATGGCAGCAGTAACTGCGCGGCGTTCGGGCAAACCATCGGGCCCCAGCAAATCGAGTTGAAAACCGAGTTTGCGGAAAAAACCCTGCTCCGTGATTTCAAAAAAGAGGTGCAAAAAATCCCGGTCGGGCGGCGGCGGCGCGTAGTGAAACATGGTATATCCCGCCACGTACTGCGGCACAGCCAGGGCCAGCTCCGGGTGATTTTGCTGCAGGTGCCACTCCATATTCGGCAGTTCGCCGTCGATGAGCGCCACGATGCGGTCGTGGTTCACCGCCTGGTTGATGCCGAAAGTGCTGCGCGTGCGGTACAGTTCGCGGAACATTTCTTCCCGTGGCCGGTCGAGCAACTTTTGAAAATCCTGCCGCAATCCGAGCACTTTGCGCTGCGGCGTACGCTCGTCTTTGGCAAAATAAGCGCCGTGCATTTTTTCCAGCGCATCCATCATAAACCCTTCCGGATGAACGAGGTAGTCGAGCCGGAAAGCCATCGACAGCAGCAGATAGGCATAGCCGCCGGGGTATTGGTTCGGGTCGGGTTTGGCGCGGTCGAAAATGGCGAAAGCGGCTTCGACCTGGCTTCGGAAGTAGTCGTATTTGACCTGCTTTTCCGCTTCAGGGATTTCCTCCACGGAGGATTCGATCGCCTGAAGGGTCTGGAATTCGTGGAGCAGCAGATCGTCCTGTTTATCGGCGTGAACGGCCAGTTCACGCAAGGCCTGCTGGAGTTTGAGTGGAGAGCCGTCCTGCGTGGAGGTATCGAACACGATGGCCAGCGCATTGTCGGGCGCGAGAGCGAAGCGGCTGAATTTCAGGGCGAAATTGGCTTCCATGAGGCGGCGGAGAAAACCCACGTTGAGGTCGTCGGCACGGGCGATTTTGCTTTCTGCCTGCAATTTTTCGGCATTGGCGAAGCCGGTGATGTGCCGCGAGCCCTGCCAGAATTCGAAGTGCAGCAGCTCGACGCCATCTTTCCAGCGGACATTGTCGGCCGCCTCGTCGCGCAGGTAGCGAAGAAATTCGCGGTAGGCATCCAGTGATTTGCCCTCGTCGAACAGCAGCAGCGAGCGCTCCCAGGCCGCCAGCTGCTCCGCGTTTTTATATGCATCGGTGTACCGCCCGAAAACGATGTCGGGTTGCGCGGTTTTTTGTCCGGAAATACTGTTGAAAAGTCGCTCGAAAAAACTCATGCCGGGCGGCGCGTAGTGAAAAGAGCGGTAAAAGTAGCAAGTTTGCGGGCATGGAAACCTTTCGCAGCACATTCACCCCGGAAAAACCCGATTTCGGGCTCTCGCACGCCGACCGGCTGCTGTTGCTTGGTTCGTGTTTTACCGAAAATATCGGTCAGCGCCTGCTCGACATGAAATTTCAGGCCATGGTCAATCCCTTCGGGATCGTGTACAATCCGGTGTCGATGGCGCGCAGCCTGGACCGCCTGCTGGCCGCCGGCCGGCCCTTCCAGGCCGAAGATCTCGTGCAGCACGCCGGCCTCTGGCACAGCTGGATGCACCACGGCAGCTGGTCGGGCACCGACCGCGACGCGACGCTGGACCGGCTGAACACCGCTTACCACGCCGCTGCCGCTTTTTTGAAAAATACCAACCGCCTGCTGCTTACGCTCGGAACAGCGGAGGTTTTTGTCCTCCGGGAAACGGCCGAAGTGGTGGCCAATTGCCACAAAGCGCCGGCAGCCCTGTTCGTTGAACGGCGGCTCGGCGTGGACGAAACCGTAAGCGCTCTTGAAATATCCTTACAAAAATTAACCGCCCAAGTGCCCGACATGCAGGTTATTCTCACCGTCAGCCCGATCCGCCACCTGCGCAACGGCCCCGTGGCCAACCAGCGCAGCAAGGCCGTGCTGGTGCTGGCCTGCGCCGAGCTCTGCGCCCGGCTGCCGAATGTCGTGTATTTCCCGGCTTACGAACTTTTGCTCGACGACCTGCGCGATTACCGCTTTTACCAACCCGACCTGACCCACCCCAGCGAACTTGCAGAAAGGTATATCTGGGAAGTATTTGGCGATGTTTTTTTCACCGCCAAAACAAAAGCCCTCCTGGCTAGAATCGAGCGAATCCGGGCAGCCGTGCAACACCGCCCCTTCCGTCAGCAGTCGGCGGAGCACCAGGAGTTTTCCGAACGGCAACTGACGGCAATTGCCGAATTGAGCGCAGCGGAACCGTTGCTGGATTTTTCGCAGGAAATCGCTCATTTCCGGAAAAATAAAACCCCGTGAACGACGGACGTTCACAGGGCTCAAAGCGTGTTATCAATAAGCGTAATCAGGTATTTTTCTGCCGCAGCATCACAACGCCGCCGACGAGACAAAAGGCGCCGAGCGCCAGATAAACGATGGCTGCATTGGACTTTTTCTCGCTTTTGGCGGAAATTTCCACGTTGCCAATTTCAATCCCGGTTTTGCTGTTGTTCATTTTTTGAAAACCCAAAATGCCGAGGGCGATTCCCGCCAATACGAGTACAACTGCGAGGACACGGTTCATAAAAAGAAGTTGGTTTGACGTTTTGCTGAGATAAGGGTGTGGTCCAAAAAACCATGCCGCCTGGGCGAATTTCCCCGTTTGGGCAAATTATTCCCTAGGCCGGCGGTTTTCCCAATGCCGCGTTGCCTTCCCTGCACTACCCCTCGAAACCTGCTATTTTTATACTTTTCGCCCCCGGAGCGCAGCGCCGGCAGCATTTGGCATAGCATCCATTCAGTCATATTTCTGGAAATCAACCGTCGCAATGAACCTCTCCCTGCTCAACAAAAACGCCCTGGTCGGGGGCGCTTCGGCCGGTATCGGCCGCGCGGTGGCCATCGAACTGGCAGCCCTCGGCGCCAATGTCTTCGTGCTGGCGCGCACTGAAAGTACCCTGATCGAAACCCTGCACGCGCTCGACACTTCGCAAGGCCAGCAGCACGACTACGTAGTAGCCGATTATGCCGACAGCCAGCTACTCATGTCGCGCGTCGGCGCCGTGCTCGAAGCGCATAGTATTCATGTGCTGGTGAACAACACCGGAGGCCCCCCAGGCGGGCCCATCATCGACGCTTTGCCCAAAAATTTTCTGGAAGCATATCACAACCACCTGATTTGCAACCAATTGCTTGCGCAGGCGGTTTTGCCTGGCATGAAAACGGCGGGCTACGGGCGCATCATCAACGTCATCAGCACTTCGGTGAAGGAGCCCCTCGACGGCCTCGGGGTGTCGAATACCACACGCTGGGCCGTGGCGGCCTGGGCCAAAACATGGGCCAATGAAGTAGGCCGTTGGGGCATCACGGTCAACAACGTCCTGCCCGGCTATACAGCCACGGGCCGTCTGGACGAGATCATTGGCAAACGCGCCGCTTCCGGCGCGCAGTCGCCCGAAGTGATTGCTGAACAGTTCAAGCAGCACGTGCCGCTGCGGCGTTTTGCCGACCCGGCCGAGATCGCTGCCGCGGTGGCCTTTCTGGCCAGTCCGGCGGCTTCGTACATCAACGGCGTGAATCTGCCGGTGGACGGGGGAAGGACCAAAAGTTTGTGAGACACCGCCGAAGCAATAAAAAAAGCCGCCGAAGAAGTTCGGCGGCTTGGGATTTCCAATTGAAAGCGTGTGGGAAGTTCTTAGTTCGGGTGAAATCCGTAGTTGGATAAAATCTTCTCTTTCAGTTCTTTGCGAGCAAAAAAGATACGGCTTTTCACGGTGCCCAAGGGCAATGCGAGTTCGTCGGCAATTTCCTGGTACTTGAACCCTTCGAAATGCATCATAAAAGGAACGCGGATGCTGGAATCGAGGTCGGAGATCATGGTGTTGAGTTCTTTCAACAGAATGCCCCCTTCCGCTGCGTTGCCGGTGGCGTGGCTGCCGGAGTTCAGGTAGAACTGGTTGTCGGTGGTATCGAGAATGGTATTCGCCTTAACTTTCTTGCGGTAGTTGTTGATGAAGATGTTTTTCATGATCGTAAACATCCACGCCTTGAAATTCGTGTCAGGCTGAAATTTATCCCGGTTTGAAAGTGCCCGGAAAGCGGTTTCCTGATACAGGTCCTTTGCATCCTCCACGTTCTTCGTCAGGTTGTAGGCGAAGGAATGCAACAGGGACGTCAGTCCACCGAGTTTACTATTAAATTCCATCATGGTCATGGCTTACCTCCTTGTGTTGTTTTTGCTGTCTCAAAGGTAAGAGTTTGTGGAATAATAGACAAGCTCAGGTTAAACAAAAATTGGTCACGGTTTCATGACAAGACGGGGCGCGGCTTGAAATTATACACTAAAACACTGATAATCAATTATTTAAATTATTTAGAAATGATCTTTGATGATATAATTTTTCAAAAATAATTGAAAGTTTTGAAGCGGTTCGAGGGCGGAAAACCGGCGTTCATCCTGGAAAAATCGCCGTTCAGCGTCCCATTTGGAGATTTGAGCAAAAAATGAGCAAAACGTGGGCTGGTCACTGAGCATGAGAGGCTTCCACTTTTGTGGAGCCTTTTCGTACTTCCATTTGGAGCCAACCTTTAAAGCCTGGTCTGCGGAATTCGATCCTACCACTGCTTTTTTTCACTAAAATCTTTACACAACCAATGAAACGATGGTTAAAAATTCTCGGCATTGCTCTCGGCATCATCGCCATCCTCATCGGCGCTTTTGCAGCCTACATCAGCATTCGGGGCATCCCGAAGTACAAGGCGGAAATTCCCCCCGCCATGGCAGCCCTGCAGGCGCCGCGCGACTCCGTGCACGTGGCCCGCGGGGCTAAAATCGCCACGCTGCTGTGCAACGCCTGCCACGAAGGCCCCGACGGCAAACTGACCGGCCAGGAAATGAAGGACATGCCCGCCAACCTCGCCCCGGCGCATTCGCTCAACATCACGCACGATCCGGTTCACGGCATTGGCGCCTGGACGGACGGCGAAATTTTCTACTTCCTGCGCACCGGCATCCGCAAGGACGGCAGCTGGGCGCCGCCTTTTATGCCCAAATTCCCGCTCACCGCCGATGAAGACCTGCTTTCCATCATCTCCTGGCTGCGCTCCGACGACCCTGCCCTGGCAGCCGACCCGCGTGAATTGCCGCCCAACAAGTGGAATTTCCTCGTAAAATTCCTCGCCAATGTCGCCTTCACGCCGCCGCCGCTCCCCGACCACACCATCGTGATCCCCGACACCAGCAACACCCTCGCCTTCGGCGAATACGTGGCCAACAGCCTCTGCGCCTGCTACGCCTGCCACTCCGCCGATTTTACCAAAATGGACGTATTGCACCCGGAAAAAAGCCTCGGCTTCTACGGCGGCGGCAATCCCATGCTCAACCTGGAAGGCGAACTGGTGCCTTCGGCCAACATCACCATGGACAAGGAAACCGGCATCGGCAACTGGTCCTACGAGCAGTTTTACGAGGCCGTGAAAAACGGCAAAAACCCGAGAGGCGGGCCGCTGTACTATCCCATGTTTCCGCATACTACCCTGACAGACAAGGAGATCAGCTCCGTCTGGGCTTACCTGCAAACCGTGCCGCCCATGAACCATCCGGTGCAGCGGTACAAGCCGAAGGAATGATTTGATTGTTTGATTGATTCGATTGACCGATTGATTCGATTCTACGCGATGGTGAATAATCGAATCAATCGGTCAATCGAAACATTCGAATCATTCGCAGTAACCTCTTCTCCTCCCCCAGTGTCTGGTACAGTACTTTTTTTCACAAAAACTACTTGTCCAGATGAAACGTGTCCTGAAATTCCTGGGTTATGCGCTCGGGGGAACTGTACTGCTGATCGCAGGTACCGCTGCCTATTTCCAGATCAAAGGCATTCCGAGTTTTGAGCCCGGCGTGCCCGCGCATCTTGCCACGCTGAGCGTACCGCGCGACAGCATGAGTGTGGCGCAAGGCGCTAAAATCGGCGCTTTGTTGTGCAAGGAATGCCATATGAACCGCGAAACGGGCCTCCTCACCGGTATGGAAATGAAAGAATTGCCCCCCATGTTCGGCAAGGTCGTGACGTACAACATCACCAAAGATTCCGTGCACGGAATCGGTGCCTGGACCGACGGCGAACTGTACTATTTCCTGCGTACGGGCATGCGCAAAGACGGCAGCTGGGCCCCGCCATTCATGCCCAAATTCGAACGGGTGGCCGATGATGACCTGTATGCAGTCATCGCCTGGCTGCGCTCCGACGACCCTGCGGTGGCTCCCGATCCGCGCGAATATCCCAAAAACGACTACAACCTGGTGTGCAGGGTGTTGGCCAATACCCTGTTCAGCGCGCCGCCGCTGCCCCAAAAGACGATTCCGTTGCCCGATACGACGAACCAGGTCGAAGAAGGCCGATACCTCGCCAACGACCTGCTCGGCTGTTTTCATTGCCACAGCAGCGACCTGTTGAAAGTAGACGACCAGATTCCCGAAAACAGCTTCGGCTTCTACGCAGGCGGCAGCGAAATGAAAAATATGGAAGGCGAAATTGTACGCACCGCCAACCTGACCCCCGATCCGGAAACGGGCATCGGCTGGATGACGGAGCGGCAATTCATCGACGCCGTGCGCTTCGGCAAAAACCCGCGCGGTGGCATGCTTTCCGCCCCCATGGGACCCCGCCCTGCCCTGACCGACCAGGAAACCGCCGCCATTTTCGCCTACCTGAAAACCGTTCCGCCGATCAAAAACAACGTCGACCGGTATAAGGCGGCAGGCATAAACAATTGATTTTTAACCATTATCACCCACAACCCAAATCATGAACGTCTTTGAAATGCTGGTTTTGCTGGTCGGTATAGCCGTCAGCGCTGCAGGCATCGTCGCCGCAGTAAAAGGATTCCGGAAACTTCGCCTCACCCGATAATTTCCGCGATCAATAAAAGGCAAGTTTCCAACGGCCTTATTTTAAAATCCGTGTCTAATCCGTGTTGCTGGCATCCGTGTCATCTGTGTTCTTTTAAAGAAAGGCACACGGATGACACGGATGCCAGCAGCACGGATAGGGCACGGATTTTTTGTTTATCGCCCGGTTTCTTGTTTCGGCGGCTACTTTTGTGGGCCCTTTGCCGCTGATTTTTCAAAAATGCCGCCTTTTCAGACACTAGCCGAACTACAATCCGCGCTGCGCGCCGGCCAAACGAGCTGCCGCGCCGAGGTGGAATACCATTTATCCCAAATCGAAAAAAACCGCTCGCTCAACGCCTTTGTGGAAGTGTGGGCCGAAGAAGCGCTGGCCCGGGCCGAAGGCCTCGACGCCCGGCTGGCCCAATCGCCCGACAGCCTGGGCCGCCTGTTCGGCGCCGTGGTGAGCATCAAGGACAATATTTGCTACGCCGGCCATGGCGCCAGCGCGGGCTCCCGAATCCTCGAAGGGTTCAACTCCCTGTATTCCGCCACAGCCGTGGATCGCATCCTGGCCGAAGACGCGATCCTGATCGGCCGCACGAATTGCGACGAATTCGGCATGGGCTCCTCGAACGAAAACTCCGCTTACGGCCCCGTGCGCAACGCCGCCGACCCGGAAAGAATACCCGGCGGCTCATCCGGCGGCGCTGCCGTGGCCGTTCAGACCGATGGCTGCCTGGTCGCGCTGGGCAGCGATACGGGCGGCTCGGTGCGCCAGCCCGCGGGTTTTTGCGGTATCTGGGGCTTCAAACCGACCTATGGGAAAATTTCGCGGCACGGGCTGATCGCTTACGGCTCCTCGTTCGACCAGATTGGCGTATTGGCCAGGCACCCCGCCGACATCGCTGCGTTTTTGGCCGTCATGGCCGGTCCGGACGAATTTGACGCCACGGCCGTGCAAGCTGAAAGCCCGCAGCAGGCAGGCAAAAAAGGCGCCAGAAGAATCGCTTATTTCCCGGAAGTCCTTGAAAATGAAGGTGTTGAAGATGGCGTCCGCTCCATGACCCTGCGTTTCATGGACCAGCTGCGCGAAGCCGGGCACAGCGTCGAGCCGGTCACATTTGATCTGCTGGAATACCTGATCCCCACCTACTACGTGCTCACGACCGCCGAGGCATCCAGCAATCTGGCGCGTTTCGACGGCATCCGTTACGGCTACCGCAGCCCGAAGGCGGGCAATTTTGAAGAAACCTACCTGCTCAGTCGCAGCGAAGGCTTTGGCGAAGAGGTCAAACGCCGCATTTTGCTCGGCACCTTCGTGCTCAGCAGCGGCTACTACGACGCTTATTACGGCAAAGCCCAGCAGGCCCGCCGCCTGATCCGCGACCGCATTCTGGCGGTTTTGGCCCACTACGACTTTATCCTGATGCCTGTGGCGCCGACGGTGGCCTGGCGTTTCGGCGAAAAAGAGGACGACCCGGTTGCCGAATATTTGTCCGATATTTTCACGGTGCTGGCCAACCTGGCGGGTGTGCCGGCGCTGGCTTTGCCCATCGGGAAACATCCTGAAAACGGCATGCCGGTGGGCGTTCAGTTGATGAGCGCGCCCTGGGCGGAAGAGGATTTGCTGGAATTTTCAAAGGGGTTTTTCACAGTATAAATCCCTGAAAACATGAAGATTGCACAAAAAGTGCTGCTCGTTGTGGCCCATGCGCTGGTTGCCTCGGTGCTCACCTTATTGACCCAGGTTGGCGGTTTGATCTACTTGCTGGCTTTGTTGTTTTTGCCCAAAACAGCCCGTCACGTGCCGCGTTTTTGGCTGCGTGGGCTGTGCAGGACCGGCGTATTTGTCCTGTTTTACACAGCCGTTACCTTTCTCGTGCTGCCAGCTTTGGCAAGGCTGAACGGTCGCGTCCCCATGCCTTTCAGCAGCCCGAACCTGCGGCCACACAATTATCTGACCTGTTTCCTGAGCCGGCACTACGTGCGGCCGGCCCTTCGAAAAGCCGCCTTCGAAGTAGCCGACCACCTCGCAGCAGACTACCCTGGCACCGTCCTGCTTTACCTGGACGCGGGGCATCCGTTCTGGGACGGGTATCCGCTCGTCCCGCACCTGAGCCACAACGACGGGAAAAAACTGGACCTCGCCTTCTTTTGGAAAAATGCCCGAACCGGCGGGCCGGCGACCGGCACACCGTCGGCTATCGGCTACGGCGTTTTTGTCGATCCGGGGCCCGGAGAAGAACGAACCGCTGAAATTTGCGCGCAAAAGGGCTATTGGCAATACGGCTACATGGAGCAGTTCGTGCCGCAAACCCGCAAAAAAGACTTCGTTCTGGACGAAACCCGCACCCGTGCCATGACAAAACTTTTCTGCGAACATCCGGCCATCGGTAAAGCGTTTATCGAGCCTTATCTGAAAAAGCGACTGGGCTTGCAGGATTTGGATAAAATCCGCTTTCACGGCTGCCAGGCCGTGCGCCACGACGATCATTTGCACGTTCAGCTGCGCTAAACCGGCGTTATTTTCTGTTAGAAAAAAGGCAAATCGTTTCGCCGCAACAATCTGCGGTGAACAGCTTCGTTTCTTCCAAAAAATAAGAATCCATGCCCATCCGCCATTTATTCCTCTCCCTGGCGCTTGTTTTGATCGCCAGCTCCGCCGTTTTTTCCCAAAAATACACGACCAAAAAAACCGCCTCCCCCAAAGCCCTCGACGCCTATAAAGCCGGCGACCTGGCGCTCCAGGCAGGCGAGCAGGCCCGCGCCATCCGCGAATTCGAGCGCGCCCTGGAAATCGATTCCACCTTCATCGACGCACAGATCGGCTGGGCCAACGCCCACTACGACGCCCGCCACTGGGCCGACGCCGAACGAGGCTACGAGCGCGCCCAGCGCCTGGCCGCCGACTACGACCCCATCGTGCCCTTCTACCTCGCCCTCGCCGAATGGCAGCAGGAGAAATACGCGGAAACCTCTACGCACCTCGATAATTTTCTCGCTTCGGGCGTCAAAAACGCTGATCTCGTGCAACGCGCCACCCGCCTGCGCGACAACGCCCGTTTTGCCGCCGAAGCCGTCAAACATCCCGTTCCGTTCAATCCGGTGTCGGTCGGCAACGGCGTCAATACCCCTGCCGACGAGTTTCCGCCCGTACTGACCGCCGACGGCGAAACGATGATCTTCACCCGCAACGACCGCGGCGACGAGAATTTTTACCTCAGCCGCCGCCAAAACGGTCAATGGCAAACGGCAGAAGCCATGACGGAGGTGAACACCTACCTCAACGAAGGTGCAGAAGCGCTCAGTCCCGACGGCAGCTGGCTCGTGTTCACCGCCTGCGACCGCCGCAACGACGGCTCCCAGGGCGGTTGCGACCTGTACTGGTCACAACTCAAAAGCACCGGCTGGACCAAACCGGTGCCGTTCAGCGCCGTGATCAATTCGCCCGCCTGGGACAGTCAGCCGAGCATCTCCGCCGACGGTAAAACCCTGATTTTCAGCAGCAACCGACCCGGCGGCCAGGGCGGCATGGACCTCTGGTACACCCTCCGCCAAAGCGGTGGCAAATGGAGCGCGCCGCAGAATTTCGGCGCGGGCATCAATACTCCCGGCGACGAGATCATGCCGTTTTTTCACCCGGACGGACAAACGCTGTACTTCGTCTCCGATGGGCTGCCAGGCATGGGCGACCGGGATATTTTCCTTACCCGGCGCCAGCCGAACGGCAGCTGGGGTACGCCCGAAAACATCGGTTATCCGATCAACACCCGCGGCAGCGAAGGCGGCCTGACGGTCAGCCTCGATGGTCGAACGGCCTATTTTGCTGCCAACAGAAGCGGCGGCTCAGGCAGCTACGATATATATGCCTTCGAAATGCCGCCCAGCGCCCGCCCGCAACCCGTCACCTACGCCAAAGCCAAAGTGACCGACGCCGCCACGGGCAAGCCGGTTCAGGCCAAAGTAGAATTTGTCGACCTGGCTACCGGACAATCCTTTATGAACGTCACGACAAAAGCCGACGGCACCTTTTTGGCTTGCCTGCCGGCCGGAAAAGACTACGCCCTGGCCGTGAGCAAGGAGAAGTACTTCTTCCACTCCGAAAATTTCAACCTGCTGCAAACCGCCACGTTCGACAAGCCTTTCCTGCTCGACATTGCCCTGCAACCCATCCCCGCGCTGGCCGAAGACGGCAGCCTGGTGAGCGACGGCGGCAAACCGGTAGTGCTCCGCAACGTGTTTTTCGAAACCGGCTCCGCGGAACTGCGCCCCGAATCGGCAGCAGAACTCGACCGCCTGGTGGCTTTACTTAATGAAAACCCGACGCTGCGCATCCAGATCGGCGGCCACACCGACTACGTCGGCGACGGCCGCAGCAACATGATTTTGTCCGAAAACCGGGCAAAATCGGTGTTCAATTATCTGGCGCAAAAAGGCATCGCAGCCGAGCGTCTGCGATACAAAGGCTTCGGAGAAAGTCAGCCCGTGGCCACCAACGAAACCGAGGAAGGTCGTGCACAAAACCGGCGGACGGAGTTTGTGGTGTGGTGAAGAAGGAGGGTTTATGAAATGGGTTTATGAGGGTTTATGAGGTTTATAAAAGGGTTGGGGCGATTTCATCTTGAAAAGCGCCTCCATACCAAGCAACCCCTTTATAAACCTCATAAACCCTCATAAACCTTATAAACCCTTTTCATTAAAATTCCACTTCCAGCAAATTCCGCAATTGCCGTTCATTGGCTGATTCGGGAATCATCCGGAACAGGATATTGCGCAGGGCGATAAGCCAGGGATGTTGCCACTGCGCGATTTTCCCCATCTGCCAGGAGGTATTGACAATGCCGTGGGTGCGTTTCAATCGCCGTTGTTCGAAAGATTTGAAAGCTATTTTGGGGTCCGTTTGTTTTCGTAGTTCATCGGCCAATACAACAGCATCTTCGATGGCCTGGCAGGCGCCCTGGCCCAGATTGGGCGTGGTGGCATGCGCGGCGTCGCCCAGCAGAACGATGGGCCCGAAGGCAAAATGAGGGATTGGCTTAAGATCGACAATATCGTTCCAGATCAGGTCGGCGTCCTGAAAACGAGCCAGCAAGGTGGGGATAGGCTCGTGGAAATCCTGAAACACCCGGAGCAGGTCGGCCGCTTTGAAGGCGCGCATTTGCGGGTCGTTCTGCGGTGCGTTCATACAAATAAAGCAATACACCTTATTCTCCGGCAGCGGCACAATGCCGACCCGGCCGGCGGCGCCCCAGGTTTCGGAAGCGGCGGAAAGCGCGAGTCCGGGGTTGTCGATCACCACGCGCCAGCAGGTATAGCCCGCATAACGCTGTTGGGATTCAGGTAAAATTTGCCGACGTATGGCCGAATGAATACCATCCGCGACGATCAGATAATCCGTTTGATGGGTGCTGCCGTCGGCGACGGACAGATCGACAGCGCCGCCATTCTGGATGGAAAAACCCGTAGCGCGTTTGCCTGTTTGAATCTGTTCCGGGTCGAGTTCGGCAAGCAAAGCCTCGTGCAAAGCAGCGCGATGGATAGCAAAATTGTGCAGTCCGTAGCGTCTGGAGACTGCCGCTGCGTCCGTGCTGGCCAGGGCGCGACCCCACTGATCAAGGATATTGAATTGGGTTAGTTGACGGCCTTTGGGGATGATTTTACCGTCGATTCCGAGGTGTTGGTAGGCTTTTACAGCATTAGCCGCCAGCATCAGGCCAGCGCCGACAGGACGTATCTCGGGCGCGGCTTCCAAGACCATGGCCCGGATGCCGATTTTTTTCAGGGCAATGGCAGTCGTGAGTCCGGCGATGCCGCCGCCAAGGATGGTGTACGTTTTCATGGTAAAGACTGGATATGGCTGCTGTTTTTCTGACGAAGTTTTTTTTGACAGGATTAGTTTTTTGACAGGATTAACAGGATCGACAGGATTAACGTCGGCTCCGCCGACTTGCCCACACATGACGACAGAGCTATAAAAGTTTTATCCTGTCGATCCTGTTAATCCTGTCAAAAAACTAATCCTGTCAAAAACAGTAGCCTTTGAGGCTTGATTCGATGGTCAAGGTGAAGAATGCCGGGTTAGACCACTCCGGCAAACAAGTGGTTACGGGCGGAGTTGAAAATAGGTTTGACTTTCCCCGCACGAAGCGCCTAATTTTGCCGTCCCGTACGACCGTTTTTCAATCTCACTGCACATGCTCGCTACCGCTGCTCAAAAACTCGACCGCCTCGGCTACCTCGATCTCGAAGTGGACCCCACGCTTGATCTCGCCGCCGAAATAAAACGCCTGAAACGCGAAAAAAACGCTGTTATTCTCGCCCATTATTACCAGGAATCCGAGATTCAGGACCTGGCCGATTATATCGGCGATTCGCTCGGCTTGTCGCAGCAGGCCGCCAAAACGGAGGCGGATATCATCGTTTTTGCCGGCGTGCATTTTATGGCCGAAACGGCTAAAATGCTGTCGCCCAACAAGAAAGTCCTGCTCCCAGACCTCAAAGCCGGCTGCTCGCTGGCCGACAGCTGTCCGCCGCACCTGTTCCGAAAGTTCAAGGAAAAATACCCGGACCACATCGTCGTTTCGTACATCAATTGCACCGCGGAACTCAAAACCCTGACCGATATCTGCTGCACCTCGACCAATGCCGTGGCGGTGATCGAAAGCATTCCTCCGGAGCAACCGATCATTTTCGCACCAGACAAAAACCTGGGCGCATACCTGGTTAAAAAGACGGGCCGCGACATGGTGATCTGGAACGGCGCCTGCATGGTGCACGAAATTTTCAGCCACGAACGCATCGTCAAACTCAAACAACGCCACCCGAACGCCAAATTCATCGCCCACCCGGAGTGCGAAGCGCACATTCTCGAAATGGCGGATTTTATCGGCAGTACCACGGGCTTGCTGAAATTTACACAGCGCGACCCGGCCACCGAGTTCATCGTGGCCACCGAGACCGGCATTTTGCACCAGATGCAACTGGCCAGTCCGCAAAAAACATTCATCCCCGCCCCGCCGAACAACAACTGCGCCTGCAACGACTGCCCGCACATGAAGCGCAACACGCTGGAAAAACTGTACCTGTGCATGGAATACGAGCTGCCGGAGGTGATCTTGCCGGATTGGGTGATCCGGGAAGGGCGAAAATCGACTGACCGGATGCTGGAGATACTTTGCGGAAGTGCCAGCCCAGGTACAACTCCAGGTTGGCGCATACCGGCGGGAAAGACCTTCAAGCCGAGGCATGCGCCAACTTGAGGTTGGCGACAGGGTTGGCGCTACAGGGCGAGCAACCACTCCTTCTCCGCCAGCACCGACATCCCTGCTATCTCCTTTTTTAAAGCCAAAAAATCTTCCGGCAGCGCCCGTGCCAGCCGCCGCAGCACCGCGATAAAATTCAAATATCGCTCCCCGTAGTACCCTACTTCCTTGTGGCGACGGATATACTTCCGCAGGGCCTCGAGGTGTGTATCCAGCAGGGCATATTCCTCCAGTTCATAAAAACACTTGGCTTGCACGGTTTTGACCGAGAGGTTGAGCAGCAGGTCGTCGAACACGTTTTGCTGCAACAAGGCCAGGGCGGGGCGGTAGTTGCCCTGAGCGTAGTGCAGCCGCGCCTCGTTGAATGCCGCGGCGCCTGCCCGGTCGCGCGGAGTGATCTTATCGCGGTAGTCCCGCAGCAAGTGTGTCAGGCGTTCGTAGCGGCGGCCGATAAGCGCCAGGGTGGCGATATTGGTGAAGGTATAGCCCGTAACCCAGCCGTTTTCGAGCAAGAGGCCTTCTTTCAGTCCGTATTCGTACAGATCGAGTTGTGTATCGAGCCAGGCGCGGTCGCCGTCGTTGTAGCGTTTGCTGCAAAAATTAATGGCCACCAGGAGCAAATCCCGCCGTTCCGGCGCCGTAAAACAGGTATCCTGCCCTAACAAGCCCTGGCGAAACATTTCGAAATGCTGCGGATTAGCAGGCTCCTGCAGAGCACGCAAGCCCGCAAACAGCGTGCGCAGTAACGGCAGATCGTCGAAATCGGCTGATATGCTGTCGGCCCAGGCGAGCAGTGGATCGGGCGGGACACTGTTTTTTTCCTTTTGATTGGACTGAAAAATACAGGCATTGCGCAGCCGCCGGGCGAGCAGGGCGATTGTTTCGCAACGCATCACCCGGGCGTACAACTGTGCATCGTGCTCACGGCGGGTGGCGCTGCGTTGGTCGTATAACAGCTGGAACCATTGCGCCGCCTGCTCAAAATGTTCGGTTGTCCAGTCGGCTTCCCGTTCCGGAAAAGGCAGCGGCGAGTCGATAAGGCGGCGCAGCAGCTTGTCCTGACGGCGTTCGGCCAGCAGCTGGGCGAGGCGCAGCCGGAAGTCGAACGACTCACGGGCCCGCTGTTCGGCTACCAGAAAGCGTTCGAGCAGGCGCAACAACTGCTCCATCGCTTTGCGCAGCCGGGCATCGTCGAAGGGGCGATCGGCGCCGAACACGTGCGGAAATGCCGTTGCCTTATGCAAGCGACCGGAAGAGGCCACGGGATGCGCCATTTGTTCGGCCAAACGGACCAGTTCGGGTTTACCGGCCGTGTACGGCGACTTTACAAAGCGCAGGAAGGCGTTTTTTTCTGTCGAACTGAGGGTTTTAAGCAGGTCTGCGAGCAGGCTTTTTTGCACAAAATTTTATTTAAAAAATTTAAAATCAATATTTTATAAAAAAACACCTTGCACAAAAGTAAAAATTTGGGTTTGGGCGCTGCACTGAAAACCCGAACTTTTGTACCAAGAAAATATCCATGACACATGAAGAACGTAATCTTTTTTTTACTGGGCATTTTAGCCCTTCAAAGCGGCCGGGCACAGGGTTGGGATCGCCTCTATCCCCTGGGGCAGTTCAACAGCTTTGGCACTGCCGATCTCATCCCGACTCCCGATGGCGGTTTCCTTTTCTACGACCTGATTTACCACAGCCCTCCGGACCCCGATCCACCGGCCACGTATTACAGGCTCCACAGACTGGCGGCCAACGGCTCGCTGCTCTGGACAAAGTCCAACGATGAAGTTCTGGGCGCCCGGATAGTAGCCATGTGGCCCGCAGAAAGCAACCGCCTCCTGTTCGTCACCCTGCACGGCGACACCACGCGCCTCGTAAAAACCGACGCGAACCTTCAACCCGTATGGTCGCAAATACTCGACGGCGCAGTGGGCCAGGTGGGTTATAAAACCCGCGTACGGACCACGGCCGGCGGGTACGCCGTCATTTATCAGAAAAATGGCCAGCAAGGCGATCCGGTGCACATCATCAAAACCGATGTAAACGGCACGGTGCTCTGGGAAAACGACTATACGTTTACGAACAACTACAGCTATCAGGATTTTGCCACCGACAAACAAGGCAACCTCTACTTGTTTGGCGCAGGCAACAACCCGCTCGATGCGTTCATCAGCAAAGTGTCCGGATCAGGCGTGCAAATTTTTGCTCAGCCCTATCCGCAGTCCGACTTTACCTTCTCTCCTATCCTGCTGAACGACAACCTGTTGGCTTTCCTCAACGGGCAGGGCTACCTCTGCTTCCTCGATGCCAGCGGCCAGCCGGCCGGCAAACTGCACACGGGCAACTACGTCTATCGCATCGCCGCCACGCCCGACGGGAAAATCCTGCTGGCGAACTCGGGGAATGTCTCCGAATTGGCTAAAATAACACCCGACAGCACCGTGATCTGGTCAGAATCGTACGATAATGCAAACGCCGCGTACGACAAAGCGCCCTTCGCGCTCTGGTCCCTGCCCGACGGCGGCGCCGTGTCTTTTTTCGTCTCCTCCAACAGCACTCAACCTTATTACGTAGTGCGCACAGACGCCAACGGCCAGACCTACACCAACCAGCTCCAAGGCAACATCTTTGCCGACACGGACGACGACTGCGTCCATACACCCGGTATCGACTTCCCCACGCCGGGGATCAACATTATCGCTCAAAAAGACAGCGATTTCTATTACGCCACGACCGACACGCTCGGCCATTACGCCCTCCGGCTCGACACGGGTACTTACCTGGTGCGGCTCCTGCCACCGGCCAACGGCCTGTGGAATATCTGCACGGATTCGCTTACCCTGACTTTCAGCGCCTACGACAGTATCGAATGGAGCACCGGGATCAATTCGGTATTCAACTGCCCCTGGCCGAAAGTGAGCATGAACACAGCCATCCTGCGGCGTTGTTTTAGCAACAACTACACCGTTGCTTACGGCAACGACAGTGATGTGACGGCCGACTCAGCGGTGGTCACTGTGACCCTGGACCCATTCCTCCTCCTGCAATCCGCCAGTCGGCCCTACAACGACCTGGGCAACAATACGTACGAATTCGAAGTCGGCGACCTGGATCCGTTTGAAACCGGTTCCTTTTCAATGAGTGTTTTGGTCGATTGCGATGCCGAACTGGGCCAGACCCACTGCTCCCTGGCCGAAATCGACATTGCCAATCCTTGTCCGACAACAGGCTTGGAAACGCCGATCATCCACGTCGAAGCGGCTTGCGAAGGCGACTCCGTCGCCTTCACCATCAAAAATATCGGCGGCGCACCGATGACGAATCCCGCAGAATTCGTTGTCATCGAAGACCTTATCGTAATGCGGCAAGGGCAATTCCAATTGCCCCAACAGGATGAAACCATTGTAAAATGCCCGGCTACCGGCGCCACTTCGCGCATTTACGCGGGCCAGGCCCCTGGTGAGCCGCCGTTCTTCGCCACCACTGCGGCCATCGAAGGCTGCAACGGGCCGGTGCAGCCGGGTTTCTGGAATATGTTTCCGGAAGTATTCAGCCGCCAAACGGCCTACCGCGATTGTCAACCCAACGCAGGCTCCTACGATCCGAACGACAAACAGGCCATCCCAACCGGCTATGACACAGAGCATTACATCAGCCGGGGCGTGCCGCTCGACTACAAGATCCGCTTCCAGAATACGGGTACCGACACGGCATTTCTCGTTGTGGTGCGTGATACGTTGTCGGCGTTTCTGGATGCCGGCACCATCCGGCCGGGAGCTTCCAGTCATCCGTACAGCTGGCAACTTTTGGGCAATGGCATCGTCGAGTTTCGTTTCGACAACATCCTTCTGCCCGATAGCAACGTCAACCTGACCGGTTCGCAGGGTTTCGTGCATTTTCAAATTGAACAACAACCCGACCTGCCCCTGGAAACCCTCATCGAAAACGAGGCAGCGATTTATTTCGACTTCAACGAGCCGGTGATTACCAACACCGTATGGCACCGCATCGGCGAAAACTTCCTGCCGCTGGTGGCAGTCTGGGAACCCGGGCAATCGCAAATTCTGCTGCGCGTAGTGCCCAATCCCGTCGGTTTGAGCGCTCGCATTGAACTGGGGGGCCGGTCAGACGACACGCCGCTTCGCCTGCAATTGTTCAATGCCCAGGGGCTTCTGGTTAGGGAATTCGCTGGCAACGGCCAGTTTTTCGAATGGAAACGGGACGGCTTGCCGGCCGGACTTTACACGTTTCGCGTGGATGCTGTCGGCGGATTAATCGGTCGAGGGAAGTTGATGATCTGCAATTGATTTGTTTCACGCAGATGTTCGCAGATGTTTCCGCAGACGTACGCAGAAACACCCTACGTGTACTTTTTCTGCGTACGTCTGCGGAAACATCTGCGAACATCTGCGTGAAACAAACATCTGCGTGAAACAAATCAATCCAGTGCCCGCAACATCACCTCCGCCTTCACCAAACACTCCGCGTATTCCTCTTCCGGAATCGAATCATACACGATGGCGCCGCCCACCTGTACCGAAAGGTAGCCGGAGAGGGCATCGTATAAAATGCTGCGAATCACCACGTTAAAGTCGAAATCGTCCTCCGGGGAGAAATACCCGACTGCGCCGGAATACAACCCTCGCCGGCTGCGTTCGTAACGTTCGATCAGCTCCATCGCCATCACTTTCGGCGCGCCGGTCATGCTGCCCATAGGGAATGCGTCACGCAGGGCATCGAGGGCATTGGCGCCAGGCCGGAGCCGCCCAGTGACGGTCGAGATCATCTGATGCACCGTCGTAAAGCTGTGAATACCAAAGAGTTCGTCCACAGCAACTGTACCGGGCAGGCAATGTCGGGCCAGGTCGTTTCGCACGAGGTCGACGATCATGACATTTTCAGCCCGGTCCTTTTCACTGGTCGATAGTTCGGCGCGGATGCGGTCATCTTCTTCGGGGTTTTGCCCGCGCCGCCGGGTACCTTTGATCGGCTGTGAAACGAGTAGGTCACCTGTTTTTTTCAAAAAACGTTCGGGGCTGGCGCAGAGGAGGTAGCGGTCATTCAGCCGGAAAAAAGCGGAAAAAGGTGCGTTTGCGAGTGCATTGAGCCGCGAAAAAACGGTCAAAGGGTTGATCTCAGCCGATTCGGCATAGAATTCCTGGCACAGGTTCATCTCGTACAAATCGCCTTCCACAATGTGTTGACGAATCGATTCCACGGTACGCAGGTACTCGGATTTTCGGAAACGGGGCTGCAAAACGGGCGCGGCATCTGCCGTTTTGCCTTTCTGGAAAGCTGCGGCCTGGATGTCCGTCCGGATTGTTTCAGGCGCTTTTTCCAGGCTGAAAATCTCCAGTTGGCCATTCCGGATACCGGCCACTATTTCAGGCTGAAAAAAATACAGATCCGGAAACCCCAGCCCGTCGGAATGCGCCGAAGACAATTTCTCCACCTCGTTTTTCAGGTCGTACCCGAAAAAGCCGAAGCACCAATCCCGTTTTTTTTCCAAAAAAGCATGCAGTGCGGGGAAAGCCTGGCTGTCAGCCGGCAGCACCGCATCCGCAGCGCCCACAGCCACGAGGCAATCCCACGAGGAATACGCATTTCGGTGTCCGTTGCTGTCGAGATATGCCGCAACGGAGAAAGCCGAGGCCCAGGCCAGCAGCTGCGTTTGGAGTGTTTCGATCTCCTCAATCGGAAAAATGGCTTTACGGCGCATCAGAGTGGAGTCACTTTTAGTCCGGGCGGCCAGTCGAGCCCGAGGGCCTCCTCGGCGCTCACTTTCCAGAGCAAAGCCTTCATTTTCAGGAGCTTGTCGGTCGTTTCGCTTTGTCGGATGCCGAGTTCCATTTGGCCGTTTTCACCGAAATTCTGCTGCAGAACGGCGATATCCAGTTTTTTCACGGCGTTCATCATATCGGGCATGAGGGCGTAGTCGAACACGATTCGGAAGGTATCCTGCACGATTTTTTCCTCGATCACGGCGGCGCGCAGCGCTTCGGCAGCGGCTTCGCGATAGGCCTGGATGAGCCCCGATGCGCCGAGCAGGGTGCCGCCGAAATAACGCACGACCACGATCACGACGTCGGTGAGTCCGAAGGAGTCGATCTGGCCCAGGATGGGGCGGCCAGCGGTGCCCGAGGGTTCACCGTCGTCGTTGGATCGGAAGCGGTCGCCGTGCACGCCCAGGCGCCAGGCGAAGCAGTGGTGGCGGGCTTTGAAGTGCTCCCTGCGCAGCTGCTCGAGGTGGGCCAGGGCCTCCGGTTCGTTGCGAACGGGCCAGGCGTAGGCGATGAATTTGCTGCCACGATCCTTGAATTCGCCGGTGCTGGGCGCGGCAATTGTGTGGTAGGAATCGACAATTTCGGTCATGAAGCGGCAAAGGTAAGGGCTTGTTTTTTGAAATAAATTTTTCGGCAGGCCACCCTGTGAAGAGAGGTCGACACGAACTTTGAAGGAAACCCATCCCATTTTATGCGCGAAGACTTCCTTCATTTCCTTTGGCGGCGTCGCCGTTTCGACGGGCGCGAGCTGCGCACCACCGACGGTCAGGTCCTCGAAATTCTTCAACCCGGCGAGCCCAATATCCATGCCGGCCCCGATTTCCAGAACGCCCGTATTCGCATCGGCGGTACGCTGTGGGCCGGGGCTGTTGAAATCCATTTGCGCGCCTCGGACTGGCTCGCCCATCGCCACGATACCGACCGGGCTTACGACAATGTGGTGTTGCACGTCGTGCTGGAAGCTGACCAGCCCGTTCGCCGCGGTAGCGGGGAAATACTGCCCTGCCTGGCACTCCGCGGGCGCATCCCGCCTAAAATGCTGGAAAATTACTGGCGCCTCGAACATGAACAGGCCTGGATTCCTTGTGCCGGTTTTTTCCCGGAAGTGCCGGGGATCGTTCGGTTGAACTGGCTCGACCGGCTCCTCGTGGAGCGCCTCGAACAAAAAACCGTGCTGGTCGCGGAACTGCTCGCGGCCACCGACAACCACTGGGAGGAAGCGTTTTACCGGGCGCTGGCGCGCAGTTTCGGGTTAAAAGTAAACGCGGCTCCGTTTGAAGCGCTGGCGTGTTCGCTGCCTTTGGGCATTCTTGCCAGGCACCGGAACAGCCTGTTTCAACTCGAAGCCCTCCTGTTCGGGCAGTCGGGCTTGCTGGCTGGCGATTTCAAGGAAGAATATCCCAAATCGCTGGCGAAGGAGTACGCGTTTTTGCGGCAAAAATTCCAATTGACGCCCCTGGAAGGCAGCTGCTGGAAATTCCTGCGCATGCGGCCGGTGAATTTTCCGACGCTGCGGATCGCGCAATTCGCCGCGCTGGTGCATGGCTCGGCTCAATTGTTCAGTCGGATGCTCGATGCCGGCAGCCTGCGCGACCTCGAACATTTGTTCAACGCGGAACTCAGTGAATATTGGCAGAACCATTACCTGTTCGATAAAATTTCACCCGCCCGGGCTAAACATACCGGCCGGGATTTTGCACAGTTGCTGGTGATCAACACAGTGGCGCCGTTTCTTTTCTATTATGGGAAAACGAAACAACAGCCTGATTTTCAGGACAAAGCGCTTCGTTTCCTGGAACAACTTCCGGCTGAAGAAAATGCGATTCTGGCTGGCTGGGAGAGACTGGGCGTTCAGGCCCGCAATGCGTTTCAAAGCCAGGCTTTGCTGCATTTGAAGACGCGGTATTGCGATGCGAAGCGGTGCCTGGAGTGTGCAATCGGGAACGCGATCCTGTAGCGCCAGCCTCCAGGTTGGCGCATGTCTCGGCGGGAAAAAACTCTTAAAACCCGACACGGCATGCCGTGTTGCAGGCAATGCTGAATCGCCGACTGCACCCGCGCGGCATCGCCCAGATCCACGGCCAGCCAAAGCCCCGCGCTGCGGACTTCCACAATGGCCGGGTGCACGAGCAACTCGCGGAAAAGCCGCTCTTTTTCAGGCACTTGTGCGATCAGATCGCCTTCGAGCAGGATTTCGAACGTTGCCAGGGCTGCCGCAGCGCTCACCGGATGTCCGCCAAAAGTTGTGATGTGGCCCAGGGGCGGATCGAAGCTCAGGGTTTGCATCAGTTCGCGGGAAGCGATGAAGGCGCCGATGGGCATGCCCCCGCCGAAGCCTTTGGCCAGCAGCAGGATGTCGGGTTTAACGCCAAATTTTTCAAAAGCAAACAGCGAGCCCGTGCGACCGCAACCGGCCTGGATTTCATCCAGAACGAGCAGGGCGCCTGTCGCATCGCAGCGGCGGCGGAGTGCGCGCAGCCATTCGGGTCGAGGCGGAATGAGACCTGCTTCGCCTTGGACTGTCTCGACGATAACGGCAGCCGTGTGCGTGTCGATGAGGGCCAGGTTTTCATCATTATTGAAATCGATGTGCCGGATGCCTGGCAGCAAAGGCTGAAACGCGAGGGTAAAATCGGGCGGATCCATCAGGCTGGCAGCGCCCTGGGTGCTGCCGTGGTAGGCGCGCCGGCAAGCGACGATCTCCGCGCGACCGGTAGCGCGTTTGGCGAGTTTCATAGCGCCTTCAGTGGCTTCGGCGCCAGAGTTGACGAAATAAGCCGAATCCAGCCCGGGCAGGTGTTCGGCGAGCAGGGTTGCCAGGCGGACCTGGGGCGCGAGGACAAATTCGCCGTATACCAGCGTGTGCCAATAGCGGTCCAGCTGGTCTTGCACGGCTGCTTGCACCCTCGGATGGCGGTGCCCCAGCACGCTCACACCTATGCCAGCGATCAGGTCGAGGTAGCGCCGGCCGGCGCGATCGTACAGGTAGCAGCCTTCGGCGCGGTCGATTTCGAGGGCCAGGGGCGCGGGAGAAGTTTGTGCGACGTGGCGCAGAAAAAGTTGGCGTTGGCTCAACATTTGTTCAAAAAGAATGTCTTAGCGTGTTCGGCACAAAGGAAGAAGTTTGCCCGTTCGGCATAGTTTTTTTTGCCAGGGAAAAATTTTGGATAAATATTTGTGCCATTCGGTGCTGAAATTGCGTCTAAGTGAAGCAAAAGCATTGTTTCTCCGTTTAATACCCAAACTAATCCGCTACGAGCCATGATTGCCAGAGATCTTATCGCCCATGACGTTCCGTCGCTGACGGTCGAACACACCGGTCGGGACGCTTTTCACCTGTTGAGCGACCACCACGTCAAACACTTGCCCGTAGTGGATGGCCATCAGCTGCTCGGCGTACTTTCCGAAGAAGATATTTTCCATCATAAACTGTATGAGCCGTTGCGCGAGTACGACTTTTCTCACCTGCGCCGACTGGCTGTTCGAGCCGGTGAGCATGTGTTTGAAGTGCTGCGCATGATGGGGGAAAACCGCCTGACCGTCATTCCGGTCATCGACGACGAGGGCCATTACATCGGCCTGATTACCCAAAACGAGCTCCTGCGCAGTTTTTCCACCATGGCCTCCTTCGCCGAACCAGGCGGCATCGTAGTGCTCGCCATGAGCCGCCGCGACTATTCGCTGGCCACCCTCGCCCGTCTGGTGGAAGACGAGGATACCAAAATCCTGAGTTCTTTCGTCACTTCCACCTCCGAATCCGACACGGTGGACGTGACGATCAAACTCAACCGGCAGGATATTGGCCGCGTCATTTCTTCTTTCGAACGCCATGAATACGAGATCAAGGAAACCTTCCCGGAAGCCGTGGACCACGACAACATGCGGGAGCGTTACGAGTCGCTGATGAGTTATTTGAATGTTTAAAAGGGGTTGATAAAAGTTGATGAAGTTGATAGGGTTTATCAACCTTTATCAACCTCTTTTTTCATCAGCTCATACACCTTTTCCATTTCCAAATCACGGTGCAGTAAATAATCGTCCATGCGGTAAATGGACGGATAATCCGGCTGTACGCCGCGGCCGCGGTTGGGTTGTTTGACGTCGTAACGCACAAAATTGAGCGGAAACCGGACTTTAATCCGGGTGTTGGGCAATACAAGTTTGGGGTATCCACCTCCGCAGTTGCCGGTTTCGCAGCCGCCCGTTTCCGTTCCCAGTACCGCTGCGCCGCCGCGATGTTGTAAAAAACTTGCCGCCATGCTGGCCGAGGAAAATGACCAGCCGTTAGTCAGGACAAATACTTTTCCATCAAAATTGTGGTGGCGCCGGGGTTTCATCGTGTGGCGCCGGATTTTCAAAACGCCGTCGCGGCGGTGGCGGTAGCTGGGCATCAGGTCCATGCGAAACCAGACCAGACCTTTGATAATTTTAGCGCGGGTATTGAAATACTTCCCCATGCGCACCGAGCGCCGGCGCTCGAATTGGTACGATGCGCGCTCGTCGAGAATGTGGGTGAGCAGGTTTTCGAGGTTGCCCACGTTGCCGCCGGTATTGAACCGGACATCCACCACGAGGTGATCGATGTGATGCCGGTCCAGCCAGCGAAAAGTTTTACGATAAAAACGTTGATAATGCCCTGACGGGAAACTCCCCAGTTGCAGTACGGCCAGATTGGCGAAAAGGGTGTCCTGATACAAAGCCATATCGCGGTACCGAAAAACAGGTTGTCGCGGCGGCGGACCGGCCGATTTGACCGACATGAGCGCGAGGATTTCGCTCCTCGGCCGCGACCGGATTTGCCGGATTTCCTTGCGACCATCGGGCCATTTCAATTCCACCCGGCTCACAGCAGGCGTTCCGAAGAGCAGGCGCAGGTTTCGGGAAAAAAACACCGAGGCCGACACGTCGCGAAAGGTCTCGCTGTACCCATCGCCGAAAGCCAGCAGGCGGCCGACGCGAATCACGGCCATGGCCGGAATACCATTGACCGAAAGCAGTTCGGCGCCGCGCCACGACAGCGTGTCGCCCGCGTAGTCTCTCAGTATATAAGCCTCATTGTCAACAATTTGCATAGTCAGTGGCAGTACGCGGGTCGTTTCGTCATAAAACGGCGTTTCCACGGAAGTGTGTCCGTCGCGCACACGGGCAACGGCCAGGCGGACGAGCACTTGCGCCTGGTCGTACGTGACCGAATCTGTGGGTACATGGCTGCGCAGGTTTTCAAAAAAGGCATCCATGGAGTCGCGGGGGTTGTAGCGGAACACGCCCGGGTGGCCGCGGTAGAGGGCTTGTTGTAAAAAACTCAGGTCGGCGCGGATGGCTTCCGGGGTAAAGGTTCGCTGCGACCAAACTGTCGAAACCCAGAAACAAAAGGCGAGGGTAAATAGAGTACCTTGAATGGGGAAGGCGTGTTTCATGAGCGCAAAATTGGGCAACTATTTGCCCGGAGAGGTTGAAAAATCGACAGATAAAGAGAGACCCCGCCAGCTTTCGCCGGCGGGGTCTCTCTTTTTAGTATGGTTGGGAAGGTTCCCCTTCCATCCCCTATCCTATTTCGTCTGAATCATCTTCATCGTAGCCGCATCCGTGGCCGTTTCGAGTTTGTAGTACAACACGCCCGAGGTGTTCAGCACAGCGCGATCCAGGCTCACGGCGTTGTAGCCCTTCGCGTAGTCGCCTTTCTGCGTGAACAGCACGCGGCCCGTTTCGTCGTACACCGTCAGCGTAGCGGTAGCAGCCACCGGCAGGTGGAAGCCAATCTGCGTGCGGCCTACCCAGGGGTTCGGCTGGTTCTG
>JBGAJY010000314.1:0-4036 GCA_044224705.1 Saprospiraceae bacterium
TATCGAGGCTGATTTGCCCCTGGTTGGCGTCGAGGTCGTTGGTACAGGCAGTGGGCGCTGTTTGCACCCTGGTCAGGCATTCATTGCAAACGGGTATCCCCTCGTGGTCGGTGGAGAAGGTGCCGTCGGCATTGAGTTGGTAGGCACGCAAGATGACGAATTGGTCAGAACCCGCTTCGCAGCAGTAAAATTTGATGGAATCCTGCTCCGAAATGGCCCGTTCAAACTCGCTGGGAAAATCCGGGAAAGGATCGAGAACCGGATCGCAAACGGGATGACCGTTCACGGGATTCAGGTCGTTGATGCAATCCGAATATGGAAGCATGCGCCGCACGGTCAGGTGAATGTTGCCGCAGTCGTCGTAAGAGCCGTCGTCAAAAGCGTTGGCGTATATCCATTTTACCGCGCCGTCGTAACAATCGTTCGGGTCGTCGTTAGAACCGATATAGACCGAGGTGATCTCGGTGCAAGCGGCTACGGGAGGTGTAAGTTCTTTTACATGGACCGTAAAGGAGCACGATTTGGTGGAGCCGCCGGCTTCCGTGACCACGAAAGTGTTCAGCGTTTTGCCGATGGGGAAGGTTGATCCCGAAGCCAGGCCGGTGGTCTGGTCCAGCGTCCAGCCCGGTACTTCTTCCCATACCTCGACGTTGTAGGAGAAGTCTTTACTGCAAGCCGGGGCTGACGCAATCAGAACGGTGTCGCTCGGGCATACCGGTCCGGTCAGGAAACGGAGATGCTGGACGTATTGGTACCCGTTGGAGGTAGCGCTCCAGTACGTGCTGAAATTGGTTGGATTGGGGTCGCTGCTGCTGATTTTAGTCACTGTGGGAGCCCATGGCGCGGCGGTGCCGTTGGCCGAAACAACGGGCCCCACGAGGTTGGCCGGATGGTTTTCGACGGCGTTGGGCGCCGGATTGGGGACGATGGTCAGTGGATTGTTGGAGTTGTACGTGTTCCAGTCGATGATGGACCAGGTCCGTTCGACGACGAAACAATAGCCCGGAGCATCGAGGAAAATTTGATCCTCCCAGCTGGTAGCAAAAAGGGCAGTGCCCGAAGTGTCCAGCATGATGGGCTCGGGAATGGTGTTTGCCGTGTAATTCTGGTCGCAGGACGTAATCACCAGATCGTTAGGGAAATGAACGTAGTAGCCCGACTGGCTCCGGGCCGTCCACGTGCCAAGCAGGAAGGCCAGCGCAGCGAAAAGACGGATCGTTTTGAGATGAGTTGAAAAAGTGTTCATGTGGCGTTGATTTAAAAAGAATGAAACCCTGGCAAGCCGGGATTACGATCGCAGAACATGCTTTCCCAATTTGCTGACACAAAAGTCGGCAGTGTGGAGCTGCAATTTTTGCACAGTTTTGGGTCTGTATCAACAGGCTTGATTGGACATAATTTTAAATACGGCGTGATTTTTGATCGATTATTGATTTTTTGATCCAATTTAGTACCCGTTTTTTGTCCAGAAATTGGCCGCTATCAAATGAAAAACACAGTTGCCTTTGAACTTTGGAGCGTACTGAAACCTGCCGAACGTGCTCTTTTTCTGCAATTTTTATCCCATCCTTTTCACAATCAGCGCGCCGACGTGAAAGCCCTGGCGCAGCTCCTGGCAGCCACTCCGGAAAAAGAGCTGTTGCAAATGGACAAGCCGACGGCTTTCAGCGCCGTTTTTCCCGGCCAGCAATTCGACAACCTCCGTTTCAATTACACCTGTTCCTTCCTTGTTCAACGCCTCGAAGCCTTTCTGCTCTGGCAGGAACTGGATGAGGAAAATGCCTGGCGGGAATTGTTCCTGTGCCGCGCGCTGCGTCGCCGGGGCGTTAGCGGGCAATTCCTGCGCAAGACGTCAAAGCTTGGACAGATGCTGCAACAGCAGCCGCGCCGCAACGCCGAACACCACCTCACCCGTTACCTGCTCGAGAACGAACGCTACCAGTATCGCGTGCTTCACGAACGGGAGACTCCGACGGCTCTGTCGGACGTTACCGCGCCGCTACACCAGTTTTTTACCCTCGAAAATCTACGCTGGGCGGGTACGGCTCAGGCCCTCCAAACCCGCTACGGCGCTGAAAATCCGCTGCCTTTTGCAAGCGCCGTGCTGGCCCGGGCCGAAACCACCGACCCCGAACAATCGCCCGAAGTAACGATGCTGCACCTCGGCTACCTCACGCTGAGCGATACGGAAAATGAGGAAAACTTCCGCCGCCTGAAAACCCTGATCGCTGAAAAGAACCACTTGTTCAGTCCGGCCGAAACCCGCGACCTCTACCTCTCGGCCATCAATTTTTGTTTGCGTCGCCACAATCGCGGAGAACGCCCGGCGTACACCCGTGAAGCCCTCGAACTCTACCGCGCTGCCCTTGAAAAAGGCCTGCTGCTCGAACAGGGCTTGCTGCAAAAGTTCACATACAACAACATCCTGCGCCTGGCCTCGGGCGCCGGCGAGCGCGCCTGGGCCCTGCATTTTCTCGATCAATACCAGCACTTTCTGCCGCCCGAAGACCGCGCCAACACCTACCGTTTCAACATGGCCTGCTGGCACTACCTCGGCCGCGAGTACGCCCGGGTGCCCGAGCTGCTGCAAACCTTCGACTTTGCCGATCTCGATACCCAGCTCAGCGCCCGGCAGATGCTGCTGCGCAGCTATTTTGAATTGGAAGAATGGGCGGCGCTGGATTCGCTGCTCAAAAGTTTTTACACCTTTCTGCGCCGCCGCCACGACATCGGCGGCTATCAGCGGCTGATGTACCTGAATCTGATCAAGTACACACGGAAACTGATCGGTGGGCCGCTGTCGCGGCGCAAGGCGGTGCGGCTGGCCGAGCGGATTCGGGGGGAGGCGTATGTGGCGGAACGGGAGTGGTTGCTGGGGAAAGTGGGGTAGGGTGGGTCAGAACAGGTTTTAATTATCTTTCGCCCCGATATGTCCGCCACACTTCGTTCCCAACTCGCCGACTTCACCCGCTACTGCCGCCAGCACCTGCGCGGCGATGAAAAAGGCGAAGCCCAAATCTTTCTCGACCGGCTTTTCACCGCTTTCGGATTTGCCGAAGGCTTGAAAGGCGCGGGCGCCAGCTGCGAATTCCGCATCAAAGACGAGCAGCGCCGCGCTACCTCTTTCGCCGACCTCGTGTGGAAGCCGCGCGTGCTGATCGAAATGAAAAAAGCGGGTGAAAAACTCGGACTCCACTACCAGCAGGCATTCAGCTACTGGCAGCGACTCGTGCCCAACCGGCCGCGCTACGTGGTGCTTTGCAATTTTGACGAGTTCTGGATTTACGATTTCGACGTCGACATCTACGAACCGCTCGACCGCGTGGCGCTCGATGAACTGGCCGACCACGCCGAGGCCTTCGGCTTTTTGCTGCCCCGCGAAGAGCGCCCCATGTTCAGCGTCAATCGTCGCGACATCACCAAAGACGCCGCTTTACAGGTGGCGGGGATGTACCATTCCATGCTGCGCCGCCGCATTCCGCGGGAGGACGCGCTGCACTTCTGCCTGCAATGCGTCGTCTCCATGTTTGCCGAAGACGCCGATTTGCTGCCCGACCTGCTTTTTTCCAAAACCGTGAAAGACAGCCTCGGCGGCCAGGCTTCGGCATATGATGCCATCGGCGGGCTGTTCCGCGAAATGAATACACCAGGCGTCACCCCGGCGGGTCGCTTCAAAAACACGCCCTTCTTCAACGGCGGAATCTTCGATCGCATCCAGCCGCTCGAACTCAACGAGTACGAACTCAATTGCCTCGACGATGCCGCCTCCTTCGAGTGGCAAAACGTCAATCCGGCCATCTTCGGCGCCATCTTCGAGGCGGGCATGGACGCGGACCAACGCCACATCCTCGGCGCTCATTACACCTACGAGCAGGACATCAAAAAAGTAGTCGGGCCCACGATCACCGAGCCCTGGCTGCGCCGCATCGAAGCCGCCGAAACGCTCGACGACTATTACGATTTGCTGCGCGAACTGCGCCGCTTTCGTGTGCTCGACCCCGCCTGCGGCTCCGGCAATTTTCTCTTCATCGCTTTC
>JBGAJY010000044.1:0-30879 GCA_044224705.1 Saprospiraceae bacterium
AAGGTCTCCGGCAGGCGGTCAAGGCTGTCGGCATACCATACCGGGGCGCCGGCAGCCTGGTACACGTAAGTCACCATTCTTTCGAAAATATGACTCAGCGGCAGGTAACTGACGACGGTTGTCTTCGGATGTACCGGCACAATAGCCAGCACCGATTTGACATTGCTGACGATGTTGGCATGGGAAAGCATGACGCCTTTCGGAAGTCCCGTGGAGCCTGAGGTGTAAAGCAGGGTAGCCAGTTGCTCCGGGGCGATGCCGTCGCGGTAATACCGGAGTTTTTCAAGTTCGGTAGCGGTAGCATTTTTCAGCACTTCGGACCAACTCAGCGCACCCGAAACCGTATCGAAAGCGATAATTTTTCCCAAAAAAGGTCCTGCCGAAAGCAGTTTTTCCAGCATCTCGGTATTGCTCACAAAACAGGCGCTGAGCCCTGCATCGTGGATAATATGGGCGATTTCGTCGGTCCGCGCCGTCGCGTGAATGGGCACGGGCACCATGCCGGTTTGCAGCAACGCGGCGTCAGCGATGGCCCAGCGCGGACTGCCGCAGTGCGCCAGCAAGCCCACCCGGTCGTGCGGGCGGAGGCCCAGGCCCAGCAGTCCCGCGCTCAGTCGGTCGCGTTCTGCGATTAGTTCGCCGGTGCTCCATTGCCGCCAAACGCCGTTTTCACGGCCTGCGAGGGCGGTCGCTTGCGGGTAGCGTTTTTGCTGGTAGTCCAGAATGTCGAAGAGCCGGGTGAAGTCCATATTTTAACCATCTATCCGTCAGTCAATCGAATACCCACGGCTGATAAGTTTTACAAATTAACCATTCTTTATTATCACGTACATCATTTGAATGCTTTCGGTTCCCTCGCTTCGCTCGGGATGACAGATATCTAACAATCAACTTGTTACATCAGATTTCTCGCTACGCTCGAAATTTTCGCAAGCCCTGGTGGAATTTCGAGCGCAGCGAGAAATCTGGTGGGAAGGGTCCTTCATCAATGGTCTGTCATCCCGAGCGAAGCGAGGGAACCGAAAACATTCAAATGATTCAAGAACGTTTATTTTGCCAAAACTCATCAGCCCTCGGAGGGGGTGGCAGTCGGCGCCGTCCCGTTCGTCATACGCCGTATCCGCACCGTCGTGAGCAGGATCAGGCTGATGACGAACAACACGGTGAGGCTCAGCACACTGTTTTTCATTCCGCCGGTCAGTTGTGCCACCAACCCGAACACCAGGGTGCCGAACACCGTGGAAATTTTATCCATCACATCGTAAAAGCTGAAAAACGAGGTGGTTTCCGGTGTATCCTCGGGCAGCAGTTTGGCATAGGTGCTGCGCGACAAGGCCTGCACGCCTCCCATCACGAGGCCGATTGCGCTGCCCAAAACGTACACCTGCATCGTCGTTTCGACAAAATACCCCAGCACGCAGATGGCCGTCCAGATGCCCAGCATGACGAACAGGGAAGCGCGATTACCTTTCCAGGCCGAGAGCCGGGAGGCCAGCCAGGCGCCCAGGATAGCGACCAGTTGAAGGATGAGCACCAGACCGATGAGCTCGGATTTCTGCATTTTCATCTCTTTGTCTGCAAAGCTTGAAGCCAGGAACAGGATGGCCTGCACGCCGGCGTTGTAGCAGAAAAAGACGATCAGAAACCGGGTGGTATTGGCGCTGGCGCGCACCGCCCGCATGGCCTTGGCCAATTCGCCGTAGCCCTTGGTGAGCACACCTTTCGGCAGCGGTCCGGGGCGGTCGGCGGGCAGGGTGCGGAACGGGATTTGTGAAAAAACCAGCCACCACAGGCCCACCGTCACAAAAGCCCAACGGGCCGCAGACGCTTCATTTTCAAAACCCAGCGCTTTGTATTGCAGCAGCATGATCAGGTTGAACACGAGCAGGATGACCGAGCCCGCAAACCCGAAAATGAAACCTTTCGAACTCACCGCATCGTAGCGGTCTTCCGTGGCGATTTCAGGCAGATAGGCATTGTAAAAAACGATACCGCCGGCAAAACCCACCGTCGCCAGTACGAAACCGACCACCCCTATCCACAGCGATGCCGGGCTTTGGAAAAAGAACAGGCTCAGACAGGCCAGCGCACCCAGCCACGTAAAAAAGCGCATAAAGCGTTTCTTCTTGCCGCCAAAGTCGGCGATACCGGATAGGATGGGCGAAATCAGCGCAATGAGCAGGTAAGCCAGGGAAATGCACCAGGACTCCAGGGTCTCGTCGCGCAGTCCGATACCGCCCACCTGCACGATATCCGGCGCGATGCCGAGAAAATAAGGCGGAAAAATGGCGACCGTGATCACCAGGGCGTAGGCGCTGTTGGCCCAGTCGAAAAAAGCCCAGCCGGTGATGGTGCCGGGTACATTTTTTTTAACCGGAGATTGGGCAGTAGAGGTGGTTGACACAAGAAGGAAGTTTGGTGTAAATGTAATCCTGCAGGCATCAAATCTTCCCCCAGTCCCAAATATTCCATTTCAGTTCGTCAGGTAATTTGAATCCGCACTGTTTGGCCGTAAGGAGTATGTTGCCGCGGTGGTGCGCTTCATGGGAAATGGTGTAGCCCAGCCAGGCGGTCACGTCGCGTTTAAAGCCTTTGACCCGGCCGTCGTGCTCCACGGCATGGCGCAGCAGCGTCTCCTGCGCCGCACCCGAGGCTTCGAGCGCGGCGCGGAGGCGGGAGCGGTCCGGAGGGGCGTCGCGGGAGATTTTGTCCAACCCGGCGACTGCATTTTTCCCGGAATGAGCTTCCAGCCAGTCGATGCGCACGTTATTCAGGTGGGCCAGCTGGTCGTAAATAGTGCGGCCGCCCCGGGTAGAGAGCGTGGCCGACAAGGCTTCGTCGGGCAAATGATCGAGCACGAGGAGCGTGGCGCGGCAATTGATGAGCCAGGATTCCAGGAGCGAAGGAAGCAGATCCATACAGATATTAATTTCGAACAGTATTGCCAAACGGGACGTTGATGCCCAGCCAGGGTACTGCAACGAACTCGCCTCCGGTTTCTGTCGGCAAAAGCAAAGCGGCATCCACGGCAAGCTTCCGTCCGATGAAACGCCCGCCGAAAGACAACAGCGTATAATTGGAATCCCCTGTGTCAAAAATGTAGTTCTCTGTGATGAGGGCGAATTTTTTCCCCGTCCGCAGGGTGCCGCTGATGCTGACCGTGGGCGTGTTTGCCCAGTCGTTGCCGGCGTAGCCATAGCCGAGACCGACGTTGATGTTTTTGTCGCGCGGGCCGATGGTCAATTGTCCGTAAGCCACTCCGAATGATCCGCCGCCCTCGTCGCCGCCCAGTACAGTGGCAAACAGACCGCCGACGCCCAGGTTGACCATGTCTTTTTTTATGGGGATCGATACTTTCGGAGTGATCCAGATGGGCGTAGGCGCCCCTGCAAACAGGAAAAGCGGAATCACCCCGACGCCAACCGTGAAATTATTGGTGACCCCGTAACTGACCTGGTTGAAAAAGATCCAGGTGTTGGAATAATACCCTTCGCCTTTACGCAATCCGTAGCCGTTCGGGCCGAACAGATAGCGCGTGCCATGCGGGTTTTCGGGCCAGTATTCGCCTTCAATGATTCGTTCCTTCTGCACGATCTCCATTTTGACGACCTGCTTTTTTTGCAGCGTAATGTTGCCAAAATTGTCGGTGCGCAGGACGATGGTTTCTGCCGTCTGGCCGACAATACGGCCGACAAACTGGTTGCCGTCCCGGGTTTCGACCATCACCTGCTGGGTGCTGTCGGTTGTAATAATTTGAGCAAAAAGGCGCTCCGGCGCGGAGAAAAAAGCGGCCAGGGCAAGGGCGAGCATGATAATAGGGCGTTTCATATGGATAACATTTTGATGAAAAATGCACCCATCGACTGGTGTTTTGGAAATTAACCCGAGGTGTTGATGGAGGGTCTCATTCCCGAAACACCAGTTTCGGGAATGAGACAATGTTACAAAAATTCACCCGAAAACAATACTCAGGGTGTGTCTGAAAATGCCTGGGCCGCGTAGACCTCGGAGGTTGGCGGCAAAAACCTTCGAATAACGGACTATTTTCAAGCGCCGCCAACCTCCGAGGTCTGCACTTCTGGCCCCTTATCAGATTTTTCAGACACACCCTATTCCACAATGATTTCATCCAAAAACAACCAGGCTCCGTTGCCGGCTCCGGGAGCGTCTTTCGGGATCACTCCGTAGTTCGTGGCCACGATTTTGAGGTAACGACCTTTGCCGCCGGGGGTGTCCAGCACGACCGTTTCGACAGCGGGGCCTTCCAGTTTGTCGGCTGGAATATCACGGCGAACCAGCGAAATAAAATTGACCCCGTCGTCCGATACCAGCACTTCGAAACGGCGCGGCGGATAAATCCAGGCTTCCTTGCTGTTGATAAAATGGGTGGTGACGCGTTCAAAATTCGTGGACACCCCGAGATCGATTACCGGGTCGAAATCGTAAGCTACCAGGGCCGCCCAATTGTTCCAGCTTTTCATCACGCCGCTGATGCCGTTGGTGAGGGCGTAGGTTTCGCCGCCGGTGTATTGGGCAGGCGGGTGACTGAGCGTGTACGACTTCCCGATGGCCTTGTGTACGAGGTATTCCGCCGAAAAGGTTTTGCTCATTTTTTTGTTCTGGCGGAACGTGGCGGCTTTTACCGTGGTCGTTTTGGCCAGCACGATCGGGGCGAAGTAACTCGGCGAGCGGTCCGTGGGCTCCGTGCCGTCGAGGGTGTAATGGATTTGCAGCTCCTGATCGGTGGTCGAGAGGTTCACTTTTCCGGCCGAATACCGCGCTTTCAAGTCGTAAAAATTGCGGGCAAAATTGACTTTCATGGCTTCCAGCCGGGCAAAATGAACCTTTAAGCGCCCGGAAAAATCCTTCCAGTCGCGGCGGTCTTTGGCCGACCACACCACTTCGCTCAGCGCGCAAAGCCGCGGGTACGCCATGTACTCCGCCTGCTCGGGCGTGGCGATGTATTCCGTCCAAAGGTTGGCCTGGGCTCCGAGGATGTACTGCGCTTCTTCGGGGCTGAGCACGTCCGGAATCGGCTCGTAAGCGTACACTTTTTCCAAGGGCAAAAAGCCGCCGATGGCCAGGGGTTCGGTGGCAGGGTCGCCCTGATAATAGTCAAAGTAGACGTCGGAGGTGGGCGTCATGATCACGTTGTGGTGCTCGCGGGCCGCAGCAATGCCACCTTCGGTGCCGCGCCAGCTCATCACAGTGGCCGTGGGCGCCAGTCCGCCTTCGAGGATCTCATCCCAGCCGATGAGTTTTTTGCCATGTTTGGCGAGCATGGCTTCGGCGCGGTGAATGAAGTAGCTCTGCAGTTCGTGTTCGTCTTTCAGGCCTTCGTCTTTCATTCGTTTCTGGCATTTCGGGCAGGCAGCCCAGCGGGTTTTGGGGCATTCGTCGCCGCCGACATGCACGTACTGTCCGGGAAAAAGGGCGCACACTTCGGCCAGCACATCGTCCAGAAACTGGAACGTCTTTTCATTTCCCGCACAAAAAACGTCGTCGAACACGCCCCACTGGGTCGCGGCGGCATACGGCCCTCCGGTGCAGCCGAGTTCGGGATAAGCCGACAGGGCGGCCAGGGCATGGCCTGGCATTTCAATTTCCGGAATAATGGTGACGAAGCGCTGCCGGGCGTATTCCACCACTTCCTTGATCTCGTCCTGGGTATAGAATCCGCAGTACGGTTTGCCGTCGAAGCGCACGGGGCGGTCGGAATAATGCCCCACGAGGGTCTCGTTCCGGCAGTCGGCCACGGTCGTCAGTTTGGGGTATTTTTTGATCTCGACGCGCCAGCCCTGGTCGTCGGTGAGGTGCCAATGGAAGGTATTGATTTTGTGAAAAGCCAGCAGGTCGATGTAGCGTTTGACAAAATCGATGGAGAAAAAATGCCTGCTCACATCCAAATGCATGCCCCGGTAGCCGAATCGCGGCGCGTCGTCGATGGTGCAGCAGGGCGCAGCCCACTGCCCTTTGCGGCGCGCGGCGGGGCTGTTGAAATCGGGCGGAAACAACTGCCGCAGCGTTTGGACCGCATAGAACGCCCCGGCGGCGGTGCTCGCGCGAATCGCCACGCTGCCCGTGCGCACTTCAAGCCGGTAGCCTTCGGGGTGCCGGATCGATTCGTCGGGCATGAAATAAATGGCCTGGCCGGCAGTCGGGTTTAAAGCGCGCTGAAAGGGTTTTGCCGTGAGTTTGTAGCCCGTACCCGATTCAGCCAGTGTGATAAAGGCCTGCGCGGCGGCCTGCCAGTCGGGCTTGTCCTGCGGATAAAAAACCTGTGTGGCGGCAGTCAGCGTAAAATTGCCTTCGCCCGTTTCGACCGACACCGGCTGCGGGATCACATGGATGGGCGTGGTCTGACAAGCCAGCAATATCGGAAGCAACAAAAAGGAAAAAAGGATCAATCGCATAGGTCGGAACATCGAGTTTGGAATGTCGGGGCAAGGTAACAAGAAGGCAGAAAGCGGAGCAAAACCTGAGCGTTGGGCCTGGTTTTTTTGCACTTTTTTCCTATAAATTTGTTCTAACCTGCAACCTGCTTCGCGCAGATTCGCTCCAATATGCCATCTGTTCAACAACCCACAAGGCCATGAATACCCACATCGCTCAACCCTTGAAAACCATGCTCCTTCTCTTGTCATTCGCAGCCTTGGCACGCGATGCCGGCGCCCAGAACTGGGAGTTCAAAAAAGAAACCCAGGGCGTTAAAATCTACCAACGAACCGGCAGTTCGGGACAGGAGATCAAACTCGTCACCACCTTTTCGCACCGGCTTTCAGCACTCGTCGCGCTGTTCAACAACGTGGGCGATTACCCGCGCTGGGGCTATAAAGTACAACAATCGCGATTGTTGAAACGCGTGAGCGACAACGAGTTTTATTATTACCAACAGTTCGATTTCCCCTGGCCACTGACCGACCGCGATGTGGTCATGCACAGCCGCATCAACCAGGACCCCGCGACGCGCACCGTCACACTCTTTTCGGAAGCCAGCCCCGACTACATGCCTGAAACGCCGGGCCTCGTGCGTGTCCGCAAAGCCAGTGTCCGCTGGACGCTTGTACCCCTCTCCCCCAGCCTGATCCAGGCAGAATACTGGCTCAACTCCGACCCGGGAGGCATCCTGCCCGACTGGACCGTCAACCTCGCCGCCGATACCGGTCCCGTGCAAACCGTCCAAAACATCAAAAAATTACTGGAAGAAGAGCAATACCGCTCCGCCAGAATACCCTTTATTAAAGATTAGTGAGGGACTTGGGATCGTGGTATTTGATATAAGATTGACGAGTACATGAGATTTGATTTTTGATTTAAAATGGTTGCTTGAGAGACCGGATTACCCTTTTAAATCAAAAATCTAATCTCATGTACTCGTCAATCTTATATCAAATGCCACCCAACCCAAGCCCCCCACAATCAGCATATCACGGCTCCTTCCTGGTTGACGGCGGAAAGGAAAACCTCGCTCTCGATTTTGTTTTTTGTAAAAATGGCCTGCATGGCCCGGCCGGCTTCTTCGGCGGCCAGGCTGTTGGCCGCGAGGGCAAAAACCGAGGGGCCTGAACCGGAAATACTGCAGCCCAAAACGCCCTCTACGGCCAGTGCTGCTTCTTTTACTTCGTAAAATCCGGGGATCAGGTGGGCGCGTTGCGGTTCGATCACTTCGTCGCGCAGGCAGCGGCCGAGCAGGGCGATATCGCCGTTGTAAAGCGCCACCACGAAGGCCCCCAGGTTGGCGCTTTGGCGGATGAACGACTCCAGCGGCACGTCGGGCCGAAGCAGGGCACGGGCGGTCCTGGTGAGCACTTCGAGGTGTGGATATACCACCGCGGCGTGCAGTCCGCGCGGCACGTGAAGACGATGCACGTCCAGCGTCGGGTTGTCGCGCACGAGGATGATGCCGCCGATCAGCGAAGGCGCCACGTTGTCGGCAAAATAGGCGCCTGATGCCATGGCCTCGCCCGCGCAGGCAAAGGGCAGTAACTCGCGTTTGCTCAGGCCGCTGCGCAGCAATTCGCTCACCGCCCAAACAGCCGCAGCGGCGCTGGCGGCGCTGCTGCCCAAGCCGCTGCCGGAGGGCATTTTTTTATGAATTTCCAATTCGATGCCCCGGCCGGTTTCGCCCAAATGATCGAGCAAGGCCAGGGCCGCTACACCGGCTGTGTTGCGCTCAGGCTCGTACGGCAATTTCCCGGCGGCGCCCGTGATTTTGGTGATGCGGAGCCCGGGGGTATCGCTTTTTCGCGCGATGACCTCGTCGCCGGGGCGTTCGAGCGCCATGCCCAGAATATCGAACCCTACGCCGATGTTGCCGATGCTGGCGGGGGCAAATGCTTTGATTCCCAAGAGTTAATTTAGTGATGAGTGATGAGTGATGAGTGATGAGTTAAAATTTGGTGGGCGATGCAGTTTTGATGGTTAAGTTTTTTCTTTTGGTGAGAATAGAGCTGCGGATTAATTTCATAACCTCTTCTGTATCAGCATAGATGGATGCAAATTCAGTTGTTGTCAAATAGCCGGTGACATGGAGGAGTTCGAGCCAGTATTGTGTTTCTCCCGTCTCTTTCTGAGCGACTCCTAATTTATGGATAAAATCAAAACCGCTTTCAGCATTTGCTGCCTCCCGCACCATTGCACCGGGGTTCGTACCGGATCGCAACAACTGCTTGCTTAATGTATATTCTTGTTTCTTTTCATTCAGGTGCTGGCAAAGTCGAACGATGCGTACAGCCAATTGAAAAGACTTTTCCCTTAATGGGCTCGGGCTGACTTGTGTTTTCATAAGTATCTGTTAGGTTTAGTACTCATCACTCATCACTCATCACTCATCACTCATCACTCATCACTCATCACTCATCACTAAAAAATGCCGAGTTCCGGATTCGCGCCGGGCACGCCTTTAAAATAGTTCCAGATCCAAGCCAGGTCCTTTTCTTCGTCGCCAGTCGGATAAAATAACTCGGGATCGAAATAGACTTCCTTTTTTGCCCAGTCAAATTTGCACAGACAGATGGGCACGCCGGCCAGCCGCGCGATGTGGTAGAAACCCGTCCGGAAGTGGGCCACTTTTTTGCGCGTACCTTCGGGGGCCAGCACCAGGTGGAAGTGTGGTTCACGCTGAAAAGCTTCGACGATCGATCCGACAAAATTGCTGCCGGGATGACTGCGGTCCACTGGAATTCCGCCCAGCCAGCGAAAAAAAACACCGAACGGCGGGCGAAAGAGGGTGTGTTTGGCGACATAATTGCCCGGTATACGCAGCGCGCTTTTGACCAAAACGCCGACCGGAAAATCCCAGGCAGAAGTGTGTGGCGCCACGGCGACCACCACTTTTGGAATATCGAGGGGGTACCGGCCGGTCACTTTCCAGCCCCAAAGTTTCAGTATCCAACGGCTGAGTATCGAGAACATCTTCTGGATATTTTTTTAAAATTGGAGGGCAATAAGGCGGCAAATGTAGCGCGCCGGGTAGAATTTTTGCCGACAGCCCTCGACCTTTGAAGCCAGCACCACCCTGCCGCCATGCCCACAGATTCCCGTTTTACCGATGCCGGTCGGACCATGACCGATTTTGCCGGCCATTTCCTCGTCCATTGCCCCAAATGCGACGGCCGCGCACTCGTGCGGGCGGGCGACCACCGACTCCTCTGCACCTCCTGTCACCACAGCGAAATGCCGGGCCACTGGTACGGCGCGTGGCGACTCAGCACCAGCCGGCACTGCACTGTTTGCGGCCATCAGGAGCGGCGCAGTATTATTACAGATCGGTTCCGCGAAAAACTCCCGATGCGCTGCGCGGAATGTGGCGACGAACGCGAATACACTGCCCACTCATCCCATGTTTTGACCGACAAAGGCCTGGTCACTGATTCCGTTTTCGGACTTCCGCTGTGGCTACAGGCCGAATTCAAAGGCGAATTGTTCTGGGCTTTTAACACCGAACACCTGGCTTATATCCGCCAATACGTAGCCGCGAAATTGCGCGAACGCGGCATCTGGCCGGGCAGCAAAAACGCTTCCCTCATCAGTCGCCTGCCCGCATTTTTGAAAAAAGCCGGTCACCGCGAAGCCCTGCTTCGCCTTTTCGACGAACTGGAAAAACGCTGAACAACATGGGTACCTGGGTCAAAAACAACTTCTGGATTTTCTTCTTCGGCATTTTCGCCACGGTCGGCACGATCATGGGGATCGTCGCTTTCAGCGTCTGGTGGCGCGGCAACGAACTGATAATCAATGGTATAAAAACAGAAGGCCGGGTTGCCAGGCTGCTGTACAACGGCAGTTCGGCCAATGCCGTTATCGAGTACGAAACGGAATGGGGCGGTGTACAAACCTATGTGTCGGAAGTCTCCTCGAGCCCTCCGGCCTACGATGTAGGCGAAACCGTCCGGCTTTGGTACGACCCGAAACAGCCCGGGCGGGTCCTGCTGGACGGGCTGGACCGCTGGTTTCTGCCGCTGCTGTTCGGACTGTTTTTTGTGATTTTCGGCGGTATCGGCTGGGGCGGAATTTTCCGGCAGTTTGCCCGAAAACGGCGCCAGGCCTGGCTGCTGACCAACGGCACGCCCGTACAGGCCACGCTCACCGAGGTAGGCCGCAACTCGTCGGTGCGGATGAACGGCGTGTCGCCTTTCGTCATTCATTGCCAGTGGCTCGACCCGTTGGGCAACAAAGTGTACGCCTTTACCAGCGATGCTTTGTGGTATGACCCATCGCCGTATTTGTCCGGTAATACGCTAAAAGTGCTGATTGATCCGAAAAACCCGCGCAACTACGTGGTGGATACCTCTTTTTTGCCGGAGGCTGGGAACTGAACTGCCAGGTCAAAGGGCACCCCGGCGCGAAGATCAAAACACCACCCATTTTTGCTTACTCTTCCCGCTCGCAATCACCTTTTCAATAAACCGCATGCCCCGGACCCCGTCCTGCACCGAAGGAAAATCCATGTACACCGGATCGGGTTCCCGGCCTTCCAGCCGCGCCCTCAGGCAAAAAGCGAAGTTGCGGTAAATGTTGGCGAAGGCTTCGAGGTAGCCCTCGGGATGACCGGCGGGAATGCGCGTATGTGCTGCCGCTTCCGGGTACAACCCAGCGCCGCCAGTGCGGTACACCTGCGTAGGCCGGTCCAGCCACTTGACCAGCAGCGTATTGGGCTCCATCTGGCGCCATTCGAGCCCCCCTTTTTCGCCGTAAATGCGGATGTTGAGGTTGTTTTCTTCGCCAGCGCTGATCTGGCTGGCGTGCAGAATGCCTTTGGCGCCGCCCGAAAAATGCAACAGCACATTGCCGTCGTCGTCGAGGGCGCGACCGGGCACGAAGGTGCTGATGTCGGCGCAGAGCTCGGTGATGTGTTGTCCGCTGATGTATTCCGCCAGGTTTTCGGCGTGGGTGCCGATATCGCCCATGGCCCCTGCGATACCCGAACGGGAGGGATCGGTGCGCCAGGCCGCCTGTTTTTGGCCCGAGGCTTCGAGGTCGGTGCTGAGCCAGCCCTGGGGGTACTCCACCACGATTTTGCGGAGTGCGCCGATTTCGCCGTGGCGGATCATCTGGCGGGCTTGTTTGACCATGGGATAGCCCGTGTAGTTGTGCGTCAGGGCAAAAAGCTGTCCGGTTTTTTGGACGATTTTTTCCAGGGTCAGGGCTTCTTTCAGGTTGAACGCCAGCGGTTTGTCGCAGATGACGGCGAAGCCGTTTTCCAGCGCCATTTTTGCGGGGGCAAAGTGGACGTGGTTGGGCGTAACGATGCTGACGAACTGCATCCGGCGGTCCGGGCGCAGGCGTTTTTCCCGGCGGATCATTTCCTCGAAGGTGCCGTAGCAGCGGTCGGCGGGCAGGCCGAGGGCTGCGCCGGAAGCGCGCGATTTCTCCGGATTGCTGCTGAAAGCGCCGCAAACGAGTTCGATTTCGCCGTCGAGGGCGGCTGCCATGCGATGCACGCCGCCGATAAAAGCGCCCGTGCCACCACCCACCATTCCCATGCGGAGTTTTTGTTTCATCGTTGTAATTCGCTTTTGATAATGCTGATGTTTTGCTGGATTTTGGCATCCTGCGGAGCCAGCTGCGCGGCTTTTTCCAGGTCGGCGAGCGCCCCCACGCGGTCTTTCAGGTTGTATTTGCACACGCCGCGGTTTTGGAAAGTATTGACGTCGCCGCCAGTTTTTGCGATCACGAGGTCGAAATCTTTGATGGCGTCGGCATATTGACCCAGCGACATCAGGATAAAGCCGCGGGCTCCGGTGATCTGCAGGGTTTTTTCCGGGAAAATGGTCAGCGCTTTGTTGAAATCTTGGAGGGCAGCCGTGTAGTTTTTCATTTTTTCATAGGTCACGCCCCGGTTGTAGTACAATTCGCCGTTGTCCGGATTCAGTTGGATGCCTTTGTTGTAGGCTTCGATGGCTTTGTCGAATTGTCCTTTTGTGCCGTAGCAATTGCCCAGACCGGTGAACACGCCCACCGAATGCGAGCCCAGTTCGGAGGCCTTGTTGAGGTCCTGCAGGGCCCCTTCGAGGTCGCCGTTTCGGCCCCGGAAATTGCCCCGGTTTTTGTACGCTTCGGCCGTGTTCGGGTAAAACTGGAGCACATTTGTCCAGAGGGTTTCGCTGTTTTTCCAGACCTGTGTCTGCTCCCGCGTGAGGAAAAACATCCCCACCGAAAAGCCGCCTGCCACCACGGCCAGCGGGATGCGCCAGCCCGGCCGTTGCTGCCACATTTGGCTAAACAGCATCGCCAGCACGAAAGCCACCCCGATGTACGGCAGGTACGTGTAACGGTCGGCCGCGATCACCATGCCGACCGAGATGAACTGCAGCACCAGCGCCACCGTGACGAGGTAAAAACCGATACCGAACAGCCACAGGCGGCTATTTCGCAATGCAAAAACGGCGGCCCCGAGTATCGCCAGCGCCAGCAGCGGCATGATGTAGAAATAGCCCGGCGTACTCCCGCCGTGCAAGGCGCCCTCCGGATAGGAATAAAATGTCGCGAGCGGATAGGGAATAAACAGTTTGTACAGATAAATCACGAACCCGTACGACGCGAAAGCAATCCGCTGAAAGAGGGTAAAAGCCTGAAAATCGCCGATGGCCCCGGCCGATTGAATCTTTACGGCCATCACCCCAAACCACATGGAAGCCACTAAAAACGGCGTTTTTTCCAAAATGACTTTCCAGTTCAGCCGGCGATCCTTCAACAAACGGCCTTCGTAAAAGTCGATCAGCAGCAGCACCAGCGGCAAGGAAACCGCCATCGCCTTGGACAGACAGGAGAGCACAAATAGCCCAAACGTAACGAAGAGCCAGCCCAGTCCCCCGCGCCGCACGTAGCGCAAATAGGTCAGCAAGGCAGCGAGAAAGAAGAACCCGTAGAGCACGTCTTTTCGCTCCGAAATCCAGGCTACCGACTCCACGTGCATCGGATGAATGCCGAACAGCAGGGCTGAAAATGCCCCGACCAGCAGGTTTTTCCGGCTCAAAAAGTACGCGAACAGGAACACCAGCAGTGTGTTACACACGTGCAAGAAGATGTTGGTGGCGATGAAGGGGCGGGCAACGGGCTTGGCCGGGTTCATGTTCCAGGCCAGAGTCTGCATTGTGAGCGGGTGGTAGTTGAGCGAAACCGGTTCGCGCCAGAGGGCGGCTTTGCTTTCCGCCGATGGATGGAGCAGCCAGGGATTTTCGGTCACGTAAGTGGGGTCGTCCCAGTTGGTGAAGTCGTTCTGAAGAGCGGGTTGATATGCCAGAAAAACGGCCAGGAGAATGCCCGCAACCAGGAGGATACGCTTTCCGATGCCATTGCCTTCGGCAGCGGTTTGCTGCTTTGCGGGCTTTTGAACGGGTTTGTTTTTAGGAGTTGGGACAGGCTTTTGCTTCGCCATGGCGGGAAGAATGTTGCGGTGAATTTCGTGTTGGTCTTGGGCACGAAAGTATTTAAAATGACATGGTCAGGCATCCACAAGGCTGTTTTCGGGGCAGAAGAAAATTGAAATATTTTTTCGCAGCCGGGTCATAAAAATTTTTCGGCAGATGATTTCTGGTCTATTTTAACCCTCAAAACGGCACGCTGTGGGTGAAAAAGTCCGGAGGATTGCAATTTATCGTGTTATTTTGTCCAATCAACAACCAGTAAAATGGGCACAGACAATTCAAAAAAACGGACTTTTTCCTTGGAAGATACGGTAGCCCGATTTGGGAACATCCGGTTTGAACAACCGATGTCCCGGGATCAATTTCTTGAATTCGTCGGACGATTCCCTGACTTGCGCATGGATCGCGACGCCAAGGGAAAAGTTACGATTATGTCTCCTGTTAAAAAAGGTACCAGCCGCCGTGAATCCATTTTGCATGGGTTGTTATTCGTTTGGTGGCAACAAACAAAATTGGGTGAAGTACTTGGCCCATCTACCGGTTTCGACCTGCCCAACACTGCCTTCCGCTCACCCGACGTCGCCTGGGTATCCAACGAGCGGCTGGTTGCCGACCCTGCCGGAGAAGAAGAATTCACTCGAGCCGTCCCGGATTTTATCGCTGAAATTCGTTCCGGCAGCGTTCGCCTTGGCAAATTGCAAAAGAAAATGGCTGACACCTGGATCCTCAACGGTGTCCGTCTGGCCTGGCTGATCGATCCGTATGCTGAAAAAGTGTACGTCTACCGCCCTGGCCAGGAAGTGGCGGTGATCAGCGGATTTACGGGTCAGGTGCTTTCCGGAGGAGATGTGTTGCCCGGTTTTGAATTACCGCTGGATGAAATGAAACGACAGGGCTGATTGGGGAAAACCCCGTTATTTTGCAGCATGTCCTTTCTGAAAGATTCCCCCCTCCTCCACAGCCAGTCCTACCTCAATGGCGAGTGGACCGACGCCGACTCCGGCCAAACCTTCGAGGTCATCAACCCCGCCAACGGCGAAACCCTGATCCGGGTCGCCGATTGCTCCACCGCCGAAACGCGCCGCGCCATCGAAGCCGCCGACGCTGCCATGGCCGGCTGGCGTGCCAAAACCGCCGCCCAGCGCGCCGCCCTGCTGCGCCGATGGAACGACCTGATTTTGGAAAACGCCGAAGACCTGGCCCTGCTCATGACCCTCGAACAGGGCAAACCCCTGGCCGAATCGCGCGGCGAAGTGCGCTATGGCGCTTCGTTCATCGAATGGTTTGCCGCTGAAGGCCAGCGTGTGTACGGCGACATCATTCCGCCGCACGCACCCGGTCTGCGGGTTTTGGTGCAAAAACAACCCGTGGGCGTCGCGGCTGCCATCACACCCTGGAATTTCCCGATTGCCATGATCACCCGGAAAGTAGCCCCGGCCCTCGCGGCCGGCTGCACGGTGGTCGTCAAACCCTCCGAAGAAACGCCGCTTTGCGCACTGGCCCTCGCCGAACTGGCCCACCGCGCCGGCTTCCCGCCCGGGGTGCTCAACATCGTCACGGGCGCCGACGCACCGGCCATCGGCCGCGAACTGACGGGCAATCCGCTGGTGCGCAAGTTTTCCTTCACCGGCAGCACCGAAGTGGGCAAACTGCTCATGCGCCAATGCGCCGACACGGTCAAAAAAATCTCGCTTGAACTCGGTGGCAACGCTCCTTTTATCGTTTTCGACGACGCCGATCTCGACGCTGCAGTCGATGGCGCCATGACTTCGAAATACCGCAACGCCGGCCAAACCTGCGTTTGTGCCAACCGGATTTTTGTTCAAAACGGCATCTATGACGCCTTTCTGGAAAAATTCACCGCCGCCGTGCAAAAACAAAAAGTCGGACCGGGCACCGAACAGGGCATCAGTATCGGGCCGCTGATCAACCGCGAAGCCCTGGAAAAAGTGCAGCGCCTGGTGGCCGACGCCCGCGACAAAGGGGCCGAGCTCCGCACAGGCGGACATGCCCTCGAAGGCACTTTTTTCGAGCCCACCGTCCTGGCAGGGGTGTCTAAAGGCATGGATATTATGCAGGAAGAAATTTTCGGCCCCGTAGCGCCGGTTATTCGTTTTGAAACCGAGGCCGAAGTGATCGCTCTGGCCAACGACACCCCGTACGGCCTGGCCTCGTATTTCTATGGCCGCGATGTGGGCCGCGTATTTCGCGTAGCCGACGCGCTGGACTTCGGCATGGTGGGCGTGAACACCGGTATTCTGGGCACTGCGATAGCGCCTTTTGGCGGTATGAAAGAAAGCGGTATCGGGCGAGAGGGGTCGAAATACGGGATCGATGAATTTCTCGAAGTGAAGTACGTGTGCGTTAGCCTGTAGCGCCAACCTCCAGGTTGGCGCCTGCCCCGTCGCGTAAAAAAGACCATCCCTACCCTGTAAGCCCTCTTTAATTTCCTGACAGAAACACTATACCGGCAGTTTGGAGCATTCATCCACCGTGACATGCGCCAACCTGGAGGTTGGCGCTAGCCTCTGTCGCGTAAAAAAAGAAACATCCCTACCCTGTGTCCATCACCTGACAGAAACACGCACAGGTTACATTCATTCATTGTGATATGCGCCAACTCCAGGTTGGAGTGCCTGCCTCGTCGGTAAAAAAGAAACATCCCTACTCCGGCCTTTTAATTTCCTGACAGAACACTCTACGGCAGTTTGGAGGCATTACAACCTCCGTGACCTGCGCCAACCTCCAGGTTGGCGCCTGCCTGTCAGTAAAAAAGACCATCCCTACCCTGTGTTCTTTAATTTCCTGACAGAAACACTATCGGCAGTTTGGAGCATCTGACCATCAGATACGCGCCACCTTGCGTTGGCGCTATGCGAAAAGCCCTCGCGCGCTTTTTGCCGAGGCTTTCTTCTTTATGCCATGAATGTTGAAATCGGAAATGGGATGGCCGCTGGGGACCATAATCTATTAAATCGGTTGGGATGGCCGGCGCGTTATTGGCCGGAGGCGTTGATGATCTTCCCGGAAGCTACCGGCTTGCCATCGGCGGCAAGCCGGTAGTAAAATGCTCCCGGAGGAAGTTGTGGTCTAAACAATTGGAATGTGGAATGCGAGTAAAATTGATTAAAAACTAATCGGCCTTGGGCGTCGTACAGTTCGAGACGGAAGCTCTGTGCCGGTACGCCGGTAATTTCAAACGTGGCGCTTTGCATGAAAGGGTTGGGATACACTTTCACATTGGCGCCGGGGTATTCGATGTTTTGGGTTGCGACATTCGGCAGGAAAAGCGAATCCTCGCACACCGTATTAAATACCTCGTTCGTGAGAACAGGGGCGTTAAAGTCAAAGGTGATAGCAGCGGTGTTGAAGATTTGCGTTCCGCAGGGGAGGTTCGGTTGTTGAGAAACGCGGAATTTCACGTAGCCTTCATTGTCGCTGCTACCAGGGATGAGATTGAGGTTTGGGATGGTGAATTGCACGATACCGTTGCCGTACAGATCAAAAGTGTACGGGTGACTGGCCGTGCCTGGCAACACCGTGGTCGGGTCGAGCCATTCGGACAGGGTGTCGCGAATGATAACCTGTTGCACTGTGTCGACGCCAGTGTTTTCAAAACGGATTAAAAACTCCAAATCGGTGGTTGGATCGACGTATTGTGGCACGCCGTAGCCCTTGGGATGGCCTCTCTTAAAGAAAGACGGTGGATTATAATCGGCCGCTACGCTTTCCTGACAATCCGTGGCGACAAAGGCCTGGCCGTCGTCGTTTGGGAACATCGTGAAAAAGCCGATGGAAATTGGATTTTGGGATGTATCGGCGATACAGCCTTCGACGGCTGCGGTGGGATAACTGAATCCTGGGTAGAATTCGCTTTGCTCAGCAATTACGCGATAGGTTTTGCCATCGGCTGCTTTGTTCAACAGAGAAATAACTTCACCGGGAGCAATGGTATCGATCTGCCGGAAATCGTTGCTGCCAGGCTGAACCAGCATTACAACATCCTCAATAATAACATAATCAAGGTAGCTGGGATTGGTATACAATCCCGTGCCTTTATTTCGAACACTTAATTTGACCGTATCATTTTCACACTTGCCAATCGCTTCGATAATCGCCTTGTCCCAGTTGGCATCGACGTTGCAGAAGGAATCGGGAGTGATGTGGGCTGTGATGCAATGTGCGAGACCAACCTGTGCATTGCAATCAAGGAACGCTGTAACGGTAAAGCTGCCGCAATCGCCATTGGCCAATGTACCGATGTCGAAGGTCAGTGTGTCCTGATCCTGCGTAAAACTGGCAGAGCTTCCGGTAACCGTAAACCGCGGGTCAATGACCACATCGATCTTGGTGTTGAGCGAAGGAAGGGTACCTGAATTGCAATAACGGATCGTGTAGGTATTGTTGTCGCAATTGCGAAGCAATGGCGTAGCAATGTCAATTTCGTTGCGCGGGCAGGAGACGGAGGTAAACACCGGGATGTCTACCTGCACGGTATCATAAAAACCCAGCACCTCCACCTGCGAAAGGTCGTCGCAGGTTTGCCAGTAGTTGTTCGGGGTGATGAGTTGCAGGTTATAAGTGCCCGTATCCACCAGCAGGAGGAAATTGCCGTCCGCATCGGCGGCGGCGTATCGCACAAAATCGGGGCTTGCAACCTTCACCAGCCAGCCTTTCAGCGGCGCTTCACCGGGGTTGAATTCGCAGTTGGTATTGAAGTCGTGAAAGACATTGCCTTTCAGGTAGCTGGTGAAGACCTTGCAGTTGGCGTCGATCTTGACCAGGTAAGGGTTTTCTTCAAATGTCGTGACGCCTGGCTGGCTCGATCCGGCCGCAGCAGCGCCGCCGTCGGCTGTGGCGACGATGCCGAAACCGATGTCCGGGCCACCTTTGCCTACGGAAATATCACAAATCTTATCGCCGTCTGCATTCGTGTGCAGGATGTACAGTTCACCGTTGAGTATGGATACGTCGCGGCTACCCGCAACAAAAAATCCGTCGTTTTTATCGGTGACCAAACTGCGGAAATCCGTAGCCGGGAAAGTTTTGTACCACAGGGCTGCGTCGTTTCCGGCGTCGTCGATCTTAATCAGCAGGCCACCGCCACCCTGGATGGAATTGGTAATGCCTGCGATGACATAACCGCCGGTTTTTGCGGTTACGATAGAGCGCCCGGCATCGTCGACAGCCGTACCGCCGCCGAGATCGAAGAGCCCGTAGGTATTTTCCCAAATTGCGGCGCCGTTAAAGGCGGAAAGGCGGGCAACGTAGATATCCTTGGTTTCGGAAATGCTTTGGCGGAATTCGCCGGTCAGCACCAGATCGCCGTCTGGAGCAACGGTGACGCTGTTGCTTTTAATCAATTGGGTGCCGGTACCCAGCAATTTCACCCACATATTGTTGCCGGTTGCACTGACGCGGGCGACAAAGCCGCGCTCCCGGTTGGTGGTTACATCAGTCTGGAAGCCGGAAATAACAAGGCTACCGTCGGCGAGTTCCAGGATGGAAGCGCCTTCGTCGTTTTTTGTATTGCCAAAAGTCTTGGTCCAAAGGGTATTCCCGGCGGCATCCGTTTTGAGCAGGTAAATATCCCGCTGATTGCCGTTGCCCTGATCGATGAAGCCTGCAACTGCATAGCCGCTGTCGCGCGTCACTATGATGGCATTGCCGGAAGCCTGAATGGCGGGGAAAGTCTTCGTCCACTGCAAGTCGCCATCGGCGTCGGTTTTGATCAGGTATACCCGTGTGGTGGATCCGTAGTAACCGGCCATGATATAGCCGCCGTCCGGCGTGCGGGCGAGGCCTTTCGCGACATCCTGTCCACCGCCGCCATACGTACGTTCCCAGCCCTGCGCGGTCAGGAGACCGGCGGTGCAGAGGAAAATGAGGAGGACAAGTAATCTGTTCATGAATACGGGTTGGATTAACCGTCGCTGTGACTTATTTAAGACGTTACAAAAGTGCAGGACAGGAATTGCGTAGGAAAAGACAAAAAATCGCATTTGTTGATTTATTTTTGACAGATTTTTTTGTGAAATTTTAGAACAAAGACTATCCCATTTTGGCAATTAAATTTGATAACCAATGTTTTATGCCTGACTTGACGTTGTTGTGAAAAAGTCGGTTGCCTGATAGTTTGTTGAAAAGATAAAATTATGTCTTCATGCAAAAAAGTGTCCTGGTCGAAATCATACGCTCGCTGAACCGCAAGGAAATACGCGAAATCCAGAAATGGTTACAGTCGCCGGCGCACAATCAGCGGCAGGACGTGGTGCGTTTGTTCGATCATCTCGTTAAAACGGCGCCTGATGAAAATGGCGACCTGACTAAAGCGTCCATTTGGCCTGCCCTGTTCCCTGGCGAGCCTTTCGATGATGCCCGGATGCGACAAACCATGTATTTTTTGCTGCAATCCGTGGAAGAATACCTGGCTTTCACCGAGTTGAGCAAGGACACGGTGCACATTCAGACCGTACTGCTGAAAGTGTATCGCAACCGTTTGCTCGAACGGCCATTCCGGCACATGATGGAGGCCGCGCGAAAACGGCAACTGACCTCACCTTACCGAAACAGCGTTTTTTTACGTGAACAGCATATCCTCGAGCAGGAATTGTATTTCTACCTGGGCACCCGCAAACGCGACCTCGAAGTGAACCTCCAGGAGACCACCGATGCGCTGGACCTGGCTTATATCGCCGACAAACTCCAGATTGCCTGCCGGATGCTGGCGCACCAAAGCGTCAACAAACAGGCGAATTACAACATGGGACTACTTGTGCCAACACTGGATTATGTGGACCAAAAAGGTTTGCTGCGGGAACCGGCCATAGCAGTTTATTATTACGGCTACAAGGCCTTGACGGAACGGGACAGTGAATCGTACTTCACAGAACTCGAAAAAATCATTTTTGAACACGGCCACCTGTTCCCCATTGCCGAACTGCGCGAAATTTATCTGCTGGCCATAAATTATTGTGTCGGGCGCTTCAACGCTGGGGAGATGGGTTATGCCAAAAGAGCATTCGACCTGTTTAAAAAAGGTTTTGAAGATAATATCCTTTTGGAAAGCGGGCTGATCTCGCGTTTTACCTTCGGCAATGCCATCGCTTTTGCGCTTCGGCTAAAGGAATACGAATGGATAGAAAAGTTCATCGAGCAATTTCAACACAATTTAGAAGAAAAATTCCGGCGCAGCGTCGTGCATTTCAACCAGTCGAGGCTTTATTTCGAAAAAGGCGATTACGACACGGCTCAAAGGCTGCTCATCCAGTTCGAATATGACGATATGCTGCTCAACATCATCGCCAAAACCATGCTGCTCAAGATCTACTACGAGCAGGGCGAGTTCGACGCCTTCGAGTCGCTGCTGGAAAGCATGCGCATTTACCTGCAGCGCAAGGAAGCCCTCGACACCCACCGGAAAACCGCCTACAAAAACCTGATCAGCATCATGAAAAAGCTGCTGCACCTGAACCCGTATTCCAAAACGCAGACCGAACGGCTGCGCACGCTCGTCCAGGAAACCAATCCGCTCATGGAGCGGGAGTGGCTGTTGCGCCAACTCGAGCCGCGCCGTTGACAACTTTCTCCCGGAATCGCCGTTTCTTTGCGCGATTTTTCGCATAAACTACTGTCCGACGTTGAAACGCTCGCATATCGTCACACTCATCATTCTGCTGGTGCTGGTCATCGACCAGGCGCTGAAAATTTACATCAAAACCAATTTCGAGTACAACCAGGACGTCCCGATGTTCGGGGCCAACTGGGCGAAGCTGCATTTTGTGGAAAACGAAGGCATGGCTTTCGGCATCATCTTCAACTGGGAATACGGCAAACTGCTGCTCAGCTCGTTCCGTATCCTCATGGTCGCAGCGCTCATTTGGTACATCCGCATCCTGCTACGCGTGAACGCGCCGTCGGGTTTCATTTATAGTGTCGGACTGATCACGGCCGGCGCGCTGGGCAACATCCTCGACAGCGCGTTTTACGGGCTCATTTTTACCGAATCGCCGTATCACGGCGGCCTGGCCCAACTGGTATCCTTGGGCGAGGGCTACGGCACTTTCCTGCACGGCAAGGTGGTGGACATGCTCTATTTCCCGATCAAATGGATCACGATGCCCGACTGGGTCCCGCTTTTCGGCGGCGAGGAATTCCTGTTTTTCAGCCCGATCTTCAATATCGCCGATGCCTCCATCACCTGCGGCGTGGTGAGCATCCTGTTGTTCCAGCGGCAGTTTTTCCGCTCGGAACTCGGTCCCAAACATCCGGGCGACGATGATTTGGTGATCATTCCGGGCACGGAGCCGATGACGGAGACCACCGACGAGGCAGAACCTTTGCCTGAAAACGAAAAATCAGCCACGGAAAACAACGAACCGGCGGCGACGAACGGCACAGAAGCGCCGAGCCTGGTGGAAGAGGATGCGCCCGCGGCCTCCAAGACCGACGATAAAGGGCAATAAGCAAAGGGCAAAAGGCAAAGGGCAAGCGCCAAAGGGCAAGAGGCAAAGGGCAATAAGCAAAGGGCAAGAGGCAAAGGGCAAGAGGCAAAGGGTTTACTGGATCGCGTATTTTTTGTCACCCTGAAAGGGCCTTACGATCATCCCTTTTTTAGGGCCATCCAAAGAAGTCACAGCAGAGTTGCTCTAGCAACTCTGCCTTCTTGGGATGGCCCTAAAAAAAGGATGATCGTAAGGCCCTTTCAGGGTGACAAAAAATACGCGATCCAGTAAACCCTTTGCCTCTTGCCCTTTTTATTCCGTCTGCAATTTCGCCGCATTGTCGGCGATGGTGAGCGCCTCGATGAGTCCGTCCAGTTCGCCTTCTATCACTTTATCGAGGTTAAAATTCTTGTTGTCGCCTTCCAGGCGGTGGTCGGTCACGCGGTTTTGCGGCCAGTTGTAGGTGCGGATTTTCTCCGAACGGTCGCCCGAGCCGACCAGGCTGCGGCGGGCCGACGAAATGGACGACTGGTGCTGCTGCACCTGCGCGTCTTTGATCATCTGCAACAGGCGCCCCATGGCGATGTCGCGGTTTTTGTGCTGCGAACGGCTTTCGGTGCTTTCGGCCACCATGCCCGTGGGAAGGTGCGTAAAGCGCACGCCCGACTCCGTTTTATTCACGTGCTGGCCGCCGGCGCCGCTGGCGCGAAAAGTATCCGTCTTGATGTCTTCCTTGCGGACGTCGATGTCTTCCATCTCCAGTTTCGGCAAAACGGCTACCGTGGCAGCCGAGGTGTGTACGCGGCCTTTCGCCTCGGTCTCGGGGATGCGCTGCACGCGGTGGGCGCCGGATTCGAATTTGAGGAAACGGTACACGTTTTCACCCGACACGTCGAGCACGATCTTGGCGTAGCCGCCGGCGGTACCCGGGCTTTCATCGAGCACCTCCACTTCCCAGCCCCGGCTTTGGAAATATTTGGTGTACATCCGGTACAGGTCGCCGGCGAAAAGTGCCGCTTCGTCGCCGCCGGTGCCCGAACGGATCTCGAAGATCACGTCTTTTTCGTCTTCGGGATCCTGGGGAGTGAGCAGGGTTTTGAGTTGATTTTCAAGGGTTTCCAGTTCGGGTTGCAGGGCGTCGATCTCCTCGCGGGCCATGTCGCGCATTTCCGGATCGGACTCGGTGGCGAGCATGGCGCGGGCGCTTTCGATCTGATCGGATACTTTTTTATATTGATCGAAGGCTGCGATGATAGGCTGGAGGTTTTTGTACTCTTTGTTCACCTTTTTCCAGCGGTCCATGTCGTTGACGGTGCCGGGATCGGCGAGCAGTTCTTCGAGGTGGACGTATTTATCACGAATGGATTGCAGTTTGTCGAGCATCGTCGGTAGCGTAAATGGGCGGCAAAAGTACGGGCAATGCGGCGACGCGCAGCGTAAGGGCCCGAATTTGTGTCTAATAGCGTGCATCGGGCGCGTAAACCCAGGGTTAATTAACGGTTGGCGAAAAAGTTATCTCCAGATGGTGCACTACCTTTGTGGCCGCTTGATTGATAATCTCACCCGTCTGCCATCGTCCATCCGGTTGCTTTTCAACCCTTCTTCCCGCTCCGGCGGACGTTGTTGCCTTTCCCGTTGCTCGTTAACCATTTCTGATCTATGCGCCGGATGAAGAAAACCCTCCCTTCACTGTTCATTGCCATGCAAAGACACGCTGCTTCCGTCCCTCATTTTTCAGGCAAAAGCCTGATTCTTTTGCTCTTGCCTGTTTTTTGGGCTGTTCAGATGAACGCACAATGCCCTACAGTCGAAGCCGTCATGATCGATGCCTGCGGAACGGAATTCCTCAATGAATTTGTAGTGATCAATTCCGGGGGAGGTTTCAACACCTCGGACATTCAAATGGACTACGACGTCAACAACAACATCGTCAGTTCGGTCAACAACGACGTCAATACCGACAACGGCAACCTGCCCGGCGGGCCCTGCGGCATCAGCGCGGGCAATGCAGGGGCCTATACCGGTTGCAGCAACCTGATTTCGGTCGGGGCCGGCGTGGATATTCCAGCCAACTCCATCGTGATTTTTCAAACCAGCTCCGGGGCGGCCAATAATACTTACAACGCCGCCAACCTGTGCGGCGCCGGCCAATGCGTATACGTGGTGGCTAGTTCCTGCACCCGAAGCGCCGGCGCTTTCACCAACGGACCGGCTGCGGGTACCCGAACCACCGTTTTTTCGATAAACGGCAGCTGCAACCAAACCATCACCTACAACCTGGCCTCTACCACCGGCGGCAACGGCGCCTACTACCTGCCCCTCAGCGGCCCCGGTACCTACGGCAACGCCGGTTGTGTGGTGCCGCCCGTATCGCCCGCACCGCCGCCGCCCGATATTTTTCCTATTGCCAATGTGAGCACCTGCGGTTCCTATATCCTGCCGGCTATTTCAGGCACAAACCTACCGGCCAATACCGCCTATTATACCGGAACGAACGGCACGGGCACCCAATACAACCCGGGCGACGAGATCACCATGACCACCACGCTGTACGCCTTTGCCCAGATCGGGCCGGTAGGCTGCACCGACCAGGTACAATTTACCGTTACGATCACGCCCGGCCCTTCGGCCAACCAGCCTGCCGACATCACCGTTTGCGCCGGAGTGCCCGTCAGCGTGCCCCTCACGGGCAGCGGCGGCGCTACTTTCCCCTGGACCAACGACAACACGGCGACCGGCCTGGGCGCTTCGGGCACGGGCAATATTTCCTTTACCAGCGCCAACGTGGCCAACCAGGAGGTCAGCACGATCACCGTGACGCCCACGCAGGGCATGTGCATGGGCACACCGGTGACATTTACCATAACCGTCGATCCCAAACCGACGGTAGATGATCCGCCCAATATCACGGTATGCGCCGGCGACCCGGTGGACGTGCCGCTGACCAGCCCGAACGGCAGCCCGACTTTCAACTGGACCAATAACAACGTCAATATCGGCCTGGGCGCTTCCGGAAGCGGCGACATCAGCTTTACCGCCGCCAACGTAGCGACCAACCAGACCGGTACGATCACCATCACGCCCGTGGAAAATGGCTGCACGGGCACTCCGCAAACGTTCACCGTCACCGTCGGGCCGCTCCCCACGGTGAATCAGCCGAACGACGTGACGGTTTGCGGCGGCTCGCCCGTCGCGGTCAATTTCTCCGGCAGCCCGGCAGGCACGACTTTTTCCTGGACAAACGACAACACCGCCATAGGGCTTGGCGCCATGGGCACTGGGAATATTTCCTTCAACAGCGTCAACGTGACCAGCCAGGAAGTGGCCAACATCATCGTGGTACCCATGCTCGGTTCCTGCGCCGGGGAAGCGAAACTGTTCACGATCACCATTAACCCCAAACCGACGGTAGACGATCCGCCCAACATCACGGTGTGTGCCGGCGACCCGGTAGACGTACCACTCACCAGCCCCAACGGCAACCCTAATTTCAACTGGACCAATACCAACACATCCATCGGTTTGGGCGCGATCGGCAGCGGCGACATCAGTTTCATCGCATCCAACGTCGCTACGCCGCAAACGGGCACCATCAACATAACGCCCTCTGAAAACGGCTGCACGGGCAACGCCCAGAACTTCACTATCACGGTAAATCCCGCGCCGAATGTGACGCAGCCCAACAACGTGACGGCCTGCGGCGGCGGCGTCGTGACGGTCAATTTCAGCGGAACCACCGGCGCGACGTTTTCCTGGACAAACGACAACACGGCCATCGGCCTGGCGGATTCCGGAACGGGGAATATTTCTTTTACGAGTACCGTCGTGGCGACGCAACAAGTGGCCACCCTCACCGTCACGCCCATGTTGAACGGCTGCGAAGGCACCCCGCGCAGCTTCACCATCACGATCAATCCCGGCCCTACCATGACCGACCCGGCCGACCAGGGGTATTGCGGCGGACAGGCCGCCAGCGTGATTTTCACCGGAGCCGGCGGCGGCGCCACATACAGTTGGACCAACAGCAACCTGGCTATCGGGCTGGGGGCTTCGGGCAACGGCAACATCAATTTTACAACGGCCAATGTGGCGACCACCCAAACGGGCACCATCACCGTCACACCCACGAACGGCGGATGTCCGGGTGCGCCACAGACCTTTACGATCACCGTTTCGCCCTCGCCATCGGTGAACCAGCCGCCCAACCTGACACTCTGCGCGGGCCAGTCGCTGGTGCTGAATTTCAGCGGAACCGCCGGCGCTACTTTCAACTGGACCAACACCAATACGGCCATCGGCCTGGGCGCCAGCGGCAGCGGCAACCTGAATTTCACTGTCGCCAGTGTGGCCACACAGCAGGTTGGCACCATTACCGTCACGCCTTCACTGGCGGGTTGTTCGGGTGCGCCGGCCAGTTTCACCATTACCGTCAACCCCGCGCCGACGATGTCCGACCCGATCGATATCGACGTGTGTCCGGGCTTTATTGTCAATGTCAATTTTAACGGCAATCCGCCCGGCGCCACCTTTACGTGGACGAACAACAACACGGCCATCGGCCTAGGCGCTTCCGGCAACGGAAACATCAATTTCAGCGCAGCCAACGTGGCCACGACGCAAACGGGCACCGTGAGCGTCACGCCTGCTGCGAATGGCTGCACCGGCCCGGTTCAAACTTTTACCATCACGGTAAATGCCCTGCCGACGGTGACCGACCCGGCCGATCAAACGGTTTGCGCGGGCGCCCCGGTAGCGGTCAATTTTGCCGGCTCGGCCGGCGCAACCCTCACCTGGACCAACTCGAATCCGGCCATCGGACTCGGTGGCTCGGGCACCGGAAACATCAGTTTTAACGCCGCCAGCGTAGCGACTTCCCAAACCGGCACCATTACGGTGACGCCCACGGTCGGCGGGTGTACGGGCACACCGCAGACCTTCGACGTGACGGTCAATCCGGCGCCCACCGTGAATCAGCCGGCTAATTCGACGGTATGCGCCGGACAAACGGTAACCACAAACTTTACCGGCACTCCCGGCGCGACGTTCAATTGGACCAACAGCAATCCGAACATCGGCCTGGCAGCCAGCGGCAGCGGAAACATCAGCTTTACCAGCGCCAACGTGGCCAACCCGGAAACCGGAACCATTACCGTGACCCCTACGGCCAATGGCTGCCCGGGTACGCCCCTGAGTTTCACAGTTTCCGTTAATCCCACTCCGGCAGTGACGCCCGTGTCCGATTTATCGGCCTGCGGAGGCCAACCGGTCACGGTGAATTTCGGTGGTCCGGCCGGCACCGTTTTCAACTGGACCAACAGCAACACAGCCATCGGGCTCGGCGCTTCGGGCACCGGAAACATCGGTTTCACGGCCGCGGGCGTGGTGTCCACACAGACTGGAACGATCAACGTGACACCCGTGCTGAACGGCTGCACGGGGCCCGTGGAAAGCTTCGACATTTCCGTGGTGACCGCGCCGGCAGTAAGCGACCCGGCCGATGCCACTGCCTGCGGCGGCACGCCGGTGGCCGTCAATTTCAGCGGTTCGGCCGGCGCGACCTTCAACTGGACCAACACCAACCCGGCCATCGGACTTCCTGGCAGTGGTACCGGCAACATCAGTTTCACCGGCGCCAATGTGGCCACAGCCCAAACGGGCACGATCACCGTGACCCCCACCCTGGGCGCCTGCTCGGGTGCGGCGATGAATTTTACCGTCACGATCAATCCGGCCGTCACGGCAGCGATTTCGGGTAATACAAACATTTGCCAGGGCGACAACACCACCCTGACGGCTTCCAGCGGCCCCAATTTTGAATGGGACGGCGGACAAACCACGGCCGCAATCACCGTCAGCCCGAACGCCACCACGACATATACTGTCATTGTCGACAACCCCGCCGGCTGCGCCGACACGGCCAGTGTCACGGTAAATGTGGGCCTGCCGAGTGCCGTGATCATCCAGCAAAGCAGCTGCAACCCTGCCGACACGGGCACGGCCGTGGTGACTTTGACGAACCTGGCAGGCTGCGACAGTGTGGTGACGACCATTACTGCCCTGCTGCCGACCGATACGACCCAGCTGTCGAATGTGTCCTGCGACCCGAATGCGGCGGGCACCTTTACCCAAATTTTGTCCAACGTCTTCGGCTGCGATTCGGTGGTGATCAATACGGTCACCTTCGATCCGGCCAATATCGATACCACTCAGCTCACGCAAACCACCTGCGATCCGAATCAGGCAGGTACCAGCCAGACCCTGCTGAGCGGCGCTGACGGATGCGACTCCCTGGTCATTACGACGGTGAATTTGCTGCCCACGGACACTACGCAGCTGTCGGGCGTGTCATGCGACCCCAACGCAGCGGGTACGTTTACCCAAACCTTGTCCAACGTCTTCGGCTGCGACTCGGTCATCATTACCACGATCACCTTCGATCCGGCCAATATCGACACCACGCAAATCGCCCAAACCACCTGCGATCCGAACCAGGCGGGCACCAGCCAGCTGCTGCTCACCGGCGCCGACGGATGCGACTCCCTGGTCATCACAACGGTCACTCTGCTGCCTTCCAGTGCCATCAGCCTGAGCGGCACGACTTGCGATCCGAACGCCGTAGGCACCTTTACGCAGGTGCTGACCAATCAATTCGGCTGCGACTCCACGGTCACGACCACGGTCACCCTGCTTCCCTCCAGCACCACTAACCTGAGCGGGGTCACCTGCAATCCGAACGCTGCGGGCACCTTTACACAAACCCTGACCAACCAGTTTGGCTGCGACTCCACGGTGGTCACTACGATCACCTTCGACCCGGCCGGAGCCGACACCCTGCTGGCCGTGGGTTCCACCTGCGATCCTGCCCAGGCAGGTACGTTCACCGACACCTACACCAACCAATTCGGCTGCGATTCGGTGGTGATCACCTCCGTGCTTTTGCTGCCGACCGATACGACCAATATTTTTGAAAATACCTGCGACCCGAGCCAGGCGGGCACGTTCCCGCAATTGCTGTCGAACCAATTCGGGTGCGATTCGCTCGTGGTGCGCATGGTGCAATTGTCGCCCTCCGACACCACCAACCTGAGCAGTTTTACCTGCAATCCGAACCAGGCGGGCACTTCGACCAACTTGCTGAGCAACCAGTTTGGCTGCGATTCGCTGATCATCCTGACCGTCATTTACGACCCCTCGGCCATCGACTCGACCTTTCTGAATGCCACAACCTGCGATCCCGCGCAGACGGGTTTCAGCTCCGTCACCCTGCCAGGGTCCGACGGCTGCGACTCCGTGGTAGTGACTTACACCTTGTTCGACCCGGTCTTTTGCAGCGTAGCTGCCATAGTCACGACCGACAGCGCGTCCTGTCCGGGGGTAAATGACGGCTCCGCCGTGATTGTCGTTACCGGCGGTCCGCCGCCCTTCGATTACACCTGGATCGACGGCGCGGGCAATACCGGCAGCGGGCAAATTGCGGCCATCAATACCCCCACACCGATCACCGGCCTGGCGCCCGGAACATTCTCCGTCAGCATCAGCGGGGCCGGCGGCGGACCCGCCACGGTGACCACGGGGACGGTGCTCACGGCCCCCACGGTGAGTGTGCAGGCCGATGCAATTTTAGCCTTCAACTCCTTCGCAATCAGCTGCAACGGCCTGTCCGACGGTTCGGCCCAGGCAAGCGCCCAGGGCGGCACCCCACCCTACCAGTACGCCTGGGAAACGGGCGCCATGACCGACACGGCCAGCGGTTTATCTGTGGGCGTTTATGATTTGACCGTTACCGACGACAAGGGATGCAGCGCCACAGGTAGCGTGCAGATCACCGAGCCCTTGCTGTTGCAACTTTTTGCCGAAACAGCCCCGGTTTTCTGCGGCGACTCGCTCGCCGAAGTGACTCTCGTGGTGTCCGGCGGCGCCGGCGCTGCGGCGCTGGAAGTGGACGGACAACCGTTCAGCGGCCTCACGACCACGCTGGGCACAGGTATTCACCAGATCGTCGCCACCGACGCCAACGGCTGCATGGCGGATACGGCTGTATCGCTGAGCGTGCCGCCAGTGCCGCAAATTTTCCTGCCGGCCGACACCACGATCCGGCTTGGAGAAACGCTCACCATTACAGCCACCACCAACGTGGACGCGTGGCAGTCTTTGGTCTGGAGCCCCTTGCCCGATACCTGCGCTACCTGTTTGACGCAAACCTGGATGCCTGAAAGCACCCAATTGTACACGCTGACCATCGTGGATTCCGCCGGCTGTGTGGCCGAAGCAGACATCCGTGTGATCGTGCGGCAGGATGTGGACATTTACATCCCCAACGTCTTTTCGCCCGACGATGACGGCTACAACGATTACTGGCAAATCGACGCAGGCCCGACGGTGACCAATCTGGAAAACCTGCGCATTTTCGACCGCTGGGGCGATCAGGTGTACCTCTGGGACGACCCCATTCCCGCCGACCTCTGGCCGGGCTGGGACGGCCGCGCGCACGGCAAGCCGGTGGAACTGGGCGTGTACGTTTATTACCTGGAAGTACGGCTGGTGAATGGCAAGATTCATAAAGTCAA
>JBGAJY010000315.1:0-3934 GCA_044224705.1 Saprospiraceae bacterium
GGACGTCTGCGGAAAGGTTTGCAACGTCTGCGTGAAACCAACCCACGTGAAACAAAACAAACTGAAACATGAAAATAGCGCTCTTCCTCGCGGCGTCCCTGCTGCCGCTTCTCTCTGCCGCACAAAATTGCCAGCGCGATTCCAACCTCCTGGTCACCGGCGCCCTGCTGTCGCCCGCGCCCTGGACGCCTGATACGCCCTTTTATAATCTGAAACCGGCATGCATCGGGGAATTGTACAACCAATCGGTGACGATCAATGTGCCTAGCACGATTACTGTGAGCGGTATAACGGTTCCGCTCTCCAGCGTGAGCATCGCCACCTCCGGAGCCATTGGCAATTACCCGGCCGGACTGAGCTATTCCTGCGACCCGCCCAATTGTGTTTTTAATGCCAATACACTGGGCTGTATTCAGTTGTACGGCACACCCGATGCCTTCAATCCCGCGCCGGATACCGCCGACCTTTCCATTACGGCATCGGTGGCAACTCCCGTTGGGCAACTCCCGATTCAATTCCCCGGCAATCAGGCTGCCCCCGATGACCATTATTACCTGATCGTGCAGCCGGCAGGCCAATGCGCCGTTTCAGGCACTGCCGACCCGGGCGGTCTTTTTGGAAAAATTCGGTCCTTGCCCAATCCTTTCAGCCTTCAAACCCAGGTGGAGGCCTCCACCGCGCAAGCCGGCAGCTACCAATTCGAGGTGCTCGACCTGTTTGGCCGGCGCCTGCACCGCGAGACGGTTCAATTGAACGAAGGCGCCAATCAGTTTTCCTACGACGGGAGTTCATTGCCCGAGGGCGCCTATATTTTTAGTCTGGAAAATGCGACGGGCCGGTCGGCATGGCGCGTGGTGCATATTTTTTAAAACCTGCATCACGAGTAAAAAAGCCCGGTAGGGCAGGGCTGTTAAATTTTGTTTCGGAAATAGTCACACCCAGCTCAGGATGGCACACGGATGAAACGGATGCGACGGATTGACACGGATTTTGACCTCAAATGCGGGTTGATCCGTGTCAATCCGTCGCATCTGTTTCATCCGTGTGCCATCCTGAGCTGTCGGTAAACCGAAAAGGTGATTCGGAATAAAGCACTTAACAGTCCTGCCCCGAGGGGCTTTTTAAGTCACAATTCAATTTTTTAAACAAAAAGTATTTTTATTTTAAAACTTTTTGTCTGTTCGCTTTAATTTTGTGCGCATGGACACCGCCCTCGTGTACGACGAATTCGGATTTGCCGAAGAGGCTCCGGCCCAACCGGAATCTCCTTCGCCCGCCGAACCGCATGTGCCCCTGCGCACGCAATTTCCGCCTGCGGGAGCCGCCCATCCCGGCGGCCTGAGCGACGGCTGGGAGTACCGTACCGTTTTTTCGGGGTCGAAACTGGCCGGCACCTACGACATGGTGCGCCAGTTTTTGCAGGAAGAGGGCTACGGCGACGTGCCATTGCCCTCTTCCGTGGAAGAACTTCGCCTGTTTCGCCGACCGCCGCAGGGCGCCCAGCTGCAATTGTTCGGCGAACGAGGTTACGTGCACAACCCCGTCAAAATTCTCTTCCCCAACGATCCCAGGCAACGCAACACCCTGATCCTCTGCGTGTACAACGAGCAGGCGCCCAACCATTTGCTCCGCTTTCACGGAGTGTTGCCGCCGGTTTGAACGCAGATTCAATGCGCCACGAGCAGGCGCCGGACACCTGCCCGGCCGTTTCCTTCCATCCGCAAAATGTACAACCCCGCGGGCAACACCGAGCAGTCGAACGACACTGCCGCGGCAGCCGGCGCCATCTGCGTTTGCCACACAGAACGTCCTGTCGCATCCAGGATATCAATTTTCAAATCAGGCTCCGGCGGCGTGGGCCAATCCAGTGTCACCCATCCGTCGGCCGGATTGGGCAAGATGCGCAGTTCACGCATCCATTGCGGCTCGTGTGAAGATGAGGCGCCGACAAGGATTTCCTGTTGCAGGACACTCGCCCCACAAGAGTTGACCGTGGTGAGCTCGACGAGGTAAAGACCCGTGTCGGCATACACATGAGCCGGCTCGCAGTCTGTGCTGCCGGTTCCGTCGCCGAAATTCCAGGAGCACGATTCGGCGTTTTGCGACAGGTTGGATATGCCGAGGCTCAGTCCGTCCACCGTATAGGTAAAGGCTGCGGTCGGCACGGTTTGCACGGCAATGTAGTTGGTCGCATTCAGCGTATTCCCGCCGAAGGCGTTGGTCGCGGTAAGTGATACGGCGTAGTTGCCGGGTTGGTTGTAGGTTACCACCGGATTGACTTCGGTGGAACTGGCGGGCAGGCCGCCGGGGAATGACCAGGCAAAAGTGCCGGGGTCGCCGGAAGAGGTATTTGTGAATTCCACCGTAAGCGGCGCGCAGCCTTCCAGCACGTCGGCCTCGAACATCGCCACGGGCGTCGGAGACGGGGAGGATGAAAAAACCCGCCGCGCCACGTAGAAGCCGCTGTTGCCGCTCAGCGCAAACGACCCGATGTTCAGCAAGCCCGAATTCGCGTTTCCGCACACGACGAGCTGATTGCCCGAGGCGGCGACGTCCGTGCCGAGGTCGGAGCCGCTGCCGTTAAAGGATTCGGCAAAATTTGCCCCGCCATCGACCGGCGACACCGCTGCGAAAAACGGGTCGTAGCCGCCTTGCGGAATAAAAGTATCGTTGGCCATAACCGTCACGCCGGTAAAATAACCGTGCTGGAACAACTGGCTGTCGGCCCATACGAGGCCCTGCGGATAATTGTCGCCCGCAACAGCGGTTTTTACCGCCCAGTCCGCGCTCCCGCTCGATGCGTCCAGCCGGGTCATGAAGATGTGGTAGTTGCCATTATTTTCAGCCGTGAGCGATATGCCCGGCGGTACCGTGACCGTGTGCTTGAAACTGGCTGCCGTGTAGACCGAGGTTCCGTCCGGATCGACAGACAGCCGTTGACGGGTTGCGGTGCCCGAGCCGCCTGCGAAGATGTTTTTCCAAACGGAGGCGCCCGTGGCAGCCTCGTGTTTTTCCACAAAAAAGCTGCCGTTGTAGCAAAAACAAGGGATGAGCTGGTAAGACTGGGAATAATTGCCGCAGGCATAAACGAACCCGTTGGCATCATCTACTTCCACATCATCTACTTCGTCGAGTTTGGAAGAAGCGCCGGTCAGCACGGCCCAATGCACCTGGGCGAGATCGGGAGAGAGGCGCAGGAGAAATGCCTCCCGGCCGCCGACCGTCGCGGGCGTGATCCCGCCGAAGGTAGCCGGGGCGTCCATCCAGCCGGCCACGTAACAATTCCCGGCAGCGTCGAGGTCGAGCGCTTTGGCGCGGCTCCTCCCGCCGGTTGAAAAGAAGGAAGCCAGCAGTTGGCCGTCCGTACCGGCAAATTGGGCGACAAAAGTGAGGGAGTCATTGTATTGCGAGCCCGCCACGAAGACATTCCCATTGGCATCCGTGGTCACGTCGTAGGCCTTTTGGGGGAAACTTTTGGCCCAAACAGCCTGCAAGCCTGGGGCGAGTTTGAGCAAAAAGCCGTTTTCGGCGTTGCCCGGCAAGGGGCTCAAAGTGATGCCGTCGAACGCAACCGTACCGATGAAACTTCCGGCGACATAAATGGAACTATCCGGCCCGACGGCCACGGCACTGGCTGAAAGCGCCGTGGCCGTACCCTGAGCATAGCGTTTTGCGGCCTGCCAGGATTGGGCGTGCAGGAATAAAGGGGACAGCAGGAAAATATGAATGATCGTCTTCATGATTGGAGATTTATTGATTTTTCCAATTGATTTCATGTCTGTTGATTTTTGTTGAAAAAATGATTCGGTAGGCAGGGGTACAATTCGTTTCCGGGACAAAAGTCCGGCCGGGCCCTTTGCCCCTTCACCCCGCAAAGCGTGATTTTGCCAAAGTCACGGAGCCGACGGGAGGGCGGGAGGAGAGCAGCGACGGC
>JBGAJY010000316.1:0-3853 GCA_044224705.1 Saprospiraceae bacterium
CGCCGCGCCTACGCCGACATTCTCGCCCCGGTCGGCGGCCCGGGCGTTCAGCCCTTCGACAAACCCGCGCTTTTTATCCGCGGCAGCCGCTCCGATTATATCAAAGACAGCGATTTTGCGTTAATCCGCGAGCGCTTCCCACAGGCTGAACTCGCCACCATCGAAGGCGCGGGCCACTGGGTACACGCCGAAAAACCCGCTGAATTGCTGGCTTTGCTGCGCAATTTTTTAAAATAAACAGCTGGATGAGCCGATCGATGCGCCGCAAGGCCGCTTGGTCGGAAAACTTTTTTACCTCGCCGGTCAGCCGCCCTATTTTTGCCCCGCCTGCCCGACAATTTTTTAAAACAACATGACAAAAAAGCACCTTTCCATTTGCCTCGCAATCCTGTTCGTCGCGGGCCTCAACGCCCAAAACGGCACGCCCGGCAAGTATTTTGAAATTTCCAAAAACCTGGAAATTTTCGCCAACGCCTACAAGGAAATCAACCACGGCTACGTCGACGAACTCGACCCCGGCCGCCTGATGCGCACGGGACTCGACGCCATGCTCGAAGGCCTCGACCCCTACACCAACTACATTTCCGAAACCGACATCGAAGGCTATCGCATCCAGACCGACGGCAAGTACAACGGCCTCGGCGCCTCCGGCAAGGTGATGGGCGAATGGGTCGTGATCACTGAAATCCTCGAACACAGCCCCGCCCAAAAAGCCGGCCTGAAAGTGGGCGACGCCATCGTGTCCATCGACGGACAAAGCGCCCAGAACAAGACCGAAGCGCAGGTGCTGGAATTCATCCGCGGCTTTCCCGGCACGGCCGTGAACCTGGTGGTGCGCCGCCCGGGCGAAGCAAAAGACCTGAAAATCAACCTTATGCGTGAAGAGGTGGACGTGCCCAACGTGCCGCACACAGGCATCGTCGCCGAAGGCGTCGGCTATATCAACCTGACCACTTTCACCCGCGACGCCGGTGATCACGTGGCCGCTGGCGTGCAGCAACTCAAAGCCCAGAACCCCAACCTCAAAGGCGTCATCCTCGACCTGCGCGACAACGGCGGCGGCTTGCTCAACGAAGCCGTGAACGTCGTGAACGTCTTCATCCCGACCGGCGAAATCGTGGTGAGCACCAAGGGCAAAGTGCCCGAATGGGACCGCATCTTTCGCACCATGGGCCCTTCCGTGGACCAAAACATCCGCGTCGTGGTGCTCATCGACAAAGGCAGCGCCTCAGCTTCCGAGATCGTGAGCGGCGCCCTGCAGGACCTCGACCGCGCCGTACTGCTGGGCCAGCGCAGCTTCGGCAAAGGCCTCGTGCAGAACACCAAAGAACTCGGCTACAACGCCAGAATCAAGCTTACCACCGCCAAATACTACATCCCCTCTGGCCGCTGCATCCAGGCCGTGCGCTACAAAAACGGCGCACCCGTGGATATTCCCGACAGCGAACGCGCCCGCTTCAAAACCCGCAACGGCCGTCCGGTGCTCGACGGCGGCGGCGTCACGCCCGACGTGTTCCTGCCGGCCGACACGGCCACGGGCATCGTGAAAGCCCTGCTCGACCAGAACATCATCTTCGACTACGTGACGCAATGGGCCCTGAAACACCCTACGATCGACTCCATCGAAGTGTTCAACTTCGGCGACTGGGACGAATTCACGCGCTACGTGCAAAGCCGGAATTTCAGCTACGAAACCGTTGCGGAGAAAAAACTGAAGGAACTGCAGGCCGCCGCCGCAAGCGAGAATTTTGCCCTCACGACCGACGTGCAGGCCATCGACGCCAAGATCAAAGCCGCGAAAAAGGACGAACTGACGCGCAACAAACCGCGCATCGTCCGCGAAATCGAGCAGGACATCGTGGGTCGGTATTACTTCCAGCGCGGCAAGGTGCGCAAGGCCCTGAAAAATGACCCCGAGGTGGAAGAAGCGGTAAAACTGCTCAACGACCCGGCCCGTTTCGACAAAATTCTGAGCGGCAGATAACGAATTGATCTGTTAAGATTTACCAAAAAACACCCTGTGTAAGGCAACCCCGGTTTACTTTTGAAGTCTTAACTTAAAAGAAGTCATCTCTCACCATTTAAATTGGATTTCCCGCTATGAAGAAAGTTCTTTTTCTGATGCCTTTCCTGCTGGTGCTCGGCCTCGCCGCCGCCAGCGCACAATCCTGCCACGGCGCTGCCGCTTCCACCGGCGCTTCCTGCTGCGCCAGCAAAGCCGCCAAAGCCGCTGCTGCTGACGCCAGCATCGAAAAACGCCAGTCCGACGACGGCACGGTGTCCTACGTCCGCAAAGAAGCCGACGCTCAGGGCAACGTGAAATTCGTCAGCGTACAATACGACGAAGCCACCAACGCATTCGTGAACGTGGCGCCGAAAACCATGACCGCCGATGCAAAAGCCGGTATGGCTAAAAAATCCTGCGCCGCCGGCGCCGGAAAAGGCTGTTGCTCCAGCGGCGCTGCCGCGGGCAAATCCTGCTGCGCAGGCAAAGCCGCCGACAAGAAAGAGCAGTAATTTTTGATTGTTGCTAAGAATGAGCAGGGCCGCTCCCGGGATGGGAGCGGCCCTGTTGTATTTTTATGGCTCATCATTAATAGTCGACCAATTTAGTATCTGAAAATATCCGGCATACCAACCGGCCTATGGGGCCGGCATCTTTGTAGCAACCGGCGGGGTGTAAATGCACGCGGCCCGGAGGGCCGCTATCTGACTGATTAGATACCGGCCCGCTGGGCCGGATCATCTTACACATTGTGTCGTTACTACATAGATAGCGACCCTCCGGGCCGCAAGGTCTGTGGACAGGGCAAGCCTGGATAGTTTCAGATACTAAGTTGGTTCACTACTAATCGTGTCCCTCCATGAGAATCTGTTTAGCCCTCGGTTTGCTCTGTTTTTCTTCATTAGTCTGGGGTCAAAACCAGTATGATATTAATTGGCTTACAGGTTATAGCTACTTGTACTACGATACGGTTTCCAATGTGATCATTGGTGGCTCTGTTTTAAACTTTCAAAATAACCCTCCTGATATATCTACTGTAAGTTTGGCGACTCAAGACGTCATGGGCATTATCTCTGACCGCAACGGCAACCTCGTAGCTTACTCGGATGGCTGCCGGATTGGAGACAAAAACCACAACATTATGGTCAACGGGGATTCACTCAGCCCGGGGCCGGTTTTTAATACTTATTGTCACGGACTTCAATATCCTTCCTTTCAAAATCCCATCATCTTACCTCGGCCCGGCGACAACAATCAGTATTTCGTCTTTCACGTTCGCATGAAAAAAACGCCCTTACGGGCAATCGAGTTGCTGTATTCCGTGATCGACGCAAGCATCGGGGATGCCGGCGCGGTCGTGCAGAAAAACGAGCTGGGATGGGCTGATTCGCTCCTTAATGAATTTGTCACGGCTACCCGCCATGCAAATGGAAGAGACTGGTGGATCGTCATGCCGCGGCGTACGAGCAGCGGGTTCCATGTCGGATTGCTTACCCCCGACGGATTTGAAGACAAAGGCGTTCAATCTATCGGTCTTGACACTTTGCAATATGCATATTGTTGCGGACAGACCGTTTTTTCTCCCGATGGTGCCAAGTACATTAAACACATGCCGCACTATGGGGTCGAAATGCTTGATTTCGATCGTTGTAAGGGTATTTTATCCAATCCCGTTAATATAGATTTTTCCTCCAACAACAACGGCGCCGGCAATCCTCGTGGCGGTGTGGTAGTATCCCCGGGCGGACGCTTTCTGTACGTTACTACTGGGCTTCATATTTTCCAATACGACCTTTGGGCTCCCGACCTGATCTCCAGCGTGGACACCGTGGCCACCTGGGACGGCTT
>JBGAJY010000045.1:0-29615 GCA_044224705.1 Saprospiraceae bacterium
CACCCACGAGGATCGTAAATCTCAGGTCTTCATTGAGGATTTCGAGCACTTCCGGCAGGTTGAGCAACTGCCGGAACGCATCCTGGGCGGTAGCGGGGTAGCGGGCGATCAGATCCTGAAATGTCTGAAGGGCCGTACGGTTCAAATCATTGATGCTGAGCACGGTTTGTTTGTGGCGTTGGACCACGTCGAAAGCATCGTCCCGCTGGTTTTCGGGCAATCGTTTGAGCGCTTCACGGATGGCGGAGGGTGAGTCCCGGTGGCCTGCAATCTGGGAGATCAGATCCGGGTAGCGCACGAGGTTGTAAAAAATCTCTTGCGTTGACTGCGGAAAATCCTCGATGAGGGTACGGAAAGCAGCGCTGGTTTTTTGTCGGGCGCTGTTCATTTTGATCAAAACCTCGGGATATTTCGTGGCTTCGAGGATCGCCAGGCGGGTTTCCAGGGGGTATAAAGCCAATGCGTCGACCGATTTTTTGTTTTCTTCGGCCAACTCGCGCAGCAGTGCTTTGTCGGTTTGGGCGATTCCGTTTGAGGAGAAATTCAGCAGGAATAAGCCGCTCATGAAAAGAAATAGAAGCCTTTTCATTGTTTTTCAGATTTGAAAGCGTGAACAAGGGAGAGAACAGGTGCTTTCCTATGCAAATGTTCATTGGTTATCAGATAGAGCGATCTGACGCAGGTCAGGAGCGGGGTTGAGAGATGTCAGCCTTCGCCCGCCGGTATTTTTTATTTCCGGAAAATGTCAGCGGCAACCCGGATGCAGGTCAGCTGAGACCCGTTCCGATGTCGTACTTTTGGCAGTATGTTGATTCTGATTTGCGGATTACCCGGTACTGGCAAAAGCAGCCTGGCTCGCGCCTACACTGCCGCTTATGGGGCGATTCACCTCAATAGCGACAGGGTGCGGTGGGAACTCGGCCTGATGGGTCATTACCGTGCGGCGGACAAACAAAAAGTGTACGACGCACTTCTGGATCGTACTCGTGAAGCGTTGCTGTCCGGCAAGGAGGTGGTGGTCGACAGCACTTTTTACAAGGCCGAGCTGCGCGAGCCATTCCTGAATATCGCATCCGAATGCAGGTCGCCCCTGCGGTTGGTGAAACTTGTCGCCTCGGAACGAAGTATTATCGAACGGGTGGGTCGGCCACGACCCGACAGCGAGGCTGACTTCCAGGTTTACCTGACCATCAAAGGCGAGTTCGAGCCCATTACCGACCCGCACCTGGTGCTGCGCTCGGATGTAATGACGATTGAGAAGATGGTGGAAGTGGTTCGACAATACGCGAACGCCGTTCAAAACGAGTAAGCCCCATGACCTCGCAACAAATAAAGGAACTGATGGCCCACGGGCAGTTCCCCGGAGAAACGACGCGGGTCGAATTGGTCGAAACGCATATCTCATGGGTCATATTGACCCCTCAGTTTGCCTTCAAAATCAAGAAGCCGCTGAAATTTCCTTTCCTCGATTTCAGCACCCTGGACCAGCGGGCGTATTACTGCAGGGAAGAATTACGGCTCAACCGGCGCCTCGCGCCGCAAATGTACCTCGATGTGCTGCCCATCGCAACGAATGCCCGCGGCCAACTGGCCATGGGTGAAATAGACGGCCTGCCTGTCGAATTTGCCGTTCAGATGACACGAATGGACAGCCATCGGCAGATGGATCAGTTGCTTCTGCGCAACGAAGTCAATGCGGCTGATATGCTGAAACTAAGCCATTTACTCGTCTGTTTTCACCGCTCCGTTTTGATGCCGTCGAATGAAGTGCCTTGGAAACCGGGTGACAACCGGGCCGATTTTGACGACTTGTTCAGGATGCAGGATGCTGCTATCGCTCTTTTTGGAGAAATGGCCGCGCAGCAATTGACCCGCTGGGAGGAACAGGTACATGCATTTCTGGATCGTCATGAGCCCCGTCTGCACGAACGGGCGTCGTCCGGATTTTGGGTGGATGGACATGGTGACTTGCACGCCCGTAATATTTTTCTGCTGCCGGAAGGCCCCGTGGTGTTCGACTGCATCGAATTCAATGCGCATTTCCGGCGGATCGATGTGCTGAGCGAACTGGCTTTTCTGTGCATGGACCTGGATGCCGGTGGGCACTCCGAACTCGCGGAAGTCTTTTTGGGCGGCTACCTCGGCGGCTGGTGTGTCATCGAAGGCCTGGAAGACGAGTCCTTGTGGCTTTATTTTAAAGCCTATCGGGCCAATGTTCGACTGAAAGTGGCCCTCATGACCTGGGAGCAGCAAAAAAATGACGAGACAGAGCAAACCGCCCGGCGATATTGGGCCTTGCTGGGCCGATACCTGGCGCAGCTCGCCAACGACGCTTGTGCGCCTGGCCATTTGCAGCAGTTGAAAAACTTTTCAGACTTTTGACTCAACAAAAATTCATTTCAACAGAATCAGTACGTTTGGGCGATACAACGCAACAATTACGACAGGATTTGAAATAAAACGATTTGCACGAAGATGCATACCACTCCGACCATCAACGACCTCGTCATCCGTTTCGCCAACGTGAATGGCACCGGCTCGGCAAGCGCCAACGAACTGTTTGCCAAGGCAGTTTTTCGCATGGGCATCCCTGTGACGCCCAAAAACATATTTCCATCCAACATCCAGGGGCTTCCAACGTGGTTTGAGGTGCGTGTCAGTGAAAAAGGCTACCTGGGCCGCCGCGCGGGCATCGATGTGATGGTCGGCGTGAATGCGCAGAGTTATGAAAAAGACGTCGCCTCCGTGCGCTCGGGCGGCTGGTTCATCTACGACAACACCAAACCGCTCGACAAAGCTTATCACCGCGACGACCTCAATTACATTGGTATTCCAATGATTGCGCTGTGCAGGGAGCATTTTACCACCGACCCCCGCTCGCACCTTTTGCTGAAAAACGTGATCTATGTCGGCGCGCTTGCAGCGCTGTTGGGCATGGAAATCGAGGTGTTTAAGTCGCTGATCGCCGAGCAATTCCGCAAAAAGGAAAAGCTGATACCGATGAACCACCAGGCGCTCGAACTGGGCGTCAATTACGTTCGTGAACACTACGATCACCCGCTTCCCGTGCGCATCGAACGCCGCGACCTGATCGGTGACCGCATCCTGCTCGACGGCAACAGCGCCTGCGGCATCGGGGCCATGTACGGCGGCGCTACTGTACTGGCCTGGTACCCCATCACGCCTTCCACCTCCGTGGCGGACGCCTTTGGCAAATACGTTAAAAAATACCGTTTCGATGCCGCCACCGGCCGCAACAATGTGGCTATCGTACAGGCGGAGGACGAACTGGCTGCTATCGGCATGGTCATCGGCGCTGCCTGGAATGGCGCCCGATCATTCACCGCCACCAGTGGGCCCGGTATTTCCCTCATGAATGAGTTTCTCGGGCTCGCCTACTTCGCCGAAATCCCAACCGTACTGATCGACGTGCAACGCGCCGGCCCCTCCACCGGTATGCCCACGCGCACCCAGCAATCGGATCTGTTACTCGCATTTTATGCCTCGCACGGCGACACCAAACATATACTGCTCTTCCCGAGCACGCCTACCGAATGCTTCCACCTTACCGCCGAAGCCTTTAATCTGGCCGAGCGACTGCAGACACCGGTTTTGGTCATGACCGACCTCGATCTCGGCATGAACGATCACCTGACGGCGCCCCTCCATTGGGACGAAACGATCCGCTATGACCGGGGTAAAGTGTTGTCGGCCAAGGACCTGGATGCGCTCACCGAACAATTCGGCCGATATCTCGACCGCGACAGCGACGGGATTACCTACCGCACCATACCGGGCACTCACCCGACCAAGGGCTCCTTTTTCACCCGCGGCACCTCCCGCGATGAATACGCCCGCTACACGGAAGACGGCGAGCCCTACGTCCGCAACATGGACCGTTTGCTCAAAAAATGGGACACGGCCAAGCAACACGTGCCGGCTCCGGAGTTGTATCAGTCCGAATTCCGCAGCCGCGATGGCATGATTTTCTTCGGGACCTCGACCTACGCAGCCCTCGAAGCCCTCGACCAGCTGGCTGCCGACGGCCTCCCGCTCGATGCCATGCGCTTGCGCGCCACGCCATTCAACGAAACGGTGCGCAACTTCATCGCCCAACACGACCGCGTCTATGTTGTGGAACAAAACCGCGATGCACAAATGCGCACCCTGCTGATTAATGAACTGGATGTCAATCCATTGCGGCTGGTGCCCGTGCTGAACTACGATGGGTTTCCCATCACGGCCGAAACCATCCGCAAACAGGTGCTTCCAGGTTTGATCGCCAGGAACGGAAGGGGAGGAGAGAAGGTGATCGAATTGAGTGAATAAATTCCTTCTGACAATGAAATGTGGGCTCGTAAATGGGCCGGCGTACGGTTTCCCAACTTCCTAACAACATTGGTACAACTCCCCGGTTATGGCTGAAATTGAATCGGCTTTTCAAAAGAATGTCGAACGTGCCATGCGCATTTACCTCTTTATTACCATGAGTGTGTATGGCTGGGGGAAAGTCGCCAACAATCAGTTCTTTATTCGCGGACACGTACCCGAAGCCATTGCCGGAAAAACCCTCGTGGAAGCAACGGCGCATGATATTGCCTGGGTGTTTTTCGGGTATTCACAGGCTTATCTGTGGTTTATCGGATTGTCGCAGGCTTTGAGCGCCATTTTGCTGCTATTCGAAAAAACGCGATTGCTCGGTATTGCTATCCTGATTCCCATTCTGGTGAATGTGATCGTCGTAGACATCTGCTACGGCGTCTCGCCCGGGCCGCTGATGAGCGCTGTTATTTACCTGATCATGGTGGGAATCATTTTATACCTCAACCGGAAAACCGTGGAGGAAATCCTGCGGGCTTTTACAACCACTCCCAAACCTGCAACGGGATTTACTCTGAAAAGCAATAAAAACCTGGCCGTCATTCTGGGTATCATGGCGCTGATTGCCCTTACGGAAACCGGTGTTTTTCTTTTCGTTCACTTCAATATCCGTCAGACAAAAGAGTTCTGGTTTTTCCATTGAATACGGCTCCACACTGAGGTTACCTAACAAACCCGTACCTTTCCAATCCAATTCTGTCATTCGTAACTCCTCCTTTTCATGACCTTCCTGCGTCCCACCTTTCGCCACCCGGAGTCACCCAAAAACGATCTGGGCTACACCAAAAAATTCTACGAAGGCGCGCTTTCCACCCTCTGCGCAGGCTGTGGACACGACTCGATCAGTGGCGCCATCATCCAGGCTTGTTTTGAACTGAATATAGAACCGCACCGCCTGGCCAAGCTGTCGGGTATCGGCTGCTCTTCCAAAACGCCCACGTATTTCCTCGGCAACTCCCACGGATTCAACTCCGTTCACGGACGCATGCCTTCAGTGGCCACCGGCGCCCTGCTCGCCAACCGCGACCTGATCTACCTCGGTGTGTCGGGCGACGGCGACACCGCTTCCATCGGCATGGGACAGTTTGTGCACGCTGTTCGGCGCAACCTCAACATGACCTATATCGTCATGAACAACGGTTGCTACGGCCTTACCAAGGGCCAGGATTCCGCTACTGCCGATACGGGCTCCATCAGCAAAAGCGGTCAGGCCAATCCGTTTCAAACCATTGATCTTGTCGGGCTTGCGCTCGAACTTGGGGCTACTTTCGTGGCCCGCAGTTTTTCAGGCGATAAAGACCAGCTCATTCCCTTGATCAAAGCAGCTATGAGTCACCACGGCTTCGCTTTCATCGATGTATTGTCACCCTGCGTGACCTTCAATAACAACGCCGGCAGCACAAAATCATACGATTACGTGCGTCAGCACGTGGAAGCCACTTCCGCCATCGACATGGTGCCCGAGCGGGCGCCCGTGACGGTAAATTACCCGGAAGGGACTACGAAACGTGTGAAAATGCACGAACATGGTGTGCTGGAACTGCACAAGCTCGCACCCGGATGGGATCCGACCGACCGCAGTTCGGCATTTGTCCGCTTGCACGAGGCCCGCGCCAAGGGCGAAATCCTGACCGGCCTGCTGTACATCGAACCGGAGAGCCGGGATTTACACGATATGCTGGCGACCTCGGAAACGCCGTTGAATCAATTGACGGAGAAGGAATTGTGCCCGGGCAACAGCGTGTTGGATCAGATCAATGCGGAGCATCGGTAGTATAGAGGCCGCGAAACTTTCTGATGAATCAACGGGGATGAGGTGTGAACATAAGTCCTCCCGAACTTTTTGAATACAAACAGGAGCCCTTTGCAATTCCGCTGCAAAGGGCTCCTGTCTTTTTCTAAACTATTGAAAATGTGCGAACTGGCACACTCCCGACACGGATAAGAGAAATGATACCCAAACCCTCCGGGCTTTTACCTACGGGTTCACAAACTCATTTCCCTACCGCTGAACGATAAACCGCGCACTGTGCCGTTCACCGTTTTGCAGCGATATTTCCATAAAATACAATCCATCGGGCAAGGCAGTATCCAGTCCAGCTTCCTGAGGCTCGTTGAGCGCTTTTAATCTGCTGATTGCCACTTCCTTGCCCCGGCTATCCAATATTCGCAGTTGGACGTTTTGATCTTCCCAGTCGGAAAGATCCACGAACAAGGCGCCATTCGTAGGATTGGGGAAAAGCCGGAGGCCGGCCGATACTGTGGAAGCGCTACTGCGGCTGAGCGGCGTCACGCCGACCGGGCAGAAAAAGGTGTTCAAATGCGCCTCGTAAAAGGCCTGATACACCAATCGCGAGGTGATGTGGATGTAAGCCGGCGGCACTTGCCCGGGAATAACATACTCCAAAATATCGGACTGCCCATTGGCGATGCTGTCCGGTCCCGATTTGAAACGCATGGAATAAAACGGCGAATAATTCGGGTTGCGGACGTTGTACGTCCGACCGCTGGGCGCGGTGTAAACGGAATTGTTGACCGGCTTCACGGCTGCAACGCCGGACGGCAATTGAATGGCGGTGTAAATCAGTTTGCTGGCGCAGTTGTTCGTCACTCGGATGCGATAGGTATAATCGCTTCCGCCAGATTCTTTGGTAATGCTCAGCAGCTCGTATTTCATGCAGCCAATCACTTTTACGTCACAGGCTGATGTTTCTTCTACTTCGACGTTGAAACAACATTCCGCAGTATTGCCACAGCTGTCTTTTGCGAGGTAACAAACCTTCGTGGTGCCCGCAGCGAACAATTCGCCCGGAGCAGGGCCTTGTGTCAGCGTGATCGCGATGCCTGGACATTCGCAGTCACTTTGTGCGGCAGGTGCCGCATAATGGACCGCCAAAAGGCCTGAACCGGGGTCGGCAACCTGGCTGATATTGGCCGGGCAAATAATGGATACAGAAGAGTTGGGAGTGGTGGCAAATTGCAAATGATACGTCACGATGGTATCGCAACCGGCGCCGGCCGGAAGGGTATCCATGACGATGCCGGGTTGCGAATACACATTTCCGCCTATGCTGACCGAAGTGCCTGGGCAGAACTCAATGGTCTCGGAACGAACGGTGTTGGCGAGTTGTACCAGGTTGTAAGTCACGATGGTATCGCAACCGGCGCCGGCCGGAAGGGTATCCGTGACGATGCCGGGTTGCGAATACACATTTCCGCCGATGCTGACCGAAGTGCCAGGGCAAAATTCAATGGTTTCCGAGCGAACCGGATTGGACAGCATTACCAGGTGATGGATCAAAATCGTATCGCAACCGACGCTGGCCGGAAGCGTGTCTGTAACCGTTCCTGATCCGGAATAAACCGTTCCGTGGATGCTGACTGATTCTCCGGGGCAAAATTCAATCGTGTCTTCAATTACGGTCGCCGCCTGAAGAACCAGGGTAAGTGAAATAATAGTATCGCAGCCGGCATTGCCCAACAGCGTGTCCGACACGACGGCAGGAGCGGTATAGGCAATGCCTCCGACCACAAATGATTCGCCGGGGCACAATCCAAGCTCCGTATTCAGGGTTGTAAACACGCCACAAGCTTTTCGGTTATTCAGAGGGGTTGGCACAACCGACGTTGTTACCATTTCGCTCAATAATGGAACCGAAAACGGCACAAAACCCGGAGGAAAAGTATTGGTCGGATTGCTGATGCTCGTCAGGTTGGCCGGGATATCCGTAATAAAATCGCAGTTGCCATCCAGGGTGGCATCGGCGGTTGTTTTTAACAATAACATGCTGCTCCGTCCGGACGAATCCGTAGTCGTTGCGGTGAAAAACAGGTAGCCGTTGCGCTCAAGAATTTGAGATTGTACCGCTGAGTAAGTTTGAAAATGGTCGTTTGGGCCATAATCCAGTTGTTTTGACCACTGATAGACGCCGTTTTTATCCGTTTTTATCAAATACAGATCGCCCGATGCGGACAAACTGTGGCCATATAGGATATACCCATCCGGCACGCTGATGATTTCGTCGGCAACCTCCTGGCCCGAACCTTGCAAATCGATCCTTTTCGCCCATTGCAAGGTGCCCGAAGGCAAGTGTTTGTACATAAAAATCTGGCTATTGCTCAGGGTGGAGCCATTGTCGTTGCCATAAGCGATTGAAACCGTCGAGTTATTTTCAAAAAGCAAGTCTGCCCCAGATAGTTGCGCAGCACTGTTGTACGGCAAATGGTTGACCGATGAAAAGGCAACATCACCAAATGTATTCAGTCGCGTAAGCGCGGAACGCCGGTTGTTTGCGGAGGAAGTATTGCTGAAATGCCCGATGCAATAAAATTCACCATTGACCTGTACCACACTCCTGAAATCATCCGACAGTCCGACGTTGATTCTTTTGCTCAATGGGCTGGCCAGCAGGGCGCCATCCGATTTGTTCACCTTTAGAAGCCCGGCATTGTTGGCTCCCGCGTTTTGGTTGAAATACAGGAGGTAATTATGATCAACTTCCAAAGACAGGATACCGTTGACAAAAGGAGCGTCTTCATCAAAAACGCGGGTCCACAACATCGTTTGGGTAGCCGGATCGAGGCGGAACGCAAAACCGGCCAAGCCGGGCATGGAGTCGCCGCTTTGCCCCGCGCCCGCGAGCATGCCGTCCGCATCTGTGATGATCTCCGCGATATTGTCGTTCTGACCGGGTGAAATGTCGAAACAAAACGACCAGTTGATATGTCCCGCCACGTCTACATTCATGATCAATGCACTGTCCTGTTTGGCGCCGGTGACGTAAAAATTGCCATCAGGAGCATCATAAATGCCATATCCCCGTACGTCCTGACCTTCCTGACCAATCACTTTCATCCACGTCTTCGAACAGGAGGGGCAGTCTGCCGGATCGGTCGTATAAATCAGATTATACTGGTGAATCGTATCGCAAAACGGCATCCCCTGGATAGTATCCAATACCGTGGCGGGCTCGAAATAGGTCGTTCCGAGCAAATTGACGGATTCTCCGGGGCAAAAAATGATCGTGTGTTGGTAAAAACTCGGTGGTTTGTACAACAGGTCGTATTCCAGGATGGTATCACAGTCGGTGCTGCCCAGGAGTTCGATGAACACGGTGTCGGGGGCAAAATATTCCACTCCGTCGATCACCACACTCTCGTTCTGACACAGTTCAAACTGTTGAACAATGGTGGTAACTGGTGCTTCCAACAGGTTGTACAGCACAATGCTGTCGCAGTTGCCAAAAGTACCCGGAAAAGTAATCGGGATGGAATTGGGGGCCGTGTAGGCTACGCCGTTAATAGTATAGGTCTGGTCCGGGCATACCGTGATATTTTTCACCGTCACGTTGCCCTGAGCAGCCCCTGGTGGATCCACATGAAGCGTGAATTCGCACTGATCGCCCGCCCAGCCGTCTACCATGAGGTAGTAGGTGGTGCCGGGAAGGAGAGGGGTGCTGATGGCAACTTCCTGGGTGCCGCCGCCATTGTTGCCCCCATTGCAGACGACCGGATTGGAGGCGCAATCGGTGTAAAGGGCGAGTTGGATTCCGTCGCCATTGCTGCAATTCGCCGGCGTGGCAGTAATGGTGGCCGAATCGGCTATGGCCACAAAGCCAAACCATTGTTCATTTTCAATGGTACCACAAAAACCTGGAGGCGTTTGACCGGTATAGCCGCCGGTGGTGCCGTGGTAGCCGTCGAGGTTGCAGTAAAGGCAAGCGTCGGGACAGTAATCGGCCGGTGGAGTGTCGACCGGACAAACCGGGAGACTTTGTGCGGGAAGGAAATGAGTCAGCAGTAATGCCAGCGGCAAGAGGAACAGGCTTTTTTTCATAACGTTTTGATGTGTGGTATATAAACAGGTTTTTTTAATAGTTCCAAACATAAGTTCGGCGCCACACAGGAAAAATGCTAAATGTTCGATTTTGTCGCATACCTGACAGCTCAGGAGGCGCAAACTGTGACATAGCCTTGGAATTTCAAGGCCTCAAATCGCGTATCCATATTGTTGAAATACGGGGTACTCCAGTTTCCCAATCATCTCCCTGTTGTACTGCGACCACAACGGGCGGGGCGCCCGGCTTTCGTTGACACGCCCCAGAGCAGCAAAAACAACCGGGTCGTATTTTATTTTTAAATGGTCCAATACGCGCTGCATGTCGCTTTCCAGGGTTTCGTGTTTCCCTACAAAATCAATGTGTTGCGGGTCGGCATACCAGCCGAACATCTGCGTCAGGTAGCCCGGGCAATGGTGGATGACGTTGCCGATAAACTGATTGAAATCGGGATCGACCAGTGGCTCCAATGCAGCCCCGGGATGCCAGGGATCGATCGGAAACCCGAAGCGCGAACGGTTTTTGGATGGCTTGAAGGAAAGTCCCGGCCGATCGATCAAAAAACGCCAGTAGGATTCATACCAGTCGAAGGGATTCCGCACAAAGCAAAATTTGTAGCACTGGCGCACATACCGATCCAGGCTTTTCCCCAACTGCAAGGAGCGCAGCAGGTAATTGCCGGGATAATGGCCCCACACGTTGATTGTGCGTTCCATATCGGCATGGTCGCGGCCGAAATTGAAGCGCACCAGGTCCATGGCTACGAAGAACTTTCGCAAAAAAGTACCGCCGGTTTTGGGAACGTGCAGGAAAACAGCATCAGGTTTGAGCAAAGTGGCCATGATGGATTGCGACTACCACGACATTACTGTAATGGCTTGCCGGACAACAGTTTGTGAGCCGAGGAGCCGTGTTTCGATCACGCTCATTGATCCAAATTCGGCCAGCGAAACACCCAAAGGCAGGTTAAAACTGCCGGCGGGCGCCTCAGCGATGCGCCAGATTTTGATTTCCTGCCCTTGCATGGACAACAGCCTGATTTCCAGCGCGCCGCTGAAAGGCAGCATCATTTCCAGCCGGGCCGACTCCACGGCCGGATTGGGCAACATGCGCAGGGCCAGTGACGCTGGCTCAAGCGGTTCCAGCACCGGCACCGCGCAATTCTCCGGCACCTCCGGACACCAGCAGCGGTGCGCCAGCGTACAATCGACGATAAACGGATTCGGCTTGTTCTCCTGATAATGCGCAATGCGCCAGGTTTTGGTCAGCTCGGCCGAATCGGCGGGGTCCTGAGCGGCCCATTGGCACAGTGTAAGTCGCTGGGATTCAAAGTAATTGGGGTCTGCAGCGTCGGCCTGCACGCGATACATCGTGTAGAAATAAAAAACCGCGCGGGCGAGGTCGCCTTTCACGGACTCGCGCGGCTCGAACTGGCCGGTGCGGAATTCGGAATACTGGTCCTTGTTCTGCGCCGGCTGATTCAGCAGCACTTGCGCGCCCCGAAACCATTTTTGGGTTTGCGCGTCCGGGATATCTGCATACGGAACGTCGCCGCGGGCTTCATTCACGGGGATACGGGCCGGAAAAAGGTGGTGCATGTCGCTGCGGGCATTGCCGTCCGCGGCGCCTTTGCTCTGCGGATAAGCATGCTCGGTGTTCATACCCAAAGTGCTGCCGTTCAGGTAAATGTACTGGGTGGGGTCCTGCGTTGGATCGAGGTACAGGGTATGGCCCGAATAAATGCAACGAATCGAATCGTCGTCCAGGGCTAACACCTTGGCATAGAGGGTATCCCGTGAGTTGGCATAGTCCAGGACCACGTTGGGGCGGTAATGAGCCGCCACACTGTCGAGCAATTGCTCGCCGCTGAGGCCGGGGTAAATACTTTCAAAACCTTGCGAAAAAGCATTGCCGCCGACGAGCAGGGCGCTAAAAAACGGGAATAAAAAACGGAACATGAGTCTGCGTTTAAACGCCACAAGGTAAGCCGCCTGATGCGATCCGTCGGTCATGTGATGATGCCAAAGAAGAGAAGCGTCCAGCCGATGGATTTGCTTTCCCAGAAGAAACAGATGTTGGTCAGCCGGCAGAGATACCCGTAAAGCAAAAAACATCGCTGCCGGAAGCAGGAAGGTGGTGAGTTAACTGAGGTCGTTGGTTCTCACGCCGGTCGAATTATTTTAGTTCATACACCCAAATGATGTTCTGGCTTTTTTGGGTGAATTTTCCCAAGGCTTCCCGCCAGGTATATGTCGCCCTCCCGTTAGGGTTCAGTTCGATGGCGCCGACCAGGTTATAGTTTTTGTTGTACCGTTCGTACCAGTTAAAAATATCTTTTGAAGATTTATCCGAGCGCATCCAGGAATAGGGCAAATTGATGAACAACAGGTATTTAGGCCTGGCTTTTTCTACCTCGGCCATCATTTCATGCTGCATTTCCAGGCTGTAAGGCTGGTTTTCCATCAGGGGATAGGTATAAATATAGCCGGTTGCAGGCAGGCGTTTGCTGTAAAAATAAATCTGCGGTTCTGAGCCGATGATCGCAATCCTGTCTTGCCCGGTCGTGTTGGACTGGATGAATTTTGCGATTTCGACCGATTCCAGAAAGGGGTTGGATGCGCTGTAATTGATCAGGCAAACTAAGTCGGGTTCGTATTTGAAAAAGACCTCCGAATGCACGGAAACGGCCCAGCCGAACATTCCTGCAAAGACCAGATAAGGCAAGCCGGCCAGCCGCGCGCGGTTTTGTTTTAGCAGTATTTCTCTGAAAAAATTCAGCGTGATGCCCGTGAGCAAGGCCAGGGCGGGCAGGAATACGACGAAGTAATGCGGCCGGAAATAAAGCCCCGGAACCACGCACGCCAGCGAACAAAGCGCGAACGACAGCACCATCCAATGGTATTTTCGGGCGCCTTCGGAAAAGAATAACGCGGCGAGGCCCAGCACTCCGGCTATCCAAAAAGCCCAAAAGCCCTTACTGACAATCGGAAAATACAACTCCAGATAATGCCAGGCGTCGTCGGCATTTTTGATGCCCACATATTGCCGGGCATAACCGACCGTCCAGTGCCAGAATTTGTCAAAAGTGCCCGACAAACAAGCCGATAACACGATCAACAAGTAAGGAAGCAGCATGGCGAAGCCGAAAGCGCCGAAGCGGGGCAAACTGTTTTTCCATTGAAAAGGCGCCCGCTGCCGCTCGATGATCCAACACGCCGACAAGCCGAACAGCATCAAAAAAACCGCCTGTTGTTTCATGACGAAAGAAAGACCGAAGCAAAAACCGCTCACAATCAGGCGCGGGAGACCCGGCCGCTCGGCATAATGCAACAGCGCAAGCATGCCGCACAGGGCAAATAAAACGTTGAAATGCGTGGCGTGCAGCGCACAGCCCAACACGCCTTCCGAGAGCGACATAAGGGCAAATGACGCGGCAGCAACCAGTGCCACCAGGTCGTTAAACATTTTTTTCCCGATCAAAAACAGGAGCAGAATGCTTGTCAGATTGACCAGCAACATGCCCAGATGAATCCCCGCCACATTTTGTCCGAATATGCCCATCAACAGGGCGTACATGTAATACGTACCCGGTAATTTCATGTTATAAGCCATTTCGTACGGCGGAATGCCTTTCAAAATCATTTGTCCCATCAGTGCATATTCGCCTTCGTCTCGTTCGAGCGGGATGTTGAGCAGACGGTAGCGAACGAAGCACACGAACAGCATAACGGCAGCGAGACAGCCATACAGCAGCAGCCGGCGCGCGAAAGGAATTTTTGCCGGAATGTCGGCTGAGGGAGCCGCGTCTTTCACTTTTTGTGCAACGGAGGGTTTGGGTTGCTTGTTTTTCATTCTTTCCCTTTTGGTGCTGAATAGTCCAATTACTCACCAGAATTTTGGCAAAAAACGCGGCACACGCCGCTGATAATCGGCATATCCCGGGTATTTCCCGGCCGATATTTTTTCGCTAAAATCCGAACTGCCCAGGAAAAGCAGCATCAGCAAAATACTCCCGGCGAGCGACCAGTTGAGCCAGCGGCCTGTGGCGGCCACGCTGAACAGGTAGAAGCTGAGCCAGATCGCCTGCTCGGCCGCGTAGTTCGGGTGCCGTACTCGACCCCACAAACCGCTGCTCCGAAACCCCTGGGCATATTCGCCGTGGAGCGTTTCCCCGGCTGCCTTGCGTCGGTATTTTTCCTGCTGAAAATCATACTGCTGCTGATCGGCGATCGTCTCGATCACCAGAAAAAAGACCAAAAGGCCGGCAGCGATAAAATCCATGATATTCAAGGGTTTAGCATCGCCCTGCCAGGCGGCAAGCGCCGGCAGTGTGAACAGCAGGATCAGAGCGTTCTGGTACAGCGAAATGAAAAACAGGTTGAAAAAGCCCCAGCGCAGCCGGCCGCCCAGCAAGGGATTTTGCCGCAGAACGCTCCAGCGGTAATCCTCCTCGCCACGCCAGGGCAGCCAGTCGTAACCGCCGCGCCGCCAGAAATTGTACGTGAGCCGCAGCCCCCACAAAGTTGTCAGCACCGCCATCAAAAGAAGCCTCGGCGAGCAGTCGGCCGCAGCGGCTACCACCCAGACATAGACGATGGGAACGATACTCCACAATTTGTCTACCTGGCTGCAATTTCCTGTTAATTCGCTGACAACGAAGCAGGTAAGCGCTACGCCCAGCATGATTTTCAGAAGTGTCAGCAGCGTTTGCCACTGCTCGGGGCCAAGCGGCTGGTCGTAGTAAAATGCCACAATGGGCAGTGCGATCAAAGTGGCCAGCAATACGAGAATAGTGCGGAGCATAGTTCGTGATGAGGATTTTCGTTTACGAAACTTATAAAGTTTCGTAAACGTGTGAACCTGGGGGACGGAGGATTTCCGTTTACGAAACTTGAAAAGTTTCGTAAACGAGGGTCGTGGAAGGCGTGGGCGCTGCAAATTTATTCACCCCTGGCCATCCGGATCAGTTCGTTGACGGTCTTCCAGTTGCGGGTAGTGGCCTGCACCTTGAGTTTATTTTCAAAAAAAGTGTTGTTCAGTTTGGTGTTCCCGTAGCCGCCGGGGCAGTACAGAAACACTTCCCGACCGAGAATTTGAAACCGGTCGGGCGCATAATGGTAATGTTGAATGGCTTCCAGGCACTCGGCAGCGGGAATCTGGCCGAGCAAGGTGACGTGGAGGAAAGCCGGATCAATCTCTGCTTCGCCGAGGAAGGGATTACGGGCGGAGAGTTCTTCTAGTTCAGTCTGCGAACGAATCAGAACCGGCACTTGAAAACCGAATCTGTCGGAAATGGCTTGTCCGATTCGCCTCGTCATGTCGTCGTAATCGGAAGCCTTGCTTTGAAAAAGTACGTTGCCGCTTTGAATGTAAGTCCGGACCGATTGAAAATGAAGCTGCTCGAACAAGGCCTTCAATTCGGTCATTTTGATCATTTTCTGTCCACTGACATTTATGCCGCGGAGTAAGGCGATGCAGGTGTTCATGACTAGTTGTCTGTTTGTCGCCCAAAGGTTGTAAAATTGCCCCGAAAGCCCATATGCCGACATTTTTGATTCTTTTCCCCTGGCTTTACCTGAAAACCCGGTACTTTTATCAGCCCTAACCCGCACCCATGTCTAAGAATATTCGCAACCTCTCGGCCCGAAAAGGACTCGAGGACAATCTTTTCGAGCAACTCCCTTCCAACGGCGGCGATGAAGGAGAGAAAATTACCGCAACGTTGCCGAAAAATTTATCATCGGTAACGCCTCTGCCTACGGCGCGGCTTCCTTTTACGACTTCCTTAACCCAGAAAAAAGCGGTAAAAAAGCGTTTGTCTGCGCCGGCAGCGCCTGTCTGCTGGCGGGCACCCAGGATGCCGTGCAAAAAGACCTCGCCGGCCAGCTCGGCGCTGATGCCGTCGGGCAGGTGTATTGCCTCGGTCGCTGCTACGAAAACCGCGCTTTTCACCTCGACGGCAAAAACTATTCAGGTGACGCCGCCGATGCCGTTGCGGAGATTTGCCGGCACACGACGGAGAAAAAAGCCGCTGCGTACACCATCAAGAGCCACGGACTTGGCATCCTAACGGACAATGCCTTGTCGGAGGCCGAGTGCCTCGCCAAACTGCCGGAGTGGCTGCAACGCACTCAGGACGCCCTGCTGGAAGACCTCCAACGTTCGGGCCTTCGCGGCCGCGGCGGCGCGGGTTTCCCTATGGCAATCAAGCTGGACACCGTGCGCAAGGAGCAAGCCGACCGCAAATTCATCGTCTGCAACGCAGATGAAGGCGACCCCGGCGCATTTTCCGACCGCTATATTCTTGAGGAACAACCCCACTTGCTGATGGCTGGGATGGCCCTCGCGGGCTACATCACCGGCGCTGCCGACGGCGTGGTTTACATCCGGGCCGAATACCCCGAGGCCATCGACATTTCGCGCGAAGCAGCCGAGCGCTTCAACGCTATATTTCCGTTAAAAACCGCCGAAGGGAAAGCATTTTCCTTTCATCTCAAAGTCATCAAGGCCCAGGGCGCTTACATCTGCGGCGAAGAAACCGCGCTGTTGAACTCCATAGAAGGCAACCGTCCCGAAGTGCGCACCCGGCCACCGTTTCCGGCCCAGTACGGACTGTACGGCAAACCAACTGCCGTCAACAACGTCGAAACCCTGGCTAATTTGCCCTTTATCGCCCAAAACGGCGGCGAGGCCTACAAAGCGGCGGGCACGGCCAAATCCACCGGCACCAAACTGCTTTCCCTCGACGGCCATTTCCGCACGCCGGGGCTGTACGAGGTTGATATGGGCACGCCGTTGTCTTTTGCCGTGTACGAGCTCGGTGGCGGTTTTCGAGAGCCCGTCAAAGCCCTGCACATCGGCGGACCACTCGGTGGGCTCGTGCCCATGAGCCGGGTGAACGACCTGACCCTCGATTTTGAATCCTTTGCCACCAGCGGGTTTTTGCTCGGGCATGCCTCCATTTTGTCTATCCCGGAGCGTTTTCCGCTGATGCAATACATCGAACACCTGTTCGAATTCACGGCGCATGAAAGTTGCGGGAAATGTTTCCCTTGCCGGATCGGCTCCGTGCGGGGCATGGAATTGTTCCGCAAAGCGTATTCTTCCGATTACCGCATCGACAAAGGCCTGCTGACCGACCTGCTCGATACTTTGGAAAAAGGCTCCCTTTGCGCCTTAGGCGGCGGCATTCCCCTGCCGGTTAAAAACGCCTTGCAGTATTTCGAATCCGAATTGCAGCCCTACTTTAAAAATTGATACCAAGCTATGTCAGAACTTACCACCGTAGCCTACATCAACGACCAGCCCTGCACCTTCGCACCGGGTGAAACTATTTTGCAGGTGGCCCGCCGGCATTTCGGCCGCGACAGCGTACCCACCTTGTGCGACGCGCCCAACCTGGAAGCTTACGGCGCCTGCCGAGTATGCAGTGTCGAAGTAGCCCTGCAAGCCAACGGCCCACGGCGTATGAAAGCCGCCTGCCACACGCAGATGGAACCCGGGTTGTTCATTTATACCGAATCTTCCGAAGTGCAGCGCCTGCGCAAAAACCTGATCGAACTGGTGCTCACCGACCACCCGCTCGATTGCCTCACCTGCGAAGTGAACGGCAACTGCGAACTTCAGGATACTGCGGCCCGCGTGGGCATCCGTACTGTACGTTATCCGGAAGGCAAAAACCACCTCGACCGGGAAAAGGACCTGAGCCACCCGTACATGACCTCCGACCTGTCCAAATGCATCCTTTGCTACCGCTGTGTTCGGGCCTGCGACGAGGTGCAAGGGCAATTCGTACTGGGCGTGGAGGGACGCGGCTTCGACAGCAAAATTATCAAAGGCATCGACCAAAGCTTCCTGGAATCGGATTGCGTGTCCTGCGGCGCTTGTTCGCAAGCCTGTCCCACCTCGGCTATTTCCGACGTTTTTCAATCCAAATCGCTGGTCGGACAGGACAAGGTCCAAACTATTTGTACTTACTGTGGCGTAGGCTGCAACCTGGAAGTAAGCGTCATAGACAATAAAGTGCTCAGTATCCAGGCGCCTTGGGATGCGGAGGTGAACAGCGGACATACCTGCCTGAAAGGACGATACGCTTTCTCGTTTTACAACCACCCGGAACGCCTTAAACAGCCATTGATCAAAAAAAACGGCCAGTTTGAAGAAGCCAGCTGGGATGAAGTGTACGACCTGATCGCGGAAAAAATCACGGCTACCCGCAACCGGTTCGGCGCCGATGCTATTGCCGGGATTTCCTCTTCGCGTTGCACGAACGAAGAAAATTACCTGATGCAGAAATTCATCCGCGCCGTCGTCGGCACCAACAACATCGACGGTTGTGCACGGGTATGTCACTCGCCGACGGCCCTCGGTATGCAACGGACTTTCGGCACCGGAGCAGCCACAAATTCGGTGGAGGACCTGAAATTTACGAATTGCATCATGGTCATCGGCGCTAACCCGACCGAAGGCCACCCCGTCACCGGCGCCAAGATCAAACAGCAGGCCATGAAGGGTAAAACCCTCATCGTCATCGATCCGCGCAAAACCGAAATTGCCAAATACGCCCAACATCACCTCCAACTCCGCCCGGGTACCAACATCGCCGTGCTGGATATGATGATTTACTACATCATCTCGGAAGGGCTTGCAGATCAATCTTTTATCGAAAACCGAACGGAAGGTTACGAAGAACTCAAACGCAATATTCTCGCCCTCGACATCGACGAACTCGAAGCCGTATCGGGCGTGCCGCGTGAAAAAGTACGCGCCGCAGCCATCGCTTATGCCACCTCGGGACCAGCCATGTCATTCCACGGACTGGGCGTTACCGAGCACTACCAGGGCACTTATGCGGTGATCCAAATCGCCAACCTGGCCATGCTTACCGGCAATATCGGCAAACGCGGCTGTGGCGTGAATCCGCTCCGAGGACAAAACAACGTGCAAGGCATGGCCGATATGGGCGCACAGCCGCATCAGGGCGCCGGATATTTCGACGTGACGCAACCCGATATCATCGCCCGTTATGAGGAGTTTTATGGTGGGGTCAAATTGCCCGCTCACGCCGGCCTGAAAATCCCCGACATGTACGACGCGGCCCTCGAAGGTCGTCTGAAAGTGCTGTGGATCATGGGCGACGACCTCGTCCAGTCGGACCCGAACACCAATAAAGTCCGCAAAGCTCTGGAGTGCCTGGACCTGCTGATCGTGCAGGAAATTTTTATGACCGAAACGGCCAAAATGGCCGACATCGTTCTGCCCGGCGCGTCATTTCTGGAAAAAGAAGGCACTTTCACCAATGGAGAACGCCGTATTCAGCGCGTCAACCAGGTCGTGAAACCCGTTGGAAACTCCCGGGTGGACGGTCAGATCATCGTGGACATCATGAACCGCATGGGCTATCCGCAGGCGCCGTACACTGCCAAAACCATGCTGGAAGAAATTTCGCAGATCGTACCCTTCTTTGCAGGAGTCAAATGGGAGGAACTGGGCAAACAAGGCAAACAATGGCCCGTAGCGCCCGACGGATCGGATACCAAGATCCTGCATGCCGAGACCTTCAAACGCGGCAAAGGAAACTTCATCTTCCGCGAATACGTGGAATCGCGCGAAATTCTCCAAAACGGAAAGGATTATCCGTACATCCTGACCACCAACCGCGTGCTCGAACACTACAACGCCGGCACCATGACCCGCCGCACCCGCAACGTGCAAATCGTGCAGGAAGACCTGATTCTCATCAACCCCGCCGACGCTGCCAAAAACAACATCGGCGAAGGCGATTGGGTCTGCATCGAGTCGCCACGCGGCAAGATCGACATCAAGGCCAAAATCACGGACGAGGTGAAGGAAGGTATTCTGAGTACCACTTTTCACTTCCCCGAACTGATGGTCAACATCGTCACTTCGGACGTGAACGATTCGGAAGCCAAATGTCCCGAGTTCAAAGTCGTGGCCGTTCGGATCAGAAAAGCCCGCAGGGTGGCTGATCGGCATCCGGTGGGGTAGGGCGACCCCTTTTGGCAGCTTTGTTAGGATTACGAAACCTGCCAGAAAATTAATCCACAATCCGTGCAAGGTCCCGGTATATCAGCCGGGCGCCGAGGCTATCGGGTACAACGTCAAACCGCAACCCAGCCAGTTGGGCGCCGCGGTACCCCATCCCTTTTTTCTCGCGAATCCCTTCCAGATCGTGCCAGTCGGGGACCTGCAATTCTCCTTTGGCGCACAATCCTTCACCTTGTACCCGGATCAGGAGCAGTTCCTGATTGGCCCGCGTTTCATATTCTTCGAGCCAATAGGTCAGGCGATCCGGACCGATCGATTGGATCATCCGGGCCAGCTCGTCGCGGTACGGTTTCGTGTCGGGAGAATGGGTATTGAGGATAATGTTGGTGTTGTCACATTCCGGCCGGCTGCACGACGAGCAGAGCAGAAGTACCAGCGAAAGGGCGAAAAAAGTCGTTAATTTCAGTTTGCTGGCCGGAAAACGGAGTGCTGGATACCAGCCTGCCAAACAAATCCATGAGGTAAACGATGTTGTTCCCTTGATCGCTGTCGAATACCAAACGAATTGTCCTTGTTGCCGACACCGGGTTGGGATAAACCGTAAAATGGTTTGGATCAGGGGTGGGCAAATCGTGTAAGGCCGTCGTCTGGCTCGTATCTGCCCAATAAATGCGCTCGTCAAAATATTGGACCATGAAGATTTTTCCCGACGATTTTTCTGCGAAAAACTGTGCGTTGTACAAACCTGCCACGTCGTATCCCAGGCCTTGCAATTGCTGCGTCCAAACACCGCCACCATTTTTTTTGAAAAAAGTGCCGCCGTAAAAACCAGTTCCGCTTATGGAGCTGTAAACGTCGCCGTTTTGAGCAAAATACTGGTCGTTCAGCGCGCGGTCGGTCCACCAGTTTTGCGCATTTCCAACCTTGGTAAACACCCAGAAATCATTGTTTTCCAAATCGTTCAGGTGTTTGCTCAGGTTCAACCGGATCAGCGCCGAGCCGGCCGTCCCTTCCAGGCTGATGTAAATACTGTCGTTTGGGGAAATGCTCAATCCTCTGGTAAATTCCACGAAGGCCTCATTTTCAACGACACCGTCGCCGTCGAAGCGGATGTCGACATGGTGCCAGTTCAAGCCTTTATTGTCGGAAAAAAAGAGCCCGCCAGGACCTTGGGAGACTTCGTCGCGAACGGTAACGTAGACCCGGCCGTAGGTATCGGCAGCGATTTGATCGCAGGACAGGTAGTTGCCAAAGCCGTTGTTTCGTTGCGTCCAGGTGGCGCCGTCGTCGTCGGAGAAATACACGCCCGCGCCGACATATCCCAGCCAGGGATCAGAAAGACCGGTGATGGCAAACAAACCGCCATCGGCCAGGTGCGCAAATTCCACGACGGGATACTGGTGGCCCAGTGCCACGGAATCCCAGGTGCTTCCATAGTCGGTTGAAACGAAAATCCTGCCTTTGCCGCCGGCCAGCACAACGCCTTCGGGAGTAGCATGTACAGTGAATACGGCGCTGGATTCCAGTACTTTATTCCAGTTTTGACCTTCGTTAAAACTGCGCAGAACCCCATTGGTCAAACCTGCGACCAGGCAAGTATCTCCGATGGCTGCGATGCCCGTTTTGGGACCACCGGGAAATTCGTAGGTCGTGAGCCAGAATTTTTGAGCAAAAACGCTGCCCTCAAAAAGGAGAAAAAGCGCGGCACTGAGCAAAAAAGCTTTCATATCGGGTGTTTTTGATGGTAGAATCAATTGCACCCACTAGACGAGGGGAAGTCCATCCAGGACGCAGTTTGAGTGAAGAATTTGCTCCGTTCGTTCAGCCCGGCTGCAGCAAATCCCACTGGTTGCCGTACAGATCGGCAAAAACTGCGACCGTGCCGTAGGTCTCCACGACCGGCTGCCGCACGATGGACACCCCTTTTTCCAGCAGATTATGGTAGTCGCGCCAGAAGTCATCGGTGTACAGGAATAGGAAGACGCGCCCGCCGGTTTGGTTGCCGATGCGGCTTGTTTGCTCTTCGTTGGCTGCTTTTGCCAGCAGCAGACTGCAGCCCGCAGAACCTTTTGGGGCCACGACCACCCAGCGTTTGGTGTCATTCAGGGCGGTGTCTTGCAAAAGGTCGAACCCCAGTTTTTCGGTGTAGAATCGGATGGCTTCGTCGTAGTCGGCCACGACCAGGCTGAGGTGCGCGATGCGTTGTTGCATAAGTGCGGGGATCAGATATGGTTGCTGGCGGTCAGTATGAGCGGTTTGCCGTCGGTGACCACGATGGTGTGTTCGTGTTGAGCCACAAAACCGCCTTTTTCGCCCACCAGGGTCCAGCCGTCCCGTGTTTCCCGGGCGTAGTTTGAGCGCGTGGAAATAAAGGTTTCGACAGCGACGACCGAATTTTTGCGGAAACGCGACCAGTTGAACCGGTCATAGTAGTTGGCAATTTCACGCGGTTCTTCATGCAGGCTTCTGCCGATGCCGTGCCCGGTCAGGTTTTTGATAACGGTATAACCCGATTTTTTAGCCTCCGTTTCGATCAGGCGGCCGATCTCTGCGATCTTGACTCCGCCGCGGATATTCCTGATGGCCTCGTACAAAATTCGCCGGGAAGCATCGACGAGTGGCTGGTGTCGGTGTACATCTTCGCCAAGCACAAACGAGCCGCCATTGTCGGCCCAAAAGCCATCCAGTTCGGCTGACACGTCGATATTGACCAGATCGCCCTCCCGCAGGATTTTACTGGCTGTTGGAATGCCGTGGGCTATTTCATGGTTGATACTGATGCAGGTCCAGCCCGGGAAACCGTAGGTCAGCCGGGGGGCCGGGCGGGCGCCGAATCCGTTCAGGATTTGGCCGCCATATTCGTCGATTTGCTGCGCGGTCATACCCGGCCGGGCGTATTGGCGCATGCTTTTCAGCGTGAATCCAACGATCTCGCTGATTTTTTTCATGCCGATCAACTCGGATTGTTTGGTGATGGACATCAATTTGACTTTAAAATTGAACAACTATTTTTCCAAAATGCGATCCGCTTTCGAGGTAGGTCAGGGCCTGCGGGAATTCCAGAAAAGCGAAGGTATGATCGATCACGGGGTGCAGCCGGTGTGTGGTTATGAATTGGTTCATCTCTTCAAACATTTCGCGTGATCCCGTTTCAATTCCGTGAATCTGAACATTTTTCTGGACAAACTGGTAGGTGTTGATCGGGGCGCTCAGACCCGCAATCAAACCGATGAAGCTGATGGTCCCGCTTACTTTGACTGCCGACAGGGAGCGGTTCAGGTTTTCACCCCCGACCACTTCGATGACATGGTCGACGCCGCGGCCCGCAGTATGGGCGAGTACCTGTTTTTCCCAATCCGGATAAGTTTTATAATTGATGGTAGCTGATGCACCGAGGTTGCGGGCTTTTTCCAGTTTGTCGTCACTGCTGGAAATGACAATGGGCAAGCCTCCCAGAGCATGCACAAATTGCAGGGCAAATAACGAAACGCCGCCAGTGCCCTCGATCAGCACGCTGTCGCCTTTTTGGACCCGACTTCTGCGGTTCACGGCATGCCAGGCCGTCAGGGCCGCCACAGGAAGTGTTGCTGCCTCCGCGTCGCTGAGGTGTTCCGGGATTTTTACCAGCGCTTCTTCATTAAAAATCCGGTATTCCGTGAGCACCCCGTCGGCAGCGGCGCCGCCCAGGGAGTGCATGTTTTTTTCCGCCGTCAGTTCGCCATCCAGCCAGTTTGGGAGAAAAATACCGGCCACGCGGTCGCCGGGTTGTACCCGGGCGACGTGGTCGCCGACGGAAACAACGCGGCCTGCCCCATCCGACACCGGAATACGTGGCTCCGCGGGTTTCCAGCCTCCGAGGCCTTTGACGACCAGCAAATCGCGGTAATTGAGCGCGACAGCCGTCATTTTGACCAGCACTTCACCTGCTCCGGGGTGCGGGATAGGACGTTCTTCGAGTTGCAGGGCGGCAATACCGTCGCCCAGGGTCGTGTAGGTATTCATAGAAGCGGAAATGGCTGGAAAAAGATGAATCGCTTAAACTGTAAGCTCCCAGTAGAGTTCAAAAGCGCTGCGTTCGGCCCAGCATTCGGCGAGTTTGCCATCGCGGATTTTCCAGATGGCGATGCCGGTAAAGGACACTGGCCGTCCGTCAGGAGGAAGGCCGAAAATGCCGTTGTTCAGGCCCGTGCACACCCAGCGCGAGACGACCATGTCGCCCTCCCGGTTGGAAAAGATGTGTTGATTGATGGTTTGGGCATTCTGCAATTGGCGCTGGAAGGCAATGATCCACTCCCGGAAGGCCGCCCGGCCCTGGATCACTTTGCCACCAGACACGATCACATAATCCTCGGTCATATATTCATCGATGGCTGTGAGGTCGTGCGTTGGCCCCCAAACGCGGCTGAGAAAATCGAGGGCGAGCTGTTCGGAAGTATTGTAGGCATTTTCAGTGGATGATTTCATTTGGACAGTGTTGTTGGCCAGCCGGGTTAGATCTGCTCCGGTTCATTTCACCAAACCAAAAACAAGGCCGGCCGGTTTCTTTTCCACCTGCAAAAAATACATGCCTCGAGGTAAAAGTGCCACGTTTAACGTATTGCCGCGAAGAATGCCTTCCATAGCCGTTCGCCCGTCCGACGAAATCATTCGGAACGGCAACCCCGACAATTCTTCAGGAAAAACCAGTATCTCGCCTACCGGGTTCGGAAAAATGCGCAGGGTTTCCACTGGCAGGTCGTGGCTCGCCGTCGGCGGGTTGTATTCATAAGCGCCGGCGTCGATGATCGCGTTGCCCAGAGTGCGCACTTCGGCGCCGGAAGGATGCTGATAAGCCTGATCCGGGGTGAGAGAAACACCACTGTTCACCGTTCCGAGCGCGACGCCCAGGTCGATGGCCGGAGAGCCCGCGGTGAGGTGGTAATCGTAGTGCGGTTCATCGGCGAATTGCAGGGTGGCGACGTTGGGTTCAAAAATGTTGTTGGAGATGAGGGTGATCGGGCCGTTGGTGAGTACGCCGGCGCCGGTGAAGACATTGTTGATCACCTCCGCCGTGCTTGTACCGTTCTGAACGGAGAGAAAAATACCCGAATTCAGCCTTTTATTGACGCAGGTGTTGTTGACAAAATAGACCTCGTGGGGCCCGGGGTTCACCAATCCTTCCAGTCCGTAGCCCACCAGGTTGCTGTTTTCGGCCAGGGGGCCTTGCATCAGCAGATTGCCCATGATGAGGGAAAATCCGCCGTTGGGCAGGTCGATCAGGCGGCTGGAATTGCCCGAGGCTTCGTCCATGATGCGGTTGTACAGGATGTAATTGTTGGTTGCCCGCGATTTGAGGTTGTGGCCGATTTTAGCGTGATGGGAATAATTAAACCGAAAGGTGAGGCTGTTGACGTGGCCGATGTAGAGGTTGTGCGACAGGCCGTCGCCGTAGCTGTTGGCGTTGAATTCGCAGTATTCGATCAGGATATCGCCCGTGCCGGGGTTGCCCGTCAGAATGCCTTCTTCGTTGTTGTGAAAATAGCAGTGCCGCAAGGTGACGCCGATCCCTTCCAGCCGGATGCCTGCGCCGTTGTGGTCGGGCACCGAAGCGCCGGAGAATTCGATGTTTTCCACCACATTGTTGTCACCACCGATGATCCAGATGGATTTGCCCTGGAGGGTTTGGCCTGCGGAGATCAGGTGCGGACGTCCGCCGACGCCCCGGAAGACGAGGTTGTGGGCCGTCCATTTGGCCAGGGCGGCGGTTCCGGAAAAGTTTTCCGCGTCAATGTCGACGGTATCGCCGGCCTGCAGGACGTTGGCGAGGTACAGTGCGTTGGGCGAAACGTAGATTCGGGTGGAACCGACCTGGTAGGTGGTGGCGTAAACGGATTGGGTAAAGCAGAGGCAGAGTACAAGGAAGCGGGTGGTGGAAAGCATTGTTGTCGAACTGTTTAGGATAAATTAACCGTATTGGTGCAGTGTTCACTTTTGGTTTTGGCGGCTGTCCGGCCGGCGCCGAAAGTTGGTAATGTAGGCTAGTGCGCTCAAAATTAATTTTGATTCAAAGGGCTGCATGCCACACTGACGAGAATCAGCCCGGAAATGCGGATTATTGCGATTTAAAACAACATCTGTCACGCAGGCAGCAGGAGGGAAGGGATTTTGATAAGATTTCACCACCCGATTGCCTCGGGTTTAAATCACGAGGTGTAGGACATTAAACGATTTTGATTCTGAATGAAAATTGCGCTTACTGGCGCGTCGGGCCGTATCGGTAACGTATTGGTCCGGTGCCTGCTCGACCACGGCCACGAGGTCCGGGTGTTGTTACGCCGGGAAAGCCAGGCGTTGGCGGGCCTGCCGGTCGGCACGGTGGCTGGCGATCTGTTCGACCTGACGGCGTTGTCCGACCTGGCAGAGGGTTGCGAGGTGGTATTCCACCTGGCGGCAGTTGTGTCTATTTCGGGCGGCCAGCAGGGCAAAGTACGGCGCGTGAATGTGGACGGCACACGCAATGTATTGGAAGCCTGTGCGCGGCATGGCGTCCGAAGGGTGGTTCATTTCAGTTCAGTACACGCTTTTCAGGAAGGCCGGCCGGAGGACATGCTGGATGAAAGCCGTCCGCTGGCCTTATACAGCCCAACCGCTTACAATCGAACCAAGGCCGAAGCCCAGGACCTTGCAGTTCGTTTTTCCGCTGAAAAAAACATCGAACTGATCGTGCTGTGCCCGACAAGCGTGATTGGTCCTTTCGACTTCGAACCTTCGCTTTCCGGTCAAATGCTGATCGACTTTTACCACCGGAAAATACCGCTGCTGGTCCCCGGAGGCTATGACTGGGTGGATGTGCGCGACGTCGCGGAAGCGGCGGTCAAGGCTTTGCACGAAGGCCGCAACGGAGAGGCTTACCTGTTATCCGGCCGCTATGCTTCGGTGACTGAAATAGCCCGGCTGGTGACCATGGCAACTGGCATCGCGACGCCCAAATTCACGGCGCCTGATTGGCTGTTGCGACTGGGAGTCCCGTTTGTAACCGGCTTTGCCGGACTGACCGGCGGACGCCCCCTCTACACAGGAGAAGCCCTCGACGCCCTGCGTGACGGATCGAAGCGGGTGTCGTCGGCAAAGGCGCAGCAGGAACTGGGTTTTTCGGTACGGCCCCTCGAAAAGACGGTGGGAGATGCCTATGAATGGTTCAAAAACAATGGTTTTTTATAAATCCTCATCCATTCATATCAATTTTTTACATCAACCAATCCTTACCAAACAGATGCCTTACCACAGTTACGCCCTTTTCACCTGGATTTGGATGGCTGTTGCCGTCGTGACATTTTTCTACCTGCTTCGCAGAAATGCGCCATATGGCCGTCACGTCGAGCCGGGCTGGGGGCCCACGCTGGACAACCGGCTTGGCTGGTTTTTGATGGAATTTGCAGTGGTGATTGTGTTTTTGACCGTGTTGTTGTGGGAAAAGCCGCCCGTTTCTGCCATCGTATGGGTGTTCAGCGGGTGTTTTTTGTTGCACTACATCAACCGAAGCATCATTTTCCCGCTGCGCCTTCGCACCTCGGGCAAACGGATGCCCCTGGCCATCGTGCTTTCCGCCATTGGTTTCAATCTGGTTAACGGCTTCCTGCTGGGCTACTTCTTCTCTCATTTTGCCGATTATCCGGCGGGCTGGTGGACCGATCCTCGATTTATCGGCGGTCAAATTCTTTTCTGGCTGGGTCTGGGCATCAACTGGCAATCGGACAACATTCTTATTCATCTCCGGAAGCCCGGTTCTACCGCTTATTCCATCCCGCGGGGTGGTCTGTTTAATAAAATCAGTTGTCCCAATTTGTTCGGTGAAATGCTCGAATGGACCGGTTTTGCACTCATGACCTGGTCCCTGCCTGCGCTGGCTTTTATCGTGTGGACCATTGCCAATCTTGCCCCGAGGGCCATGGCGCACCATCGGTGGTACCTGGAGACATTTCCGGATTATCCGAAGGATCGCAAGGCGCTGATCCCGTTTTTGTTGTGATGGAATCCGTGGAGAAGTTTAGGTTTTTTCCAACAGTTCTATCCGGTTGCCGAATGGGTCAATAAAGGAAAAGCGCTTACAGCCGGGGACCTGGATGTCTTCCCTGATCTTCACACCGTGCATTTCCAGATGCTGCCGGGCTGCGTCCACGTTGGATATTTCAAATGCAGGATGGCGCTTGGAAGCGGGGATGTCGTTTTCGGTTCCGATATGCAACTGGATATCGGCAATTTGGTACCAAAGGCCGCCATTGGGGATCAGTTCTGCCGGTTTGGGAATTTCCACCAGACCGATAATCTCCGTATAAAACTGCCTTGCATCGTTTTCCTTTCCTGTGGGAATGCAGATTTGGACGTGGTCCAGTCTTTTAAAGTGAATCATGGTTAATATGCATGTTCTTAGGGATTCATCCGTTGAAAAGCCTGGCTTAATTCCTCATACCCCGCCCGCAGCATGTTTTCCGAAAACCCGTACGTCAGTTCCGTTTTCCCCTGTTCCATCTGCTCAAAAATGGCATCGATGAACCCGCTGACCGGCGGAGCGAAGTCGTGCAGGCCCTTTCCGCCCAGGTCGGTGTTCAGGGCAGGCGGGATGATCTCGATCACTTCGATGTTTCTGGACCGGGCCCAATGCCGCAGGGAAAGCGTGAAAGAGTGGAAAAAGGCCTTGGTGGCCGAATAGACGGGCACTTTGGTCAGCGGGACGAAGGACAAACCCGAGGTCACGTTCATGATGGTTTCCAGGGCGGGCAACTGGACAAACAGCGAGCTGAGGTGCACCGGCGCTTCAATGTTGATGGCGATTTCATCCCTGGTCCGCTGGAAAAAGTCGGCATCTTCGATGCTCATCCAGTTCTGAATGCCGGCGTTGTTCACCAGCACCTGCAAGTCGGGGTGCTGTGTTTTGACCCATTGGAACAACAGCTCCCGGCCCTCGGGCGAAGACAAATCGCCCGAAAAAGTGATCAGGCCGGGTATTTTTTCACGGGCTTCGTCCAGGGCGCTTTCGCGTCTGCCGCAGACGATGACGGTGTTGCCGTTTTGGACAAAACGCTCGGCCAGCGCGAAGCCGATGCCGGAAGCGCCGCCGGTGATGAGGATTTTTTTATTGGAGATTTTCATGTTGTTGTTCACTTTTTAATATGCTCGAAATCTTCTTTTTGCGCAAAATGTTCCAGGCCTAAAATCAAAATGATCATACTGGCAAAGGTGATTTTCTGCATAATGGGTAAAAAATCGTAATGACCTGAACCATACAGGTATAAGGTGTAATAAAAAATGAGCAGACAAATAATGCACAGGAATTTGAACAAGTGCAGCCTCGATTTTAATACAAAAACAGTAATGTAAAACATACTTGCCAGAAACAAGGTACTGGCTATG
>JBGAJY010000046.1:0-29510 GCA_044224705.1 Saprospiraceae bacterium
TTCGAGACGTTCTTACAATGACTATTCACAGTGATTGTGAGCAAGATTTGTTAATGGAGATAAGAAATATTGCTGGCGAGGTTGTTTACATTGCACACTTGCACTCAATGCTTGGAATGAACACTTTTGACATAAATTTGGATGCACATCTACCTGCTGGTATTTATCTTGCCAAAGTAACTGATGAAACGGGCAATTCGTATATCCATAAAATTATAAAAATGCACTGATTTTGTTAACATGAGCGTTGCCTGAGAAAAATAGAGCCTTGAAACAAATTATGCCTTTATTAAGACAAGTCAGATTACTGTCCTTCCTCTTATTACTTATTGAGCAATCACTACCTGCTCAACCTATTCATACTGTACCTGATGATACTCCTCAACAGTTGTTCCAGCCTTCACCTTTAACGATCCCGATGTTTAATCTCCCAGCGTTTATTCCTTGGGAGATAAATGTTGATATCCAAGCTTGGGATGAGCCAACTGGACAATGGGGCAATACATTTCGTGGTTTTACGCAGAGAGTTATTGCGCCAACGAGTAACGTAATACTTTTTGAAGAGATAAACCGAGAACACCTTCCTAACGGATGGCAAAATGTGAACTCAACTTGGATTTATTTTCCCGCGATATTGCCAAATCCCCCTTCTGAACCGACTGATTCTGTTATTTATAGAGAATGGAACAGTAATGTAAATGAATGGCGACAAAAGAGGAAAATTTCCTACTCACGTATGCAGGATGGGGCAATTATCCGTGATATCTACAATAATGAAAACATTTTCCCTGATACTCTTGAAAACATTTTCCATTATCCTAATGATACCTTCACGTGGTGTCAATATAGAAGGTATCTCCCTCAAGGAGGTGCAACATATTACCTACTAGATTCGACCATACATTATATTGGGTCATCCGGAGTTCTTACCTATGTAACCTTTGAGGTTGATTCATCTATGGGAATAACTGCGCGCAAAGCGTGCGAGTACAGTTATAGCTTTCCAGATAATCTTTTAATTTTGGAAAAATACAAACGATGGGTAGATACATTGGATATGCAATTTTGGTTGGGTTACCGTAAGGTTGAATACCTGTGGCTTGCCGATAATGATGGCACTCGAATGATCAAAGAAGATGAGTATCTGCTCCCTATGATCGGTTATGTGCCTTTTTTTCGTAGGACAAAAAAATGGAATACAGATGGGCAATTATTATATCAGGACTTTGAAGTACTTAACCCCTATGACTTCAGCACTCCATTTAGTTGGCTCAGACAGAACTATTATTACAATAATGCCAATGTGCTATCAGAAATGATAATTCAGGAAAAAGCATCAATTTTCAGTACGTGGGTGAATAAGGAGAAATGGACGTACTCATACTCTGCTGCGTCCAACAATTCCATTCCGATTTTTTCTACCACTTTAAAAACCCTGAATCTTGGGGATGGGAATTTTGAACTTCAATTTGACAACCTAATACCTAATGATTTCTTAATATTTATTTTTGATGTTAGTGGACATCTAGTTTCTAAGAAGGAAGGGCAACGGGGACAAAAAATCGATATTGATTTAACTTCTGCTACTCCTGGCGTTTATTTTGTTCACTTGGAATTTTCCAACGGCGGACTAATGGTGAAATTGATCCGATGATGCGATAGATGATATGTTTTACATTTTAAAGACATTAAAATAAATAATCATTGTCGATAAAAAGTGCCTTAGCTCATGTGTAAAAAATCCCTGTAAAGGCATCTAAACCATTACAGGGATTTATGTTTATTACTTCTTTATCTAATCGACATTTGTTGCCTTGCTATTCAAAATGTAATCAGCGGCTTTCTGCGCCTCCGCAGCAGCCTTGAAAATAAATCGGTTGTCTTCCCGTAGCACTTTCAACCACCCCGCCAAGTACGCCGCACTGTTCTCCGTTATCCTGTCATAATCAATCTGAGCACTGGAACAAAGAAAGGAGGCGCCCATCTCCGCTACCAGTTCCTCCCGGCAATATGGTTTGCTGCCAAATCCTGTAAGGTTCACCACCTCTTCCCTTCCCAGACGGCTGATATGACCAGTGGAATGGATCAGCTCATGGAAAAAGGTAGCATGAAATTGCTCGATGATCCCGACGAAGCGGTTCTGCGGCATGAACCACGTAAAAATTATTTCAATCCGTAAGTCCCCAAGCGGGCCACTTTTATTGCCGTTCTGCCGGCCTCCACCAGCCCCCGGGATAGCCCGAACCTGCTTTGAAGAAAGTAGGCCGGCTGTGAAAAACTTGTATTTTTACTCGCTTTTTAAAACCGTCGGTCCTCCTTTTCCGTGAAATCCAAATGTCGTAGCTTTGAAGACAACCTTACTTTCTGCATCCTGTATTCCTGTGTCCTTGTACGTCGTCCTGTTTCTGGCAGGATGGGGAGGACCCAGCTCCGCCGGCGCCCAATGCCCTGCCCTGGCCACAGTGACGCTTAATGTCGTCGCCTCGCCGGGGCCAAACATCACCGGAAGCACCCAAATCTGTCAGGGCTCGACCACTACGCTGAACGTGCCCGGTACTTTTTCCAGCTACGCCTGGTCGACGGGCGCCACGGGGGCGAGTATAACGGTTGGCGCAGGCACGTATTTCGTAACGGTGACCAACAGCAGCGGCTGCACAGGGACCGACGAGGAAACCGTGACGCTGCTCTCCGGCCCTTCTCCCGACATCACCGCCGCAACTTACCAATGCAATGGCCAGCTCCTGCTGGACGCCGGGGCCGGTTATTCCATTTACCATTGGTCCAATAACGCTGCCACCCAAACCATCACCGCCACAACGAACGGCTCTTACAGCGTGACGGTAACGGACGCCAGCGGCTGTACCGGAACGGATAATTTCACCGTAGCCATTCCGCCGCCGCCATCGGTGAGTATCACCGGCGATAACGTCATTTGCGGCAACGAATCCGGAACGCTGGACGCCACGCCCGGTTTCAACGCCTACGCCTGGAGCAACGGATTGCAGGGATCGACCATCACGGTGACGCAGCCGGGCGTGTACATGGTAACGGCGACCGACGGTTTCGGCTGTACCGACGATGCTTCTTTTACCATAACTTCCAACGCGCCGCCGGCGCCCAATATCACCGGCCAGGGCACGATCTGTGAAGGCGCCTCCACTACCCTCGCCATAGCGGGGAGTTTTCCTCAATACGTGTGGTCGACCGGCCAGCAGACTCCCACGATTTCGGTTTCTGCCGCGGGCCAATATTCCGTCACCGTGACGGCCGCCAACGGCTGCACGGGTACGGACCAGTTCCAGCTCGACGTTAACGATGCGCCTGTGCCCACTATCCAGGCAGCGCCGTACGACTGTAATGGTCAATTGACGCTGGATGCAGAAGGCGGCTTTGCAGGCTACGCCTGGTCGACGGGCCAAACGGATGCTGCCATCGATGTCGATCAGTCCGACCTGTACGGCGTAACCGTCACCAATGCCTTCGGCTGCACGGGAACCGATGTGTTCCTGGCCAGTATTCCCGACCCTCCGCTGGTCCAAATCACGGGCGCACTTCAATTCTGCCAGGGCCAATCAACAACGCTCACCGCGACGCCGGGCTTCGACGCTTACGCATGGTCGGGCGGTCAAACCGCCAGTGTGGTCCAAATCGGCCAGGGCGGCATTTACAACCTCACCGCCACGGATGGCTTCGGCTGCACTGCAACAACGGCAGCCACCGTGACCCAGCTGGCCCTGCCCGCTCCGGTGATCTCCGGACCTACCTCCATTTGTTTCAATAGCACGGCTACTTTCAGTGTCGCCAATGGTTTTTCGGCCTACGCCTGGTCGAACGGGAGCTCGGGCACGAGTATTACGGTCTCCGCCCCAGACACGTATTCCGTCACGGTGACAGCCGCCAACGGTTGTATGGGCGCCGACGACATTCCACTAACCGTGACAAATAATTTGCAGGCCCAGATCGTCGCCCAGCCCTATCAATGCAACGGACAGCTGGTGCTCGACGCAGGAGCGGGCTTTGCCAGTTATACCTGGTCGGGCGGGCAAACCGGTTCGAGCATCAGCGTGGGTCAATCCGGCGATTACAACGTGACCATTTCGGATGCCGGCGGTTGTACGGGCAGTGCCGTTTTTACCGCCTCCATTCCTGCGCCTCCGACGGTGACCATCAGCGGCGATAATGCGCTTTGTCCGGGAGAATCCACGGTGCTTACGGCTTCCCCGGGCCTGGCGGCGTATCTGTGGTCCGGTGGTCAAACCGGGTCGTCCATCACGGTGAACCAGTCTGGAAATTATGTTGTCACGGCTACTGACAACCTCGGCTGTACCGTTGCCAATAACATGAGCGTGACGGATCTGCAGCCCCCGCAACCACTTATCACCGGACCGGCCAGCATTTGCATAAACGCCACGGCCAGCTTCGATGCCACGGGTAATTTCACTGCCTACCAATGGTCGACGGGGGAAACCACCTCCGGCATCGTCACCGGTACTGCCGGGCAGTATGCCGTCACGGTTACCGCGTCCAATGGCTGCACCGGCAGCAATACCGCAAGCCTGACGGTCACCAATGCGCTTTCTCCCGACATCCAGGCTTTGCCGTACCAGTGCAATGCGCAGCTGAGCCTCGACGCAGGGACAGGTTTTTCGACCTATCAATGGTCGGACGGTCAAAGCACTTCAACGATAACCGTAAGCCAGTCGGGGGTTTACACGGTGACCGTGACCGGCTCGGGCGGCTGTACCGGGACTGATTCGGTCATGGCCAGTATTCCTCAGGCGCCGGTTTTGGGAATTTCCGGCAGCGCTTCTTTCTGTGCCGATGCGTCGAGCACGCTGAGCGCTTCTGCCGGTTTTACCAATTATTTGTGGAGCGACGGCAGCATCGGTCCGGTTTTGGTTGTGAATCAAAGCGGCTCGTACGCATTGACTGCGACCGACGTCCTGGGCTGCACCCAAACGGCCGTTATGCCAGTGACCGCTCAGCCCTTGCCGGCGCCCCAGATCGCCGGACTGCCGGCCGTTTGTGCGGGTGACGCCGCTACGTTGAGCGCGGGAAGCGGCTTTAATTCCTACGCCTGGTCTACCGGTGAAACCACCGCCAGCATATCCGTGAATGCTGCCGGCAATTTCAGCCTCACCGTCAGCGACGCCGAGGGCTGTACCGGCACTGCCCAGGCCTCGTTCAGTCTTTATCCGCTGCCGAGCCCCGCTATCACGGCTCAAACCTATCAATGCGATGGCCAACTGACCCTCGACGGGGGCGCGGGATTCGCTGCCTACACGTGGTCGGGCGGGCAAAATTCACCCGCGATAACCGTTTCAAATTCCGGCAGTTATGCCCTTACCGTGACCGATCCGAACGGCTGTACCGGTACGACCCAGTTGACGGTCAGCGTGCCCGCGCTTTCTACGGTGAGCATCGCCGGAGACCCCGATTTTTGTCAGGGCGGCAGCACTGACCTGACAGCCAGCGCCGGGTTTGTTGCCTACGCCTGGTCGGACGGACAAACGGACGCTGCCATAACGGCCAACCAGGGGGGTGTTTACGCCGTCACGGCTACCGACGCACTGGGATGCACGGTGAGTGCGCAAATGCCGCTGACCGTTTTTGCCAATCCGGCGCCGGTAATTGCCGGACCGGTCGCGGTCTGCCCCGGCGCCACGGCCACGCTCAGCGTGCCCGGCAGTTTTGCAGATTTTCAGTGGAGCCAAACGGGCGCGAACGGGAATACGTTGGTCTTCCAGCCGCCGGGCATTGCGACGGTGACGGTGACCGATGCCAACGGTTGTACCGGTATTGCCTCTGCGACGGTAGTCATTTCTGACACCTTAGCGCCCCAGATTACGGCCCTGCCGTTTGCCTGCGACGGCCAGATCATCCTGGATGCCGGGGCCGGATTCGCCATTTATACCTGGAGCAACGGGCAAGGCTCCCCGACCTTGTCCGTCACGCAGTCGGGAACCTATGCGGTGACCGTGTCGGACGGATCGGGTTGTTCGGGTATGGCTTCGATCGTGGTGGATGTGCCGGCCTTGCCTCTGGTGACGGTCGGCGGAGACGACCGGCTGTGCCCGGGAGAAATTTCCATTTTGACGGCCGATGCCGGCTTCGCGAATTACAGTTGGTCCACCGGAGCCACTACGGAAACGATAAATGTTTCACAATCCGGCAATTACGCGGTTACGATCACTGACCTGAACGGCTGTACGGCGACTACCGCCCTGGCCGTGCAAAGTCTGGCTGCGCCGCAACCGCAGATCACCGGGGGCACTACCATCTGTTCCGGAAACGCGATAACAATCAGCCTCGCGGGCAGTTTTGACCAGTACAGCTGGTCCACCGGCGCCACAGCCGGCAGCATTTCGACTTCACAGCCGGGCGACTATGCCGTCACGGTTACGGATGCGGACGGCTGTACGGGCACGGCCCAAACCAGCTTGACTGCAGGCGGCGCCATCAATGCTGTGATCAGTCCGCAACCCTACCTGTGCGACGGTCAAATCACATTACAGGCCACTGCGGGCTTTTCCGCATACGTCTGGAGCAATGGACAGACGACCCCGGCGGTTGCCGTGACCCAATCCGGCAGTTATGCCGTCACCGTTAGCGACGCGGCAGGCTGTTCGGGCACGGCGAGTATTCAGGCTACGCTTCCGCTGCCGCCGGTGGTTACTATTTCGGGTGACGAGCAGATTTGCCAGGGACAAACCGCCGCATTGACGGCCTCTCCCGGTTTTCAGCAATACAACTGGTCCAACGGGCCTGTTTCAGCTTCTATTTCTACCACTCAGGCGGGTAATTATTCAGTGACGGTGACCGATGCCGATGGTTGTACGGCTGTGGCGCTGGCTGCCGTGACGGTGAATTTACCTGACACTACGTTGCAGCAGCAAACGACCTGCAACCCGCAACAGGCCGGCACGACGGTCCTGACTTTCAATGCTGCCAACGGCTGCGACAGCGTGGTCGTTACCCAAACGGTATTGAACCCTCAGGTGAGCGGCGCGGCAGCAGTGACCAGTGATTATAACAGCTTCGCGGTGGCCTGCGCCGGCGGCGCCAATGGTACTGCCGCCGCCAACCCGGCCGGTGGAACCCCGCCTTTCAACTATGCCTGGAGCAACGGCGGCGCCACAGCCGAAATTCAGAACCTGAGCGCCGGCAACTATTCCGTTACCATGACCGATGCCAATGGTTGTACCGCCACGGCGACCGTGAGCCTCAATCAGCCCGCGCTGCTGCAACCGGTCGTCGAGGCGGCTGATCCAACTTGTCTGGAGGCGGGTCATGTTGCTGTTCAGGTGATCAACGGCGGCGCCGGACCGTACCACGTTCAATTGGGTCAAAACACCGGTACAAGCAATGGAACAGAGCCTTTATTTTTTAACGGCCTGGATGCCGGGTCCTATGCCCTGGAAGTAACGGATGCGAACGGCTGCCCTGCACAGGAGACTGTAACGCTGCTTCCCGCCCCGGCAGTGGAAGAGTTCGTGAGCGATACATTTGAAATCAACCGCGGCGATACGGTCCAGCTCGATGCCGGCGCGGGCATTACGATTCAGGCGCTGGAAATCACCTGGACGAGCTCCGGAGGCCAGCTGTCCTGCACCGATTGCCTTGATCCGCAGATTGCACCCTTGAACACCACGACGGTGGAGCTGTACGTGGAGGGCTATTCCGGCTGCCAGGCTGCCGGCCGTTACCTCATCCAGGTGAAAACGGGTCATTTGATCTACGTTCCCAACGCGATTCAACCCGGCAGTACCGGTAATTACGGTTTGACGGTCTTCGGCGACGAACAATTGGTGCGTATCCGCCAGTTGCAGGTGTACGACCGCTGGGGGAATGAACTGGCGGCGATATCGGATATTCCGCCAAACGACCCGGACCTGGGCTGGGACGGCCGTTTCCGGGGCCAGGTGATGATGCCGGGCGTGTACGTCTGGTGGGCTGAACTGGAATACAGCGACGGCACCGTCGAAGTGCAGAAAGGCGATGTCACCCTGGTTCATTAAAATTTCCGGATACGTTTAACAAACAGAACTGCTCTACCATGAAATATATCCTGATTGCCGGGTTTTTGCTTTACAGCGCTACCGGCTTTGCCCAATTTCAAACTTTTAACGGCACGGGTAATATGCCGATCCCTCCCGGCGCACCGGTTCAAACGGTGGGCGTGACGCAATCACCCTGTACGGTCTCCGGAATCGGGGTGATCGGGGGCTGCGTTACCATCGACAACGTGCAGATCAACCTCACGCATACGTTTGTGGGCGACATCGGCATCCTGTTGATCGGGCCGGGCGGACAGGTGCTGGAACTGTCGACCGGCAACGGCGGCGGCGGCGATAATTATACCAATACCGTGTTTACTGACAATACCGGTAGTTTTATCACTTCCGGCTCACCGCCCTATAATGGCACCTTCCGGCCCGAAGGGCGGGTGACCAACCTCAACAACCCGTACAGCAATGCACCGCCCCTGGGCACCCATACCTTCGCCAATACCTACAACGGCACCAACGCAGATGGCGTCTGGACGCTTTACATCAACGATTACGTGGCCGTCGACGTGGGCGAACTGCTCGACTGGTCCATCACTTTTAACGTCGGCGGTACGCCGCCCGTAGCGGATGCGGGTCCGGATCAAACGGTCTGTACCGGCCTCTCGGCCACCCTCACCGCCACTGGCGGCGGCACCTACCAATGGAGCAACGGCGCCACCACGGCCTCCACCACCGTCATGCCCGCCGTCACGACCACCTATACCGTCACCGTCACCACGCCCGGCTGCGGCAGCGACACGGACGAGGTGATCGTGACCCCGGTGCCGCTTCCTTCGATCAGTCTTGCCGTAAACAATCCGAACGTTTGCGTCGGCGGCTGCCAATCGATCACGGCTTCCATGACCGGTACCGGGCCGTTTAATTTTACCTGGCAATTTCAGAGCAACGGCAACCCGGTGGGCGCAACCCAGTCGGTCAGCAGCGGCGGCAGTCCGGTAGTATTCGACGCCTGCCCGCCGGGAGGCGTCGGGCCCGTGCAGGTGGTCGTGTGCAGTTTGACGGATGCATTTTGTCCGTTGTGATTAAGTTATCCCCGGGGAGGCCCCACCCCCGACCCCTCCCCCTCCGGGGAGAGGAGTTTGCCCTCAGCACGATCATCCCCCCTCCGGGGAAGGGGAGGCGTCGGGCCCGTGCAGGTGGTGGTGTGCAATTTGACGGATGCATTTTATCCCTGGTGATTAAGTTATCTCCGGGGAGGCCCCACCCCCGACCCCGCCGGATTTTCCTCCATTTTTCGAAAAATAAGCCGCTGAAATTATCCCCGCCCCTGTGCTATATTTGAGGCCCTGACCAATCTGCTTAACATTCATTTCAATCCTGTTCCCGTGAAAATAATCCTCGCCTTCGCCACTCTGCTGGCCTTTTCGGCCGTTTCCACTGCCCAGACGATCCGTTTTGTCCGCTCCGGCGCCGACCCCGACGCGGCCAACGGTTACAGTTGGGACACCGCCTTCCCCGATCTCAACGACGCCCTGGCCGGCGCCCAATACGGCGACGAAATCTGGGTCGCAGAGGGCACCTACCTGCCCACCGGCGGCGGCAACCGGTATCTTTCCTTCACGCTACCCAACGGCGTGCGCCTTTACGGGGGGTTCGCCGGCACGGAAACCAGCCGCCTCGAACGCGACTGGACGGCCCACCCGACTATCCTGAGCGGCGATATCGGCACGCCGGGCCTTGCGGACGACAATTCCTACGGCATCCTCTACGCCGCGCAGTGCGACACGACCACCACCGTGGACGGCCTCATTTTTGAAAACGGCAATGCGGACAACCCCGACGACGTCGGGGTGTTCAGCCACGAACGCACCCAGTCGGGCGGCGCGATTTACCTCTATGGCATGGGCGGCGGCAAATTTGCCTACCTGACGATCTCGAACTGTGTTTTCCGCAACAACCACTCCGATTACTACGGCTCCGTATATGCCAACGGCCGCGACAACGGCCACTGCGCCGTTCGCATGAACAATTGCGAATTTTACCAAAACCACGCCGGCTACGCCGGCGGCGGCCTGGTGGTGGAGAATTACTACGGGCCGCAATACGCCACCACCATCTCCCATTCTTCTTTCCACGACAATGTGGCGCAGGTGCATGGCGGCGCTTTGTACCTCGTTCACCACGGCGACGTGCAGCTCCGCGATTGCTCCTTCTTTCGCGACAGCATCCTGTACAGCGCGGGAGGGGCCATCGGGATCAAAGGCTCCGATGTGACCAGCACGGTGCTTTTTGAAGACTGCAGCTTCGATTCGAATAAACTGGGGAATGCCGGTTCGGCGGGCTCAGTCATGACCGTGGAAGTGCAAAATCCTGATATGGAAATGACGTTCAGGCGCTGCGTTTTTGCCCGGAACAAAGGCGCCGACGGGATATTCGTGCCCTCTATTTTCGGGAACCTGGCCATGCAATTTGAGCAATGCATCTTCCGGGAAAACCTGACCAACTTTCTGGTGTACAACCTGACGGAAGGGCTAAGCGCTACCTATGGTTTTGACAACTGTCTGTTTTACAATAATGCCGGGCGTGAGTTTTTCAACAGTGGCAATGACGTGTTTCGCGTTTCCAATAGCATTTTTATACAAAACGATAACGCCCAGGAATTAGCCAACCCGGCAATCATTTCCATTGACCATTCTTTGGTGTCCAATGCAGACTGCACTACGCTCGGCGCCAACGTCGTCTGCGGCCCCGGCATGCTCTACGGCGCCGACCCACAATTCGCCGACCCCGCCAGCGGCGATTTCCACCTCCTGCCCTGCTCGCCCGCCCTCGACGCCGGCGACGATGCCGCCGCGCTCGCCGCGGGCCTGAGCAAGGACTTCGACGGCCACGCGCGTTTCGCCGACGCGGCCGTCGATCTGGGGCCTTTTGAAAACGACCGCTACCTCCTGGCCACCACCCTGCAACCCGCCAGTTGCGCGGGCGTCGCCGACGGCTCGGTCGCTTTTGCGGTCAATGCCTGCGCGCCCTACGAACTCATCTGGACGAGCGAGGCCGGGCAAAGCGGCAGCAACACCAACGGGCTCCCGGCCGGCACGTATCATTTCCGGCTGAACGACCCCAACGGGTTCGCCGACTCGGTCACCCTGACGCTCGGTTCGCCGCCGCCGCTGGTGATTTTTACCACCGTCGTTCCCGCTTCGGGACCCGACCACGCCGACGGCTCGGTGGTGGTCGACTCGGCGTTCGGCGGCACGCCGCCATATTCCTGGACCGACGGCGAGCCCATCAACGGATTGTCCAACCTGCTGCCAGGCACCTACACCATCACGCTGACCGATTCCTGGGGCTGCGCCGTGCCCATGGTGTTCGAGGTGGGCTTCGTGAGCGCGACATCGGAAACGGCCGGCGGCGCGCGGGTGCAGTTGTCGCCCAACCCGACGGCGGCGGCCCATTCGGCGGCCCTGGTTTTCGAGCCGGGTCAAATCGGGGAGGTGCGCTTGCTGGATGCCCGGGGGCGCGAAATTAGTGCCTGGCAGGACCCCGCCGGGACGCGGCTCGACGTGCAGGAAATACTGCCGGCCGGGGTGTATTTTTTTGAAATTCGGGATAAAAAAGGCGGTACTACGGCCATCACCTGGCTCATTCGATGAATCTTCCGGCTTTGAAAACCTTTACCAATCTGATTATTATTTACTCACCTGATTTTTTCATCTCTTAATTTTTTCCACATGAAACGAATCTTGCCTATTCTCTGCCTCGGGCTGCTGGCGCTGACCACTGCCCTGACCGCACAACCCTGCATCCCTGTCATCACGACGTACAACGGATTTGCCACAAACCTGATCCCTGTTTCAGGACCCGACAACGACTTGCTCGCCGACGACTTCCGGGCGGTGGTGCGCGCCACTGACTTTGTGCGCTCCGCCACCAGCCCCTGCAACCAGACGCTCAACTACCGCATCCGCAAAGCGGGTACCGGCACCGGTGTGCCCACCACGGTGGATGTGTCGTTCGATTGTTCGGAACTGGGTTTTCAACTCTTAGAAATCTGGGCCGGCGACGGCGCCCCTGAGAACTGGGGCTACACCCAGACCTACGTCAACATCCAGGACAACAGCAACCTGTGCGACAAGGATCCTCAGGATTTCTCGCTCGATTGCGCCGAAAATGACGTCATCGGGCCCAATCTTTTGGTCTTGAACGGATTAACGGCATCGGTAGTGCCGAATAACAACGGCGCTGCCGTGGTAAAAGTGACCGCCGCCAACCTGGTGTCCCGCAAATACGATAACTGCCAGACGCCGGTCAAATTACGCATCCGCAAATCGGGCACCGGAGCAGGTGTGCCATCTACGACTTTCGTTACGTTCGACTGTGCCGAACTGGGCACGCAACTCGTGGAAATCTGGGGCGGCGACGCGCACGGCAACTGGTCGGCTGTCGAAACCTACATCATCATCAACGACGGCAACAATGCCTGCGACAACAATGCCGCGGCTCCCGGCTGCAATCCGGACCTCACCCCGCCGGAAATGATGTTGTACAATGGCTTCGCCGTCAACATCACACCAAGCCTGTCCGGGATTACGGCAAAGGTCAGCGCAAAAATGTTTCTCCGTCAAAGACAGGACAATTGCTCGGCCAAACTGAACTTCCGCATCAGCAAAAGCGGCACAGCCGCTACGCCGCCCGCGACCACCAGCGTCACCTACGATTGCAGCGAACTGGGCACCCAAATCGTCGACATCTGGGCAATCGACGAAGCCGGCAACTGGAATCGCACCGAAACCTACGTCCTCATTCAGGACAATGATGGCTCATGCGGCAACTCGCCCAAAATTGCCTACCCGGACTGGAAACCGGCGCTTGCCGTTCCGGCTGCCCAAAGCAGCCTCCGCCATGCCGAACCCGTAGACGGCATGGCCGTGTGGCCCAATCCGACGAACGGCGCGTTCTCCCTGTCGGGCTACCTCGATCAAGCCGATTTTGTGCAGGTGGAACTCTACAACGCCCTTGGCCAGCAGGTCCGGACCCTCGCCGCGCGCCAATGGCAGGAAGCCGGCGACGTGCGGTTTGAATTTGAACTGGGCGATCTGCCGGGCGGATTGTACCGCTGTGCGCTGCGCACGAGCACCGGTGTGCAGTCGGTCAGCCTTATTAAGAATTGATTCGAATGGTTTCGATTGACCGATTGATTCGCTTTATACTCGATTCGCTTTAAAATCGAATCAATCGGTCAATCGAAAACCATTCAACCGTAATCCCATCACGACCTGCTGTAATTCGGCGCCTCCCTCGTGATGACGATATTGTGCGGGTGGCTCTCCGTCATTCCGGCGCTGGTGATTTGAATAAATTGGGCGGTTTCCTGCAATACCTGCACCGTCGGCGCGCCGCAATAACCCATACCGGCCCGCAGTCCTCCGAGATACTGGTTCATCACCTCTGCCACGCTGCCTTTGAACGGTACGCGGCCTTCAATGCCTTCGGGAACGAGTTTTTTGATGTCGTCTTCCACGTCCTGAAAATAGCGGTCTTTCGAACCCTGCGACATGGCTCCAAGGCTGCCCATGCCCCGGTAGGTTTTGAATTTGCGGCCGTCGAAAATGATCGTCTCACCCGGCGCTTCTTCCACCCCCGCAAACAGGGAGCCTGCCATTACGGTGCTGGCGCCCGCAGCAAGCGCTTTAACAATGTCGCCGGTGTATCGAATGCCGCCGTCGCCGATGACAGGGATACCCGTGCCGCGCAGCGCCTGGGAGGCGTTGTAGATGGCCGACAATTGGGCCACTCCCACGCCGGCCACAATACGCGTGGTACAAATACTGCCCGGCCCGACGCCCACTTTCACGCCGTCGACGCCAGCTTCCACGAGGGCGAGGGCGCCTTCGCCGGTAGCGACGTTGCCGCCAATGATCTGCAGGTCGGGGAATGTTTTTTTCAACAGTTTGACAGCTTCCAGTACGCCGCGCGAGTGGCCATGTGCGGTATCGACGCACACTACATCGACGCCGGCTTTTACCAGGGCGCCGACCCGCTCGTGGAGGTCGTGCGTGACGCCCACAGCGGCGCCTACGACGAGGCGGCCGAAAGAATCCTTACAGGCGTTGGGAAAATTCACGCCTTTCATGATGTCTTTGTAGGTGATCAGTCCGACCAGTTGAAACGCGTCGTCGACAACAGGCAGTTTTTCAATTTTCCGCCCCTGCAGAATCGCGCGGGCCTGTTCGAGCGTGGTGCCTTTCGGCGCCGTGACGAGATTTTTTTTCGTCATCAGATCGCGTACGAGCTGGCTGTGGTCGGTCTCAAAACGCAGGTCGCGGTTGGTCAGAATGCCGACCAGTTTGCCGCGCTTGTCGGTGATCGGAATGCCGCCGATGCTGTATCGCCGCATCAAATCCAGCGCTTCGGCCACGGTGGCGTCGGGGTGGAGCGTGACCGGGTCGATGATCATGCCGGCTTCGGAGCGTTTCACGGCGCGCACTTGTTCGGCCTGTTCGTCAATAGTCATGTTTTTGTGGATCATGCCAATACCGCCCTGACGGGCCATGGCGATCGCCAGGGCTTTTTCGGTCACGGTGTCCATGGCTGCCGACACGACGGGCGCGTTCAGGCGGATGCCTCGGGTGAGCTGCGAGCTAATGTCAACTTCTCTGGGTAAAACTTCGCTGTAAGCGGGGACGAGCAGAACGTCGTCGAAGGTAAGGGTGGGGCCGAGAAATTTCGGGCGCCCGGCGGAGCTGTGCTTCGGTTCCATGTGCAAAGGTCTGGAATAGGCCGCGAAAAATGGAACAGTAGACTGCGCAATTTTTTAGGGATGGAGGATATTCCCGGCAGCGAGGGTCGGGGCATACCGTTTTTATATTTAATCGTACAATAATTTGAGCTCGTGATAAATGTCACTCCGGAGGAAGTTTTTTTGCTTACACTTTTGTAGGCGAATGCATAGGCACGCATAACCGCAGCAAATAAGCCGGACTTTCGCATTTTGTTAATAGCAACGGGCGAGCGATGGGACACGGATAACACAGATGCAAGCAGCACGGATTTTCACAGATTTTGACCTTTAAAAGTCGATTTTATCGGTGTGCATCCGTGCTGCTTGCATCCGTGTCATCCGTTTCCCATCACGCCAATACGGACAATACCCGCATTTTGACGGGGTGTGAATTGACCGGCAACTTAGTGCAGACATTGGGTTTTTATTTTTCGAACATCGCCGGGAAAGGCAAAATGCAAAAAATTAGGTCGGCTCTTCATCAACGAATTTAACCCAACCGTTCAGCTGAACCCGTAAAACGCGAAAGTCGCGATAAGGGCATGCTGGGCTTTTCCTCGCCAGGCTGTAATCCGGCCCGGGCGGCGTAAGGAATGCGCAGTTGCCAGCTTTTTTCACAACTGTTACCCACGTAACCTTCCCACCCACCCGCTGCCCTGACCTTTGTGTCATCAATTGAAAAAATATTTTTCATCAACACAAAGGTTAAGCACAATGAAACAATTCCTCTTTCTGGGCCTGCTGGCGGGCGCCCTCATTTTCGCCTCCTGCGGCAACGACAAACCTCAGCTGGGCAAAGTTGTAGACGGCTACCTCGTCAACGTGGACGACCAGGGCGTGATCCTGCAAGGTTACGATCCGGTCAGCTCTCCACGACGGCGGCGCCAAGGCGGGTAATCCGTCCATCACGTCCACCTTCCACGGCGCCATTTACCGTTTCGCCAGCGCCGAAAACAAAGCCCGATTCGACGCCAACCCGGCCGAATACGAACCGGCCTACGGTGGCTACTGTGCCTACGGGGTAGCCGTGGGACATCTGGCGCCCATCGAGCTGTGGACCTACGATTCCACTTTCCAGCACCTCAACCTTTTTCAGCACAACCAGAAAGCCGTCAACGGCTGGAAAAGCGACGTGCCGGGCAATTATGCCAAAGCCCAGACAGAATGGGCCAATTTTCAACACCAATTTGTAAAAGGCTAAGCCCTATTTTTCTGAGTTATGAAAACAAATCTTCTTGGCCTGCTCGCTTTTTTGGGCGTGACGATAGCTGCCCCGGCGCAAATCATCACTACGGCCAGCCTCGACCTTTCCGGCGCACAAAAAGTCATGGACGCCGCCGTCGATTATGCCCATTCCAACGCAGCGCCCGGCGCGTCCATCGCCGTAGTGGATGCCGGTGGCCACCTGCTCCTCTTCGAAAGGCTCGACGGTTCATTCCCCGCTTCGGCAACGGTTGCCATTGAAAAAGCCCGTACCGCCGCGCTGTTCCGCTTCGAAAGCAAAAAACTCGAAGATGCCATCAACGGCGGTCGGGACGCCCTCATTACGGTCGGATACACTTTCCTGCAAGGCGGCGTGCCGGTCGTCTGGAACGGACAGGTCGTGGGCGCCATCGGCGTCAGCGGCGCCAAAACCGCCGACCAGGACCGCGAAATCGCATTGGCGGGAGCCCATGCTGGATTGGAGACTGGTAAATAACCGGGATGGTGGTGTCGATAGCCGATTGACGATTACATGATTTTTGATTTGGATGTACGAGGATCGGATGCAGGCTTACTGCAAAGCAGCATTCCCCCAACCCTTTTTACATGAAATCATCCATCGGCTATCAAACCCACCCTCAAAATCGGGGCAACAACACAATCACCCACATTTCCCATCACTATGAAAAATTCCTTCCTGCCAGCGGGCCTGCTCGCTGCAACTATCCTCTTCATTGCCTCCCGGAGCAGCGCACAGGAGCAGCGCGAACTCGCCATCGGTCAGGCCGATGCCATCGCCGACCTGCGCACCCGCGAAGGCGCGGCGGCAGTAAAAGCCGTGTGGAAATTTCACGAAGCGAGTATTGTCGAAGCGGAATTCAAGGCTCCCGGCCCCGCTGCGACGGACCCTTTGCCGCTGTATCCGACGGGACAAAAAATCGCCACACACGCCCTCGAACCCAAGGCCGGTGCTGCCCGGTTCGACGATTCCCAATGGGAGATCATCGACCCTGGCAAAATGGAGACGCGCTTCGGCAGCGGGCTGTTGTCTTTCGTCTGGTTCCGTTTAAAGGTGACTTTGCCGGAAAAATTGGGCAATTTCTCGGCTGCCGGCTCTACGGTCGTGCTCGAAATTGTAGCCGATGATTATTCGGAAATTCACGTCAACGGCCAATTGAGCAAAACATTCGGCCAAAGCGGCGGTGGCGCCATCAGCGGCTGGAACGCCCGCAACCGGGTCGTACTGACGGATCGCGCCGAGCCCGGGCAGCAGTTCGAGATCGCCATTCTGGTGGCCAACGCGCCTTTTTCCGAATTGCCGGAGAACTACGTCTGGTTCCGCTCCGCAACGCTGGATTTTTATAAAAATGACGCGGCGCGAGGCACGGCACGAGGCGCAGCCTCGCGCCAGCAGGAGCAGATTGCGAAAGGCTGGCAGGACGTCGGACAGTTGATACAAATTGAACCATCGTTCGATAACGTGATCGCACCGGACACGAAGGTGGAAAAGCTGGCCGACGGTTTTCAATTCACCGAAGGTCCGGTTTGGCACCCCGAGGGCTTTCTGTTGTTCAGCGACCCGAACACCAACGTCATTTACCGCTACGCGCCGCCAAGCGGCAACGTGTCCGTTTTTATGACCAAATCGGGCTACTCGGGTTTTGACATCGGTGAGTACCACCAGCCCGGCTCCAACGGTCTGGCCATCGACGCCGAGGGTCGCCTGATCGTGTGCCAGCACGGCAACCGCCGCGTGGTGCGCATCGAGAAAAAAGGGCCCGTGACCGTGCTGGCCGACAACTGGCAAGGCCGTCGGCTCAACAGCCCCAACGACCTGGTCCTGAAATCCGACGGCACGGTGTACTTCACCGACCCGCCCTACGGACTACCCCAAGCCTATGCCGATCCGCGCAAGGAAACTCCGCAGCAAGGCGTTTACCGCATCCATAACGGCCAGACCGAACTGCTCAGCACTGCCCTCGGCGGCCCCAACGGCATTGCTTTCAGCCCTGATGAAAAATACCTGTACGTGTCCAATTGGGATATCCGCGACATTCACCACACCAAAACGCTCTGGCGCTTTGAAGTCACCGCAGAGGGCAAACTGGCCAACGGGAAAGTCTTTTTCGATTTCAGTTTCACCGACGGCGACGAAGCCCTGGACGGGATCAAGGTCGACCGCGCAGGCAATCTCTTCGTCTCGGCGCCGGGCGGCGTGTGGGTGCTCTCGCCCGAAGGCCGGTACCTCGGCAAGATCGCCGCTCCGGAGCGCCCCGCGAACATGGCCTGGGGCGATGCCGACGGCAAAACGCTGTACCTGACGGCACACACGGGATTGTACAAGATCCGGACGGTGAACGGGGGGAAAGTGGCAGGGGAGCAACCGAGGTAGAATTATACGGCTTTATAGACCTCAAAAAGGCCAATAATGGATCTGGCCTGCCCACTCCATCTGTTCGCTGCAATCAATAAGCAACCATAAATCATCGAGAACTCGACTGATCGGAGCATTCCGGATTTATAAGGAAAATACCGGGAATTGGCTGATTGTCGGCTATCCAGTTCAGTGCCAGTGCAGGAATAGTTTTGACATCATGAGTGAGTAAAAGGCGGTTTTAAGACAAAGCAAAGGATAATATTTCCTCATCGTTTTTGCCTGTTAGTCCGAGATCCTGCACACGAATGACATCAAGGGCTGGTTTTTGCAGCAGCAAGGCACGGAGAATGTGGTTGTTGAAATTTTCGTCAGCCAGGAAACGCATCAGGATGAAGCCGGATGTTGATCATTTCGGCGGCGCATCAGGCCTTGACGGATATCACCTTGTTGTGAGAATTGAGCACTAACCGATTGACGAATCTGTTCAGCCGCTGCATCCTGCCTGTTGAGGTATTGCTCGACGATATTTTTATTATTCAGGTAAAAGCCGATAACAGCGTAAACATCGCCCAAGAGGAGCACTGGAAATTGTAACACGATTTCTTCGCAAGTAGAGCCGTTGTTGAAGGCTCCGAAGATAACCTCCAAAGCCACACGCGTACCGCCCACCCGAACAGTTCCGTCCGGTTCAGTTCGAAGGGGCACCTTGGTGGTTGGATGGCTTAGAGTCATGTCAATTTCCATTATTCGATCCACAGAATTAGTTGATTTTCAGGTAAAAGTTCGAAATTCCAGGAAACGATCCCGTTCAATTCAACCGGTTTTTGCGCTACTATTACCTGCGTAACCTTTCATCCTTTCCCGCCTACCGACCTTTGTCCCGAAAACCATCCCCTCACTCATTCGCACATTCACACATTACCATGTATCAGCAACCCAACAATCGCCTTAAAAAACAAACCTGCTTCGTCACCGGCGCCATTTCGGGCATCGGACGCGCGGTGGCTGTGGCAATGGCGCGAGACGGCGCCAACGTGGTCGTCAACTACGTCTTCGGAGACGAATCCGCCCAACAGGTCGTCGACGAAATCACCCACATGGGCGGCACCGCCATCGCCGTCAAAGCCGACGTGAGCCAGGAAGACCAGGTCGTCGAAATGTTCCGGAAAACCGTCGCCACCTTCGGCACAGTGGATATTCTGGTGAACAACGCCGGCCTGCAACGCGACGCCCCTTTCCACGAAATGAGCCTCAAAGACTGGCAATTCGTGCTCGACGTCAACCTCACCGGCCAGTTCCTCTGCGCCCGCGAGGCCATCCGCGAATTCCTGCGCCGCGGCCCCCGGCCCGAGGTATCGGTAGCCCTGGGCAAGATCATATGCATGTCGTCGGTGCACGAAGTGATTCCCTGGGGCGGCCACGTCAACTACGCAGCCTCCAAAGGCGGCGTGATGCTCATGATGAAATCGCTGGCCCAGGAATACGGCCCTAAGAAAATCCGCATCAACAGCATCGGCCCCGGCGCCATCAAAACGCCCATCAACCGGGCCGCCTGGGAAACGCCCGAAGCCGAAGCCAAACTGCTCGAACTGATTCCCTACCAACGCGTCGGGGAGACTTCCGATATTGGCGCTGTGGCCGTCTGGCTCGCTTCCGACGAATCCGATTATATCCACGGCACCACGATCTTTGTGGACGGCGGCATGACGCTTTACCCGGGGTTTACGGAGAATGGATAATTGGATTGATCGATTATTTGCGATTGCGTATAATCGAATCAATCGAATCAATCGTATCAATCGTATCAATGAACACACTCCAACAACTTTCTTTCCGTTTCCGCCTCTGGCGCATCCGCTGGGGCAGCTGGGAATACTGGCCGTTTTGGGCCGCCGTAGCTCCAATCGGAGCGATATACCTGTGGTTTGCCCTGCGCGCGCGGCGGCTGTTTTTTTTCAGCGCCGTTAACCCGGCTATTCCGCTCGGCGGCGCGTTCGGCGAGTCGAAATCCGATATTTTAGGGCTGATGCCCAAGGAAGTTTTACCCAAAACGGTATTTGCACCCAGAGGCCTTTCCTTCGGACATCTTCTGGAAAAACTCTCCGATGCCGGTCTGCAATTTCCGGTCATCGCCAAGCCCGATGTTGGCGAGCGCGGCTTCCTGGTCAAAAAAATCCAGACGCCCGACGCCCTTCGGCAACACCTCGAAGCCAATCCGGTGGATTTCATCATCCAGGAATTCCTGACCGAATCCGTGGAGATGACCGTTTTATTTTATCGCATGCCGGATGGAAACCCCAGCTTCGGCATTACTTCGGTATGCCAGAAGGAATTCCTGAGCGTCAGAGGCGATGGCCGAAGCAATATCGGCGATCTCATGCGCCGCAACGGACGAGCCGCCTTGCAACTGGAACGTTTTGAACGCGAAAAACCCGATTTGTTGTCCCAAATCCCACAAGCCGGTGAAACCCGCTTGCTTGAAATGATCGGCAACCACTGCAAGGGCACCAAATTTGTCAACGCCAACCACCTGGTCGATGTCCATATGGAAAACGCCTTCCGGCCACTCTGCGAGCAACTGGAAGGTGTTTATTATGGCCGTTTCGACCTGAAATGCGCCAGCCCGGATGCCTTGCGCCGCGGCGAGGTCAAGATCATGGAACTCAACGGCGTGCTGAGCGACCCGGCCCACGTGTTCGATCCCGCGCACGGTATCCTGAGGGCCTACCGCGATTACTACCGGCATTGGAGCATCATTTACCGCATCAGCCAGGTCAACCGGAAACGGGGCATTCCTGCTGCCACTTTTAAAGAAGTCGTCGATTTGTGGCGTTCGTACAGCGTCGCAAAAAAAACCGCCAGGAAGGGGATTCCCGGCGGTCTGAATTTTTCAAAAGGTTGAAGCGAACCGAATTGGCCGGGTCAATGATCCAGCAGTTCGGCAGCATACCCCACCCGCTCCAAAGCATGGACGACTTCAACCGCTTCGATGTCGTCCGGAGTGCTTAGTACGCGGTCGGGGTCGAGGAGATCGACGGACCAGTTGCCGGCGCCCAGCGTTTCATCCAGCGCAGGTGTGACTTTGGCGACGCAGGCCGAACATTTGATGGTGGTCTTGAATTTTTTATTTGACATGACGGTGTTGTAATAATTTGAAATTAAAGGTTTTAATTAAATTCTTTTGTTTTTCAGGCGCAGGCTGTTGCCCACGACCGACACCGAGCTGAGCGCCATAGCCGCACCCGCGATCATCGGGTTGAGCAGAAAGCCGTTGACCGGGTACAATACTCCGGCGGCCAGCGGAATGCCCACGACATTGTAAATGAAAGCCCAGAACAGGTTTTGCCGGATAGTCGCTACGGTGAACCGCGACAGTCGCAACGCGCGCGGCAATTGCCGTAAATCGCCCGACATCAGCGTCATTTTGGCGGCTTCCATGGCGATGTCCGAACCTTTGCCCATAGCAATGCTGACGTCGGCCTGGGCCAGCGCCTCGGCGTCGTTGATGCCGTCGCCGGCCATGGCCACGACTTTGTTATCCGACTGCAATTGCCGCACAAATGCCGCTTTGTCGGCCGGCATCAGTCCGGCCCGGAAGTGCCGGAGACCCAGCTGTTCTGCAATGGCTGCGGCCGTCAGCTGGTGGTCGCCGGTAAGCATGTGGACCTCGATGCCTGCTTCTTCCAGCATGCCGACCGCTTCGGCCGACCCCGGTTTGAGCGGATCGGCGATGGCGATCATGGCCAGCAGGCGATTTTCGTCGGCAAAAAAGATGACGGTTTGGGCTTCATTTTGCCATTGCGCCAGGCGTGCAGCCGTTTGCGGATCGGGCTGAATCCCCAATTGTTGCAGCAGCCGCTCAGCACCCGCGTAGTATTTTTTTTGCTCAAAAACCGCCGACACACCGAGACCGGTGAGGCTTTGAAATTGGACCAAAGCCACAGGGACAGGCTGTTCGGGCGCAAGGTGCCGGACCACTGCTTCGGCCAGCGGGTGCTCCGAACGCCATTCCAGGGTATATAAAATGGCCTGCAATTCAACCGTCGCCGGCGTCAACCAGATGAATTCGCGCACTTGCGGATGCCCTTCGGTGAGCGTGCCGGTTTTGTCCAGCACGACCGTATCGACGCGGTGGGCCGTTTCGAGGCTTTCAGCGTCCTTGATCAGGATGCCGTTTTCGGCGCCTTTGCCCACCCCGACCATGATGGCCGTAGGCGTGGCCAGCCCCAAAGCGCAGGGACAGGCGATCACAAGCACCGTGATGCTGCTGAGCAAGGCGTGGGCCAACGCATTTTCTCCGCCGAAAATCATCCAGACGGCAAACGTGAGCAGTGCGATGCCAAGAACCACGGGCACAAAAATGCCGGCGATCCTGTCCGCCAGTTTTTGTACGGGGGCCTTGCTGCCCTGCGCTTCCTGCACCTGGCGGATGATCTGGGACAGAAGGGTCGCGCTGCCGATTTTTTCGGCGCGGAACTGAAAACTACCTTTTTGGTTGACGGTGCCCGCAAAAACGGCGCTGCCGGGGCTTTTTTCCACGGCTACGGGCTCACCGGAAATCATACTTTCATCCACGAAAGAGATGCCCGATACTACGGTGCCGTCCAGGGCCACACGTTCGCCGGGTCGCACCAGTACCATATCCCCGACAAGTACACGGGCGATGCCGGTTTCCATTTCGATGCCGTCGCGAAGGATTCGGACGGTTTTAGGCTGCAAACCCATGAGTTTTTTGATGGCCGATGAAGTGTTGGATTTGGCCCGTTCTTCGAGCAATTTGCCCAGCAGGATGAAGGCCACCACGACGCTCGCCGCTTCGAAATAAACGGGCGCGTGCAGGCCCAGCTGGTGGAAATAATGCGGGTAAAACGTGTTGAACGCGCTGAACAGGAAGGCGATACCAGTGCTCAATGCCACCAGGGTATCCATATTGGCCTTGCCGAACCGGGCCTGTTTCCAGGCGCCCCTGAAAAAGCGGCTGCCAAAGCCGAAGACCACCGGCGCGCTGAGCGCCAGCATGATCCAGTTGGCGCCGGGCAAATGCATGAAAAACATGCCCAACGCGACCACCGGAACGCTGAGCGCAAGGGCCCAGAAGGTTTGGCGGCGCAGGCGTTGGTGCTGAAAGTGTTGTTGTTCAGCCTGTTGTGTCGCGGCGTCTTCTTCTTCGTTGGCCAAAATAAGATCGTATCCGCCGGCGCGCACGGCATTTTGGAGTTGTTCGGGGGAAACGGTGACCGGATCGAAAATGACCTGCAGGTTCTGGGTCGCAAAATTCACCGCTGCGTCCTGCACGCCCGCCTGTTTGCCCACGATTTCTTCAATGCTTACTGCGCAGGCGGCGCAGCTCATGCCACTGACCGGAAAACTTCGTTTGATGCCCTTGGGGGCTATAGATGCCGTACTTGCTTGTTGAGCCATGATATAGATTTTTGTGCAAAATTCCGGGCTCGCCAGCAGACCTCCCTTACAGGATTTTGGAAAGATGTTACAGGATTCTGGAACCTTTACACTTCTTTCAGGCCTTTTCGTCTTCGCCGCCCGAGTTCGCTGAAAGAGGCTGTTTTGATGAACAATACCATAATCGGTACAAAGAAACGAGGGCGGATGGGTGGCGATTTTGACCAATGTCAACACCGGCACTGACCTGCACCCTTTCCGCGCCAGCCCCGGGTCCGGCAACTTTAAATGGACAAATTAACGGCAGGCCGCCGTACAAATACGCCCAAACGATGACTTCCCTGATCAAAAAATTCTCCGACATCACCATCAACGACCTTCCGACGGTAGGTGGTAAAAATGCTTCCTTGGGGGAAATGTTTTCCCTGCTCACGCCCCAAGGCATCCTGGTGCCCGACGGGTTTGCCGTCACAGCCGAGGCTTACCGCCTATTCCTCCGTGAAAACAACCTGCAAAAACCACTGGAAGCCCTCCTGCGCCAGCTGGATACGCGCCAATTTTCCAACCTCGACACCATCGGCGCCAAGGCGCGCGACCTGATCAAAAACGCCGCGCTCCCGGCCTCCGTCGTGGCGGCCATCGGCGAAGCGTACCGCGATTTGTGCAGCCGCGAAGGCGGCGACCACTTCACCATGGCCGTGCGCAGCAGCGCCACGGCGGAGGATTTGCCCTCGGCCAGCTTTGCGGGCCAACTGGAGAGTTTTCTGAACATCAGCGGCGAAGCCGATCTGGTGCGCACAGTGCACCGCTGTTTCATTTCGCTGTTCACCAACCGGGCCATCAAGTACCGCGAAGACCAGGGCTTTGGCAATATCGACGTGGCGCTTTCCGTAGGCGTGCAAAAAATGGTGCGCTCCGACCTGGCCTCCTCGGGAGTCGCTTTTACCCTCGATCCCGACACGGGTTTCGACCAGGTGGTCGTGATCAACAGCATCTACGGGCTCGGCGAAAATATCGTGCAGGGCCGTTCTACTCCCGACGAATTCGTCCTCTTCAAACCGCATATCGGAAAGGATTTCAACCCTATTATCCAGAAAAAACTCGGCGAAAAAGAATGGACGCTCGTGTACGCCGCACCCCATATAGGCAGCAAAACCGTGAACAACCAGTCCACTCTGCCCGAAAAACGCGAGGCTTATTCGATCAGCGATACCGATGTGCTCACGCTGGGCGACTGGTGCGCGCGCATCGAACGGCATTACGGCAAACCCATGGACATCGAATGGGCAAAAGACGGCCCGGAAGGCTCACTGTACATCGTACAGGCCCGCCCCGAAACCGTCCATGCCGGTAAAAACGCCCATGCGGTCGTGCGGACATACGCCATCCAGTCCAAAGGAAAAAAACTCGCCGAAGGCATCGCCCTGGGTGAAAAAATATCCTCCGGGAAAGCCCGGCTCCTGCGCTCGCCGAAGGAAGCGCATTTGTTACAGGACGGCGAAGTGCTGGTGACCGACATCACCAATCCCGATTGGGATCCGATCATGAAACGCGCAGCGGCCATCGTGACCAACAAGGGTGGCCGCACGAGCCACGCCGCCATCGTAGCCCGCGAACTGGGCACCGTGGCCGTGGTCGGCTGCGGCGATGCGACCGACAAAATCCACGACGGCGAAACAGTCACCGTGTGCTGCGCCGAAGGCAAAACCGGCTACATCTACGACGGCAAAGCCGAGTGGACGACCACCGAAAAAGACATTTCCAAGCTGCAAATGCCCCAAACGGCGCCCATGCTCATCCTCGGCGACCCCTCGCTGGCTTTTCAGCAATCGTTCCTGCCGCAGCGCGGCGTGGGTCTGCTGCGCATGGAATTCCTGATCACGCACCATATCCAGGTGCACCCGCTGGCCCTGACACGTTTTGAGCAGATCAAAGACGAAAAAGTGCGGCAGGACATCGTCCGCATCACGCGGCATTACCGCGACAAAAAAGAATACTTCGTCGACCGCCTCGCTCAGGGTGTGGCCACTATCGCGGCGGCATTTTACCCGCACGACGTGATCGTGCGCATGAGCGATTTCAAAAGCAACGAATACGCCAACCTGATCGGCGGCAAGCCATTCGAACCTGTGGAAGAAAATCCGATGATCGGGTTCCGCGGGGCTTCGCGCTACTATTCGCCTTTGTATAAAGACGGCTTCGAACTCGAATGCAAGGCCATGAAACGGGTGCGCGAAGACATGGGCTTCACCAACGTCAAACTGATGATCCCGTTCTGCCGGACCATCGCCGAAGGCAAACAGGTGATCGCTACCATGCGCGAATTCGGGCTGGAACAGGGCCGAAACGGCCTCCATATCTACGTCATGGTCGAAATCCCGAGCAACGTGCTTCTGGCCGAACAGTTCGCCGACGTGTTCGACGGCTTCTCCATCGGGTCCAACGACCTGACCCAGCTCACGCTCGGCCTCGACCGCGATTCGGCGCTGGTAAGCGGTTTGTTCAGCGAAAAAAACGAAGCGGTTATGCTGCTTATCGCCCGTGCGATCCGCGCCGCGCGCCGCAAAGGCATCAAAATCGGGCTCTGCGGGCAGGCGCCCAGCGACATGCCCGAGTTCGCCCAGTTTCTGGTCAATGAAGGCATCGACAGCATTTCCTTCAATGCAGACGCTTTGCTCAAAGGCATCGAAAACATGGTGGCCGCCGAACGCGACAAATCGCCCGATAAAATGACCCTGCAGGACGACATGCCGCCCATGCAACGCGACCATACCTGGGTCGACAGTCCACCGCCAATGACCAACCGGGAATGGGAAGCGGAGGAAGAGAACGAATTTATGAAATGAACGGGAAGCGAAGTACCCTGTCGGAGAAAAATTCAACCGATCACTTCAACCACATTTCCCATGAAAAACTATAAAAATGGCTTGATCGCATTCTTGTGGCTGATCGCCCTCGTGCCTTTGCAGGCGCAGTGGTCGGTTGCCCACCTCTCCGAACCCCGCGAAGACCCCTATACGGTTGTGGCGGGTTCAAAAATTCTGTTCGTACTCGGCTCCGTTACCAATGGCAGCGTTGGCAATAAAGTAGACATCTACGATACCCAAACGGGATTGTGGACGGTGCACAACCTGCCGTTTTCGGGAGAAAGTTTGAATCCCAACCCGCCGGTGGCCGCCATAAACGAGCTGGTTTTTATCGTCGATGAAGAAGATTTTACAGACCTCGTTCAGGTGTACGACGCCAATAACAATACCTGGTCGACCCTGACCCTTTCAGCGCCCCGGAAATACGCGAGCATCGGAACGGCAGGTGAATTTGTGGTATTCGCAGGTGGTGTATCGGAATCGGGGCAGGTTTCGGATAAAGTGGACGTGTTCCACGTACCCACGAAAGTGTGGCATCAGGCAACCCTGTCCGAACCGCGCGGATACATCGCCATCACCGGCCTCGGCAACAAGATTTTTATGGCCGGAGGTTATACCAATACCGGTCTGAGCGACCGGATCGACATTCTCAATACCGACACCTGGGAGGCCAGTTTCACCACGCTCATGCGTCCGAGGGCCCTGATAGAGGCCGCGACCGTCGGCAATAAAGTCGTGCTGGCAGGCGGAGGCGAATTCGACTTCGTGGACTACACCGAGGTCGACATTTTCGACGGCAACACCGAATCCTGGTCCTCGGCCAACCTGACCCAGGTCGATTTCGGCGGACTGATGGGAAGCGCTGTCGTGGGCGACAAGGTCTATTTTGAAGGAGGCATCGGCCCCGATGACGCTGCTTTGATGGACGTGTACGATGCTGCCGCGAATACCTGGAGCGGGCGGTGTCAACGACTTCATGGGCGTGGTGGAAGTGTACGACTGCGCCACGGGCCTGTGGGACACCCTGGGCTATCTGTCCATACCCCGATACTGGCTGGGCGCCGCCGCCGCCGGCAACAAGCTGCTGCTGGGCGGCGGATACGCGGGAGGCTACAGCAATGTCGTGGATATCTACACCGGCATTTCGAGCAGCACGGCGCACCCCGTCAAGGGGCTGGTGCAGGCCCCGTACCCCAACCCGGCTCAGGATCAAGTGCATATCATTTTGCCGCCTGGCGCCAGTTTGCTACAGGTATTCGACGCCCGCGGAATGTTGTTGCGCAGTGAGGTAGTGACTGATTTGCCTGAAAAAGACCTCGATGTGCGGGATTTACCGGCCGGGCTGTACAACATTGCCGTACAAACGGCAGGCACGGTATTTTGGGAAAAAGTGGTGGTGGAATAATTCCAATGGTTTTCTATGGCCGAAACAGCCGTAACTTCAACCGGCAAATTACCCTCCGCCCGGCCGGCCAAAAACCTGATCCCGTGTCTAAAAAACAAAGCCGACCCAATGCTTTCCGACGCTTCTGGCGCACCCTCGGTCCCGGCCTGATCACCGGCGCCAGCGACGACGATCCCTCGGGGATCGCCACTTATTCACAGGCGGGAGCCATGTTCGGCTTGTCGACGCTGTGGACGGCCCTGGCGACTTACCCGCTCATGATCGCCATTCAGGAAATGTGCGCACGCATCGGTATTGTGACGCGAAAAGGGCTCACCGGCGTGCTGAAGCAACACTATCCGCGCCCTTTGCTGTACCTCATGATCCTGTTCAGCGTGCCGGCTATTATCATCAATATCGGCGCCGACATTCAGGCCATGGGAGCGGTAACCAACATGCTTTTCCCGCGTATTCCGCCGCATGGCGCAAGTATCTTTTTTACGGCAATACTCTTCGTGGCCATCGTGTTTTTGCGATACAAACCCTTTGCCGCAGCGCTCAAATACCTGTGCCTTTCGTTGCTGCTGTACCTCGTGGTGCCGTTTTTGGTCAAACTGGACTATGGGGAAATCCTTCGTCACACCTTTATTCCGACCATACGATTCGACAGGGAATACCTCTCCATCCTGGTTGGCATCCTCGGCACCACCATCTCGCCCTACCTGTTTTTCTGGCAAACCAGCATGGAAGTAGAAGAAGCCGAAGGGCTGCGCAATACGGTCGTCGTCGATAAAAAACTCATCACCGGGATGCGACAGGACGTGGACGCGGGCATGTTCCTGACCTGCCTGGTGTTCTTTTTTATCATCCTGACCACCGGCACGGTGCTGTACAACGAAGGCCTGCACGATATTCAGACCGTGCAGGATGCCGCCGCCGCGCTGCGGCCACTGGCGGGCAATCAGGCATACTGGCTCTTCGCTCTCGGCGTGATCGGCACGGGCATGCTGGCCATCCCGGTGCTGGCCGGCGCGGTGTCCTACATTTTTGCGGAAACTTTTGGCTGGCAGGAAGGCCTGGACAAAAAATACTACGAGGCAAAAGGGTTCTACGCAGTACTCGCAGTGTCGCTGCTGCTTGGTCTGGTGTTCGATTTTGCCAGCGTCAGCCCCATCGACGCGCTTATTCTGGCGGCAGTGTTGTACGGACTGACGGCACCGGTCCTGATCGCGATGGTGCTGCACATTTCCAATAACCCGGCCATCATGGGCAACTTTACCAACAACCGATGGTCCAATTTCTGGGGATCAGCCGCCTTGCTTTTAATGGCGGCGGCGGCGGGTCTGTTGGTGTATTTTATAGTGGTTTGAACATGGTTCGTGCGAAGCATAGGTATAGGCGGGGCAAACATGACTCATGCGAATCAGGGGTTTAAATAGCCCCATCGGGGCGACATTTTGGTAGAAATCGTTTCAAATGCAATATTCAG